>NZ_JAHBAY010000005.1:300000-590858 GCF_018499875.1 Kineosporia corallincola | reverse complement strand
TCAGGACGAGTCGGTGAACGCCGTCGTCAACGGTGGCGGTCATTACCGCCTTGCCGACTTCCTGGACGTCGACGTACGGATCTTCACCGAGGCCCTGATCAACGCCACACCCCATTCGCCCGACCGTGAAAATCTGCTGCGCACAGCGGTTGCGCTGCACGTCGGGAAACTGGCTGACCAGCCCAATGCCGACTTCGCCTGGCTGCAAGCACATCGCCGGCGCTTCGACCGCCGGGGCGTGCAGGCCCGTATCGCTCTGGCCGAGATCATCCAGGACCGTGAGCCGGTGCAGGCCGTCGCCTTGTTGCGTCAGGCCTCCCGCTACGAGAGCGGCGACGCGGGTGCCCGGCAGCGGATCAGTGACATGCTCGGAAAGCTTCAGTCATGAGGGCTTTCGTGGGAAGGCGCATCGTCGTGTGGATTCGGGCCGACATCGACCGGGCATGCGCCGCCCTGGTCGGCTCGGTCCTGGGAGGCGTGGCGCTGCAACACGCGGGGCCGTAACGCGGAGCGGGTCGAGGCCGCCGCGGCCTACTCGGCGCGCAACGGAGTGGATCTGCGGACTGTCGAGCTCGACGTCGTCTCCGACGAATCGGTGACGGCAGCGGCGTCCCACATTCTTGACGAGGTGGATCGACGTGCTGATCCACAACGCCGGGCACATGGTGGTCGGCCCGGCCGAGGCGTTCACGCCCGAGCAGTTCGCCGAGCTGTACGACGTGAACGTGCTGTTCACCCAGCGGGTGAACCGGGCGGTGCTGCCGTCCATGCGGGAGCTGGGCGAAGGGCTGGTGCTGTGGGTGTCCAGCACGAGTGTCAAGGGCGGCACCCCGCCTTACCTGGCGCCCTATTTCGCGGCCAAGGCCGGCATGGACTCGCTGGCCGTGAGCTACGCCGGGGAACTCGCCCGGTGGGGAGTGGAGACGTCCATCGTCGTCCCCGGATCGTTCACCCAGGGCACCAACCACTTCTCGCACAGCGGCCGGCCCGCCGACGAGGTCGTCGCCGATGCCTATGAGACGCGGTACGCCGGGCTGATGGACCAGGTGGGGCTCAAGCTCGCCGAGCTCTCCCCGCCCGATGCCCAGGCCTCGATGGTGTCGGACGAGATCCGGCGAATCGTGGCCCTGCCCAACGGATCCAGGCCGTTCCGGGTGCACATCGACCCGGTGGACGACGGGCCGCAGGAGGTGAGCGACGTGGCGGACCGGGTGCGTGGCGAGTTCCTCACCCGGATCGGCCTGGACGATCTGCTCACCGTCGCCCGTTGATCCGTCGACGTCGGCCTCGTCGCACTGCCTACACTCTCGTCGGGTAGAGCTGGGGAGAGGATCGGAACGTGACCAGGAAGACCGAGGGACCGGGGGCCGCGCCGCGCACGCGCGGGCGCGGCCGCCGGCCCATCGACGAGGTGCAGGCCGACGTGCTGCGGGCGACCAGTGAGCTCATCGTGGCCGAGGGAACCGCCGATCTCACCTTCGACCGGGTGGCCAAGGCGGCGGGCGTCAGCAAGACGACCCTGTACAAACTCTGGCCGTCACCACGAGCCCTGGCTCTGGAGGCCTACTTTCACGTGGTGTCCGAGCCCCTGGCCTTCGACCACAACACCGATCTGCGCACCGACCTGCTCCAGCAACTGCACTCGTTCGCGCAGGTCATGCAGTCGCCGGTCGGCCGCTCCTACCTGGAGCTCGTCGGAGCCTCGCAGACCGATCACGAACTCTCCCTCGCCATCCGCGCCCGGTACTCCTCGGAACGCCGGGAACTGGCGTACCGGCGACTGGCCGAGGCACAGGACCGTGGGGAGATCCGCGAGCACGTCGATGTGAAGGTTCTCGTCGATCAGCTGTGGGGAGCGGTCTACCACCGCCTGCTGGTCCCCGACGAACCGGTCACGCACGCGTTCATCGAGGCCCTGGTCGCCAATCTGCTCGACGGTGTCGGGCCTGCGCGGTGATTGCTGGCGCTTGACCGATCTTGCGTTGCGAAACGAGAGGCTCACGACGATGACGTGGCTGTCGGTGACGAACATGAAAGTGGAGCGTGGTGGAGGCGGTGGCAGATGAACGCTGGACCCACGGAACCGCTGGACGACGTTGATCTTCACCTGGCCAGGCTCATGCATCTGGCGCGTCGTCGGCCGTTGACGATCGAGGATCTGTGGGGCACTCCCCATGAACTCGGGCGCACCGAACTGCTCAACGGGAGCCTGATCCTGACCTCTTCGCCAGATGTCCAGCACCAGGATCTTGTTGCTTGTCTGACCAAGGCGTTGCGCGAGTTAAGATGTGGTTCCTGGTCGAATCGGGCATGCCCGAGCAGGACGCCCAGATGGCCATGCTGGCGGCCAGCCGGTTCACGGTCGGCAGCGTCCTGGAGGAGCAGGCCGACGCGGTCATGGATGAAGATGCCCCCGACGTCCCAGGTTTCGATCAGTCCTCGGCCTTCGAAGCCGGGCTGGCCATGATCATCGATGGGCTGGCGCTGCGGCAGAGGCCGGCGTGAGCGGTGTACCTGGCGCATCCGGTCCTCGGAATGGTGCTGTCAGTGGGGTATTCGGGTGAGTGAGCGGGGCGGATCGCCCATCCTCAGCATCGAGCGGGGCGAATCCCGGTCGCGTCAGCAGACCGGGATGCATACGCACCCGGAACCGAAGCTGCTGTGGACCTGGACGGCGACCGCGCTGATCACGGCCGCTGACCGGGAGTGGCTGATACCACCGGGACATGGGCTGTGGGTGCCGGGCGGGATCGAGCACAGCGGGACGCTGCTACGACCTGGAGAGGGAACGATGATCACCGTCGATCCGGACCGGTGCCCGATCACCTGGTCCCGGCCCACCGGCGTCTCGGGCGGGACGCTGCTGCGGGAGCTGATCACCTTCCTGCACTCCGTGGATCCGGAGCCGGACCAGCGAAAACACGCTGAGGCACTGATGTTCGGTCTGCTCACCCCGCTGCCGCCGCACGACATCCACGTGACGATGCCCACCGACCCCCGTGTTCGCGTCATCGCCGAACAGCTCGTCGCCGACCCCGCCGACCCCCGAGAGCTGACCGCCTGGGCCGATTTCACCCACACCGGGCTGCGGACGCTGTCCCGGTTGTTCCAGACCGAGACCGGGCTCAGTTTCACCCACTGGCGTACTCAGGTGCGCATTCGCGCGTCCGTGCAGTTGCTGGTTGCGGGCACGAGCGTGGACGCCGTTGCCCGGCAGGTCGGCTACCGGAGGACGAGCGCCTTCATCGTGGCCTTCCGCCGGGTCACGGGGCAGACGCCGGGTACTTACCTGCGGGGGCAGGGGTAGAGGTTGCTCGGTCTGGTTGAGCAGGCTGGCTGCGCCCCGCGTCAGCTGCTTCGGTGCTGTGGGGTGGCATGCCGAAGCCTCTCCGTTCTTCGGCCAGATGGAAGGCACTGATCCATGCCTTGGTGCGCGCTCGCTCCTGGGCCATCGCCTCGGTGTCACCATCGTCAAGCGCGGCCCGGATGTTGTCCCAGTCGTGGAATTCCGTCATGTCCTCTGCTTTCGTTCGATGGCGCAGGCCTCGGCGGTGAGGGCGTTGATCAGGCGATCGGTCGTCGTGACGCGTACGGACTGTGCGACGTACTCACGGAGGTACTCAGGCTTCTTGAGGTACTCCTGGAGGTCGTTCCAGAAGATGCTACGCATGGCGTCGCTTCCTTCCTCTGCACTACGAATGGCTGCGGGACAGCTGATCTGGACCAGCGAACTCATGAGGGTGCCGGTCTTGGAGTTGTCGGATGCCTGCTCCGAGGCTCCCCTGCGGCCTTGTACTTGATCATCGTGACCGTGATCCGGTACGGCGCCGCCGGCGTCGCGCAGCTTCTTGTTCGGGGCCGGACCGCCTATCACCCACCGCACAGCCCGCGATGACGGCGGGCGGCTACGGCTTCGCGTTCAGGCTGTCACAAGGCCTGACGATTGCGGGTGTTAACGGGGCCGCTGTGCCAACAGTCTCCGGAAATCCTGTGCCCGAAGGCCGGCAGCACCAGGAGGGCCGCCGGAATCAGGCCGTTGGGCCAAGATTCCCGGTCAGTGAGATAGCCGTCGGTGAGCACACGCAAGCCGTTCAGATGAATGCGACTGACCAGCCCAGGATCAATACCCACCAGAGCGGCGGCATCCCCCTCAATGCAGCGAAGGACCGCTTCCACCATCCAGGCGCGGACCACTTCGCCCGACAGGACCGAGACCTGCCGAGTCAGGTCGGCGCGGCCCTGGGTATCCAGCCTGCCGAGGACGGATGTCATTGCAGTGGCGAAAGCGCCCAATGCTGCTGCTACGACGTCGAGATCGGCACCCCTCTCGAAGGCTGCCTACCGGTGCCGGAGTGCGGGACAACACGCGACATCTGCGCCGCATCAGCCTGTGCCGATATGGACTGTATTGTCTGTCGAGGAACGCATCCTGAACGAGGTCAGGCCCCCACCGAGACGCTCCTGCATGCGGAACGCTCCGTCATGCTGGCGTGGCCCCGTGGAGCACTCCAGCCATAGGGTGCGGACATGACGGTGACCGCCGGCCCTCCTGGCTCGGATGCTTCGATGATTGCCGAGTTCCTATCAGGAGTTGAGCGACGGCGCACCGAAGTCATGAGCCACCTCGATCCGAAGTCTCAGGCCGCCCACGGCCAGTACTTCACACCGGTGCCGGCCGCGCAGATCATCGTGTCCATGTTCACGCTCGTTGAGCGGGACAAGGTGCGGATCTTCGATCCCGGTGCCGGGACTGGATCGCTGACCGCGGCTCTCGTCACCCGACTCATGGGTGACAAGATCACGAAGTCGATTGAGATCGTGGCCGCAGAAATAGATGCTGCGATCCTGCCGGCCCTGTCGAACACGCTGGATGACTGCGTCGCGCTGGGGCGGGCGCTGAATGTCAAGGTGTCGACGGAGCTGGTCCATGACGACCTCCTTGATATGCACGTCGGTTTGCGGCGAGCGTCAGCGCCACTGGGCCAGTTCGACCTCATCCCCGTGAATCCGCCCTACTATAAGCTGTCGGCTTCCCAACGTGCCCGGCTCGCGCCGGACGCCCTCGACACTCCGAACATCTACTCTACCTTTTTGCTGATCGCGTCCGACCTGCTGACCGACGGCGGGCAAGTTTCTGCGATCACTCCCAGGTCGTTCGCGAACGGCACCTATTTTAAAAATTTCCGGAAAAGTTTCCTCGATGCCGTGACGCTGGACCGCATTCATCTCTTCGACAGCCGTAAGAGCGTGTTCGCTGACGGTGGCGTACTCCAGGAGAACATTATTTTCTCTGCCACCAAGGCCGGCACACGGAAAGACGTCCTGCTGTCCATCAGTCACGGAACTGATGACGACGCCACCTTACGTTCCGTGCCCTATGCGGAGGTCGTCAAACCATCCGACCCCGACAGCTTCGTTCGTCTCCCAACGACCGACGAGCACTCGGCACTGGCTACCGTATTCGACAGGCTGCCGTGCGATCTCCCCGCGCTCGGCGTCAAGGCCTCAACCGGCCCGGTCGTCGATTTTCGGCTACGGGAACACACCCGGCCGCAGCTCGGTCGGGGTTGTGTACCCCTGCTCTACCCGTCGAACATCTTCGGCGGCGCCGTACGCTGGCCGCTCGTCAGGACCAAGGACCAAGCAATCGTCGTCAATGACGACACCCGCAAGTGGTTGGTCGCCGACGGACGTTTCGTGCTCGTCAAACGCTTCTCCTCGAAGGAAGAACGACGACGCGTAGTCGCAGCAGTCTACGAGCCGAGCGAAACAGCACATCAGTGGCTCGGACTGGACAACAAACTGAACTTCATACACATCAACAAGAACGGGCTCCCCAGGGACCTTGCGTACGGACTCGCGCTGTGGTTGAACAGCAGCGTGCTCGATGATCATTTCCGGACGTTCTCCGGACACACCCAAGTCAACGTGGGCGACCTGAAGTCCATGCGCTACCCGTCGCTCGACAATCTGGCCGCTCTTGGCGCAGCTCTGACGCTTGACGCCATGCCTGAACAGGGCGTGATCGACGCCCTGGTGGCCCAGCACGTTGACGGCTTCAGCTCGTGAACGGCGCCGATCGTGTCGCCGAAGCCCGCACACTACTGACTTCGCTCGGGTTCGACGCTGAAAGATCAAACGAACGTTCGGCACTGATCCTTCTTGTTCTCCTCGGAGTAACTCCCCAGGCTCCCTGGTCGTCGGCGAGGAACCCACGGCTGCGGACCGTAGAGATCATGGAGCACATCCGCGCACAGTACGGCGTCGATTACAAGCCCAACACTCGTGAGACTGTGCGCCGTCGGACTTTGCACCAGTTCGCCGAAGTCATGCTGATCGAGCAGAATCCCGATGACCCCGGTCGGCCGGTGAACTCACCGAAGTGGTGCTACCAGGTCACTGACCGAGCGCTCGCTGTGATTCGCGCCTATGGCACCCCTGACTTCGACAACGAATTGACGGAGTACCTCGCTGATCTCCCGGGTCTGAGTCAGCGGTACGCAGCAGCGCGCGAATTGGAACGTATCCCCGTCACCACATTGAACGGAACTGCTCTCACCCTCAGTCCTGGCGGACAGAACGTCCTGATCAAGCAGATCGTCGAGGACTTCGGCGCGTATTTCCTGCCCGGCGGACAGGTATTCTACCTGGGAGATGCCGATGCCAAATGGTCGGTGTGGGAGCAAGGAGCCCTTGCCGGGCTGGGAGTGACCGTCGACGTCCATGGCAAGATGCCGGACGTCATTGTTTACATGCCGGATCGAAATTGGCTCGTTCTGATGGAAGCTGCCTCTTCGCACGGGCCCGTCGATGCCAAGCGCCACGGCGAACTCCAGACGCTGTTCGCTGGGTCCACTGCCGGGCTGGTCTATGTGAGCTGTTTTCCTTCCCGCGCCGAGATGCGAAAGTATCTGCACGAAATTGCCTGGGAAACGGAAGTCTGGTGTGCAGACGATCCCACCCATCTCATCCACTTCAATGGCGAGCGATTTCTCGGCCCCTATCAGTGAATCAGCCTGAGCCTGCGGGGACGCAAGGCGCCCGGGGCCGCCTTCGGAGCCAGGCGGTGACGTCGAGTGCGATGCTGTTGACCAAGAGGTCAGGGGCGAATCCGTTCAGGCGTACTCGCTGACCGGGACCGCAACGTCATCGAAAGGGCTTCGCCCGCTGCGGGCGGTGGCCGACCCGGCCAGCTGCTGCGGTGCGTACGTAACCCTGCTCAGACAGAAAGCGTCCTGGTGCGCGGTCCTCATCTCGCCAGGAGGATGACGGCCGAAACCATCCCCTAGGATCCGGGCGTGGTCGGCAATGAGGCAGTTTGGTTCAGGAGTCCGATGGCCGGGCATTCGCGCAGGCTGGTCGCGCTGGCGTCGGGTCTTCTGCTCGCTGTCGCGGGATGCACCGGGCAGGCCTCAGCATCGCAGGAGGATGGGGTCGTCGACCTGCGCCAGCAGGACTGGCAGCACGTGCCGGGGGTGGCGGCTGACGGCGACGGGTTGCGGGTCACCGCCACCGCGTTGAGCATCGTCGACCGGGACAACGGGGGACGCCAGGCGAACCCGCCGCTCAATCTGGCCGGCACACATCTGGTCACCGACGGCGACTTCTCCCTCAGCGCGCGTTTCACCGACGTCACCGACGATGCGGCCTGGGCCCTCTACGACAGCCCACCGGTGATCGCCGACGAGTTCCGGATCGAACCGGCCGGCCTGCGGCTCACTCTCGACGATGACGACCTCGAGGTCATCGTCTTCGACGGCTCGTCCCAGCAAGACGTGACGGACCCCGAACCGGTGTACGACGAGCACGTGACGCTCTCCAACCCGCAAGCCCCCATCACGGTGCACCGGACCGGGGACACGATCGAGATCGCGAGCGACGGAGACACGGTGGCCTCAACGCCTTTCGGTGAGGTGTTCAAGTCAGGGGAACTCTGGCTCGGGCTCTCCAGCGACGAGGGCTCCTTCGAGGTCAGCTCCCTCACCGCCACCGCTGACGAGGGTGCCTCGCTGGCCACCACAGGTCCTGCCGTCGAGCGGGCCCAGCCGTCGGCGCAAGGGCTTCAGTCGCTCGCCGACCGCGTCCGTCCGGGCTTCAAGATCGGTGCGGCGGTCGCGCTCGGTCCGCTCGCCTCGGACGCGGACTACGCGCAGGAGTTCGTCGGCGACTTCGGTGCCATCACCCCGGAGAACGCGATGAAGCCGCAGTTCCTCTCCCCGCGGCAGGGCGTGTACACCTTCGAGGAGGCCGACGCGATCCTCGCCATGGCCGAGAGCAAGGGCATGACGGTGCACGGGCACACCATCGCCTTCACCGAAGCGATGCCCCGCTGGATGAAGGAGCTCCCCACCGGGTCCGAAGAGGATCGCCAGGCCAGCGCCGAGGTCCTGCTCGACTACATCACCACCGTGGTCACCCATTTCAAGGGACGGCTTGCCTCGCTCGACGTCGTCAACGAGCCGTTCGACGTCGACCAGGGAACCAGCCTCCAGAAGAACATCTGGTACCAGACCTTCGGGCCCGGCTACCCGGCGATCGTCTCCCAGGCCGTCCACGACGCCGATCCGGACGTCCGGCAGTTCATCAACGAGAACGGCGCCGACGTGCCGGGCGAGCGCCAGGACGCCCTGCTCGATCTGGCCCGCGACACCAACGCACAGGGCGGCCACATCTACGGCGTCGGCCTCCAGTCCCACGTCTACGACATCGAGACCGACGCCATCTCCACCGACGACCTCACCGAGACCCTCAGCAACGTCCAGGACGCCGGACTGCACGCGCGCATCTCCGAGAACGACGTCACCGACGACGAGGGGACCGACATCCAGGCGCAGCAGTACGCCGACGTGCTGGCCACCTGCCTGAGCTCACCCACCTGCGTCTCCTACACCACCTGGGGCGTGGACGACCGCTACGACTGGTGGGTCGATGACGACGGCAGCGTCCAGCAGGGCCACGACCTCCTCTTCGACGAGGGACACCCGACACCGGCCCACCAGGCGATGAAGCAACTACTGAAGTCTTCGTAAGGGGCAGGCCCGCAGCGAGATTCAGTAGTCTGTCGGTCGAGGATCCGTGATCGCTCGTGTGGTGCCGTCGGTCAGGGTGACGGTGTAGCTCCACGCCCCGCCCTTACCAGGGTTGTCGCCCTTGAGCACGCCCCTCGGCCACCAGGTGGCGAACCGGCCGTTGGCGACCGATGCCTCGACGTCGGGACCCACCGGGGGGTGCACGGTGACACCGGTGACGTCGCTACCCACATATCCCGCGACCCAGTCCGCCCACCCGTCGCGGGTGATGAAGGGCCAGCGACTCGGGACGGTGAAACTGCCTCCCATGCTGTCAGTCTCGACGAGGCCGTCCCGTGCCACCGAGGGGGCTCCGGCAGGGTCTGCGGTGTAGCCGCCCATGAATCCGTTCCCAGGGTTCCGGTAGTCCGCCTGCTCGAGGAACCTGTCGGACATCAAGCAGGAAGCCTCAGCCCGGGGGCCCTCGATGAGCACGTAGGTGTATTCGCCACGTCGCTCGGCGAGCACGGCCGGCGCTCCCTGATCGGACAGTCCGTAGGCGGCGCGGCACGCGGTGACGGCCTCGGTCGCGGCCGCGCCGGTCAACACCTGGGGTTTCGGCGTCCAGGACGCGAAAGCAGGGCTGCCGCCGCTGAGCAACAGCGCGGCGACCGCGGCGCCGGCCAGGCCCACCGGCACCAGCAGCCGGCCACGGCGCCGACGCAGCCGGTCCGGCTCCTGCGGGAGCGGATCAGGGCCGGGAGTGGCCAGGATCCGGGCGAACGTCGCGTCGGCGCGTTCGTGCTCGGCATCGCTCAGGTCGGCCGGCCCGGCGGGGTCGAGGTCACGCAGAGCGGCGGTGGTCATGGCGTCGAAGGCGCGCTGGTTCATCGGGGGCTCCTGTCGGAAGCAAGCTGGCCGGGCATCGGGGCTTCGGCGGGGCTGGACTCGACGTGGCGCCGCAGGGTGCGCCGGGCCCGGGAGAGCCGCAGGCGAAAAGCGGTGGCGGAGATGCCGAGTACGGCGGCTGCCTCGGGCGCGGTGAACCCGTCCAGCACGGACATCGCGATCGCCTCCTGGTGCAGTGGGCTCAGCAACGGCCAGGCCGCGGCGATGTCGGCCCGGTGAGCCACCAGGTCGGGAAGCTCACCGGCATCCGCGGAACCATGATGGGCGTCGGCCAGACGGACCCCGACCGCATCGTGCCGGTCCTCGCGGCGGCGCGTGTTCTGGAGGGTCTTGCGGGCCACACCGAAGAGCCAGGCGCGCGCCGCCGAGAGGTCGGCGGGAACATCGTCCAGACGGCGCCAGGCCACGAGCATGACCTCACCGACCACGTCCTCGGCATGGGACGGATGAACGCGCCGGCGTACGTACCGCAGCAGATCGGCGTACGCCGCGTCGTACATCTCCCGGAAGCGCTGTTCCCGCTCCCAGGACGGCGGAATGGTGGAGTCCATGCCCTGTTCCTGTCGCGTTTCGCCCATGTGTGTCGCGGTGATCGTCATCAATCTGAGGGAAGGCCCGACGCCACTCGGGCAGCCGCGCCGCCGGCATCCATGAGGGAGCGGTCTCGGACGCCGCCTCGGTGTCGCGGATGTCCCGGACGACGTCGCTCTCGTCCAAGCCCCGCCCGGCTCTGGCTCCTAGCGTAAATCCCTGCGCATCAAGGAACGACGCGCGGACGGAGAGTGAGCACATGAGTACCATCGCTATTGTCGGAGCCGGGCCGCAGCTCGGGGAGGCCATCGGGAAACGCTTCGCCCGAGAGGGTTTCACCGTGGCCCTGATCGCCCGCAACCGGGCGAAGCTGGAGGCCACCGCCGCGCGCCTGGCGGAGCACGGAACCCGGGTCGGGGTGTTCCCTGCGGACATCACCGATCGGTCGGCCCTCGCCCAGGCGCTCAAGGAGGCGGAGGAGACCCTGGGGCCGATCGAGGTGCTGGAGTACTCGCCCGCCCCGTCGCCCGCCGACATCGGCCGCGCACCCTTCGTGGAGGCTCGTGAGGTGAGTGTCGAGTCCATCCGCTCGCAGCTCGACCTCTACCTCTTCGGTGGTGTGACGGCCGTCCAGCAGGTGCTGCCCGGCATGATCGAGCGGGGCTCCGGCACCGTCCTGGTCACCAGCGGTGCGGGCTCGGGCCCGGTCGTGGTGCCGCAGATCGCCAATCAGACCATCGCCGCGGCGGCCCTGCGCAACTGGATGCTCGCCCTGAACAGCTCGCTGGCCGGAACCGGTGTCCACGCCGGTCACGTCTCGATCCTCGCGTTCATCGGCCAGGGGCGCCCGGACTCGGAGCCGGACCGGATCGCCGACCTGTACTGGCAACTGCACACCACCCGCGACCAGGCGGAGCTCTTCCACCAGGACATGCCGGAGATGGAGCCTGGCGAGTTCCGGCTCGCCGACCGTTTCACCGATGAGGACGTCTCGCGATGAACGTCTCCGACACCGATCTCGACGACCTGCGCGACCGTCTTTTGAGGACGCGATGGGCGGCTCCCTGGGGAACCCCGGCCTGGGAGGCCGGAACCGACAGTGAGGAGTTACGTCGTCTCGTCACCTACTGGGCCTCGGGGTACGACTGGCGCCGGCACGAGGCCTCGATCAATGCCCTGCCGTCCCGTTTCGCGGACATCGCCGGAACGCCCGTGCACTACCTGCGATTCGACGCCGAGCGGGACGGCCGGCTCCCGCTGCTGCTGACCAACGGCTGGCCGAGCTCGTTCCTCGAACTGGTCGAGCTGGCCCAGCGACTGTCGGAACCCTCGCGCCACGGCGGTGACCCGGACACCGCGTTCACCGTGATCGTCCCCTCGCTGCCCGGTTTCGGTTTCTCCCCGCAGCGTCCGGGATTCGGCGTAGCGGAACCCACACACGAGCTGTGGCACCAGCTCATGCGCGAAGAGCTGGGTTTCGCCCGGTACGGCGCCCACGGCGCGGACCTCGGCGCCGAGATCACCATCCGGCTCGGGCAGGCCCACCCGGAAGCCGTGGCCGGCATCCACGTGCTGGGGGTCGGCAACCCGCCGTCGTTCGACCCGGCCGGCCTGACCGCCGAGGAAAAGGCTTATCTGGACGCGTACGCGGTCTGGTTCGCGACCGAGGGCGCCTATTCGGCTCAGCAGCGCACCCGCCCGCTCACGCTGGCGCAGGGCCTGTCCGACTCACCGGCCGGACTGCTCGGCTGGATCCTGGAGAAGTACCGGGCCTGGAGTGACTGCGGCGGTGACGTCTCCACCCGCTTCAGCGATGACTTCCTGCTCACCCAGGCCTCGCTGTACTGGTTCACCAACACGATCTCCACGTCGTTCCGCCCGTACTACGAGCGGGCCCTGCTGCCGCCTCTCGGCCAGGTCGAGGTGCCGACGGCTGTCGCCCTGTTCCCCGCCGACGTCGGAGGCCCGGCACCCCGCAGCTGGGCCGAACGCTCCTACAACGTGACCCGTTACACCGTGATGCCGCGGGGCGGGCACTTCGCCGCCCACGAGGAACCCGGCCTGCTGGCCGACGACATCGCAGCGTTCTTCGGCCCGCTGGGCTGACGGGCCGACGACGGGGCGGGTGGACCTCGCCCCGCCGTCGGTCAGCGGTGCGGGCCGCACCGGTCCTGCCCGTGGACGACACGACGTACTGAGTACGTCATCCAGGTTCCTGCCACGGCGCATGCCCCCGCGAGCAAGAGGTACACCGCGACCACCGCCCCGCCGGCCCCGATGCCGTCGACGAGCGCGTAGAAGACCGTTCCGGACACGACGGTGCCGACCGAGATGGCCACCTGCTGATTGGTGCCCCACATGCCGGCGGCGATCCCGCGTTCGGTCGCGCCGACGTCGGCCAGCGACGATCCCATCAGCGGAACCATCAACGTGGACTGCCCGAATCCGGCGACCAGCAACGAAACGGCGATCGCCGCACCACCGTTCCTCAGATCGTCCACCACCAGGGCGGTGGCCGAGAACCCGACGCATCCGAGGGCGAAGGCCGCCCCACCGATGGCGTAGATCCACTGACGCAGGGACTGCGCGTAGGCCCGGGTCAGCCAGGAACCCAGCAGAAAGCCCAGTGAATACGTCACCAGAATGAATCCTGCTGCCAGGGAACCGAATCCGGCCACCTGCTGGAGCGCGATCGTCGACACCAGCATCACCCCGGCGTAGGCGAAGAACAGGAAGAACGCGCCCACCGCCCCGTGGGAGAAGCTCCGCGAACGCAGCACCGTCAGGCTCACGATCGAGCGCCTGCCCCGCACCTCCCGTCGGCGGGAGCGAACGATCAGCACGCCGGCCAGAACGAGCGTGAACGCGAACAACAGCCACCAGCGCAGGTCGAACCCGGTGATCGACAGGAACGCCGACGGAACCAGCACCGCCGACAGCGCGCCGGCGAGCAGGAGGGAACCGACCGGGTCCGTCCGTGCGGCCGCTGATCCACGGCGCCGGTCGACGACGTCCGCCGGGATGATCCACAGCGCCAGGGCCACACCGATGACGGCCACCGGGACGTTGAACAGGAACACGGCTCGCCAGGACAACGCCGTGACCAGCAAGCCCCCCAGCAACTGCGCGGTCGCTCCGGCAACGCCCATCACGATGCCGAAAACGGACAGGGCGCGAGTTCGTTCGGGTCCCTCGAAGTACGTGGTGATCATCGCCAGGACCTGGGGCACCACCGCCGCCGCGGCCAGGCCCTGGAGAACCCGGCCGGCCACGAGCAGGGCCGGGTCGGAGATCAGCCCGGCGAAGGCGGACGAGACCACGAAACCGGCCATGCCCCAGACGAACATCGTGCGGTGCCCGAACAGGTCGCCGAGCTGGCCCCCGGTGGAGAGGAAACAGGCGTAGGCGATGCTGTACCCGGAGATGATGAGGATCAGCTCGCCCGAGCTCGCATGCAGATCCCTGGCCACCGTGGGCGCGGCGACATTGACGATGAACGCGTCGATCACGTTCAGCGCGTTCCCCAGGAGGATCGTCGGGAGCAGCAGCCGGTACCGCCGCCCCGACGTCGTGGCCGCGACGGCCTGTTCGGTCATGTGACAAGACCTTGCTTCTCGACCATTCGCGATGCTGCCGCACGATCCACTTTGCCGTTTCCGTTCATGGGTAACGCCTCGACCCGGACGAACCGATCCGGGATCATGTAAGAGGGCAGGTGCTCGCCGACGGCCGCCCGGTCGATGCGGGTGTCGGCGCCACCGGTGTGGAGCGCCAGCAATTCTCCGTCCCTTTCCACCACTACCACGCCGCCCAGGTGCGGGCAGGCCACCGAGACGCCGTGTTCGACGTCGAGCGGCTCGATCCGGAATCCGCGCACCTTCAGCTGGTCGTCGGCCCGGCCGACGAACTCCAGACCGGCGGGGTGGTGACGCACCAGGTCGCCGGTTTCGTACCAGACAGACCCTGGATCCTGCACGGTTCCGTCTCTCAGATACCCCGGAAAGCGTTGCGGTCCGGCGGTCGACAGTGCTCCGCGCTCGTCCAGCGACACCTCGACACCCGGGTAGGGACGCCCGATCGGGATGGTGGGCCGGCTCGTGTCGATGGTCGTGACCTCGTGGGAGATGCAGCTGATGGTCATTTCGGTGGGGCCGTAGAGATTGAGGAGCCGGCTGGCCGGGACGATGCCTCGCCAGGCCAGCGCATCACCGGTCCGCAGGGCCTCCCCGCAGAACATGGCGATCTCCAGGGACGATCCGCCGGCCTCCAGGTTCCGGGCCGGTGGGCCGGAGGGCAGCAACCGGATCATCGACGGTACCGAGAACCAGTGTGTCAGCTGCCTGCGGGTGATGTACCGGACGGGGTCGTTGACCTCTCTGACCCCGGGGAAGACCAGTGTCGCCCTCCGGGTCCAGGCCAGGAGCATGTCGTGGACCGACAGGTCGAACGTCAGGTCGAAGGTCGCGGACACCCGTGCTCCGCTCCGTTCGGGGTACAGGTGTGACAACGCGGCGACGTAGGCCCGGACGTTGTCACGCGAGATCGGGACGCCCTTGGGCCGGCCGGTCGTCCCGGAGGTGAAGAGCACGTAGTCGAGCGCGAATTCGCTCTCGGACGGCGGTTCGGGCAGGCCCTGGATCGCGGCGATCGACGACTCGGTGCCCTGGCCGAACGAATAGCGATGGCTCGCCCCGGTGTCCTGGATCATCGAGTCGATCCGATCCTGTACCCCTCTCGTCAGATCGGCCGGGACCGGTACGGCGCCGACGCTCTGGAGGGTCAAATACCCGAGGACGCCGCGGGAACGGTTGGCGACGTCGAGGAGGACCCGAGATCCCTGCCGCACTCCCGCGGCCCGCAGAAGGGTCGCCTCCTCCTGAACCAGCCGGTAAACCTCGGCGTAGGTCAGGGATTTCCGGTTGCCGAACTCCACCGCGGCTCCCGTCGGGTTCTCCGAGACCGCCTCGGCGAACGCAGCGAAGGTGGCACCGACGTCCTCAGGCGAGTGAGTCATCCGCGATCCACCGGCTGTGGGAGATCCAGTTCCGCGGAGCATACCGGTTGGCCCTCGGTTCGACCGGGTACGGCCAGCGGTCGTCGCCCTGTTGCGTGGCCCCGGGCTCCAGCACCGAGGTCGCCGCCCAGCCGGCTGCGGCCAGGAATTCCTCGGGTTGATCCGTCCCGAACAGCCAGGGGTTCCCGTCTTCCGCCAGACGGGCGAGAAACTCCGCTGCGTAGGGGTTTCGGAGACTGGCGCGGCTCGTGAAGTCGACGACCAGCTCGCTTCCCGGGGCCGAGGCGCCGTGTGCCTTCTTCAGCAGTGCCGACGCGTCGGTCTCGGGCAGGAAGAACAACAGTCCTTCCGCGATCCACAACGTCGGCCGCTCCGGATCGAAACCGGCCTGCCCCAGCGCAACGTCCCAGTCGCCGGCCGCCAGATCGGATCCGACGTGGCGCACGTCGTAGCCGGGCAGAGGCGCTCGGTCGCCGATCGTCGCCGTCTTGTAGCGCTGGAGCGCCTCGTGGTCGACCTCGAAGACCTCCGTCGGCCCGGGCCGGGGGATCCGGTACGCCCGGGTGTCGAGGCCAGCAGCCAGGAGCACGATCTGGGAGCAGACGGAGTCACGGAAGAACTGGTCGATGACCGCTGTGCGGATCGCGACGAACAGGGCCGTGACCGTGCTGTCGTATCTCGTCAGTAACTGAGGGCCCTCGGTCCCGGCCAGAGCCCCGGCCAGTGGGTCGTCGAACAAGGCTGCCGGATGTCGCGATTCGGCGGCTCGGGCTGCGGCTGTCCACAGAGCCGTACGCGAAACCGGTTGCAGGGAATCAGTAACACCGCTCATGCGGACAGCAACTCCTCACGCTGCAAGAACTTCAGGGTCTTGCGCATCAGGCGGTCACGGTAGACGGCCGATCGTGGATCTTCGATCAGCCTGGTGCGGAACCGCACGGGTTCGGGGATGCCGGCGTCACGGTAGACCGACGGGTTGAAGAGCGACCTGAAACTGTAGTCGATGTAGTTGCTCAGGTACTGCTGGAGTTGGCGCACCTCGTCGGCGGAGTGCTCGGCCTTGTACCGGGTGAACAGGAGCTTGACGATCTCCCGGCCGAAGGCGATGTGCCGCGACTCGTCCTGATGGTGGATCCGGTTGATGGCCCGGATGGTCGGGTGGAGCGTCTCGTCCTCTGCCATCCGGGTGTTGAACGCGTCCACCAGTTCTTCGAAGATGAGGATCCGGGCGAATACGATGACGGTCGCCGGCTCGCCCTCGGGGATGGCCTGGACGCCTCCGGCCGGGGCCCGGTAGATGCGACCGACGTACCGCTGGCAGAATTCCGCGAAGAACCACATGTGCTCGTTCTCCTCACCGATGAAATGGTGGAAGAACTCCGACAGGCGCGCGAAATCCGGTGTATGAATCCGGTTCACGACCTCCACCAGGAGCTCCCGGATTCCGTGCACGTTGAGGCTGTAGAAATTGGCCGACTCGAACCGGGATAGCGCGATCTGGGTTTCCTGGTCCAGGTCTCGGCCGGCTTCGGTACCGCTCCACGTGGTGAGTTCGGGGCTCATCCACGGCGAGGTCGTCGGTATCGACTCCGGCCAGTCGAACAACTTGTAGGGATTGTAGTAGTCGTCGATCGACCGCTGGCTCAGCCTGGCCAGCAGGTCATCGAGACGATCGGAAATGATCACGCCGGAACCGGACATGAAAGTCCCCTCGGATGAGTTCGACAGCGGGAATTCGCTCTAACGACGGCCGAGCATGACGCTCTTCACGAAGCCGATCGGATCCCCTGGCCGTGCGCCGTCGAAACGGCCGGAATCCACCGGCGCAGAACCTGGATGGAGGTATTCGGCCGCCACCCCGACAGTGTGGAAACCTTCCGCCGGGCGCTCGCGTGACGACGTGCCGACCGCGCACAAGGACACGACCCGTGCCGGGTTCTGACGGGCCAGGCCGGCGACGACGTCGAGCACCAGCAGAACGTCGTCGATGCCGCCGACCCGGTCGAAACCGATGACCCGCGGATCGCCCCGCAGACCGGACGACGCCAGAGCCCCGCTCACCCCGAACTGGTCCTGCTCCGGACCCGTGGTGATCAGGACGACGGCGGACACGTCGGCGTGCACCGGCGTCTTCCGGTACAGGGCATCGACGACGCCCCCGACATCGGTGACCTGTCGCGTCCGGACCGGCGATGCTGCCGGATAGTTGCGGGTGAGGGCCGGATAGAGGTGGGCCTGCGACGGGTTGCCGCTTCCGGTCGTACCGTCGCAGCTCTGCCGGAAGTTGTGGAAGATCATCCCCATCGGCCACCGCGCAGGACAGCTGCGCCCACGGTGGAACCGATGCCCACGGCGGCCAGCAGGTACAGCCTGTCCGGTCGCAGGGTCAGGGTGTCGTGGATGTCGCGAAGGTTGAGGAAGATGTCGCTGGAGAAGCAGTGGCTGTACCGCGGGATGTTCTCCAGATACACGAAATCCTTTGGCTTGCCCAGACGTTCGGTGACCGCCTGCCAGGTGGGAACGTTGACGTTGTGGGGCACTATCAGTTCGATGTCGTCGAACGTGGCGCCGGCCAGGGACAGCGCCTCGTGCATCACGTCCACCTGAAGGCCGGTGAGTTCGGTGCCGAACTGCTCCAGTTCCTGGGCGTTCATCCGCAGGCCCGAGCTGTAGCGACCGAACGTGCGGGCGGCCTGACTCACGAGAACCGGTTTCGCGATCGACCTCTCGTCGCTGCGCCGGACGAGGACCGCGGCGCCGGCCTCGCCCATGACATGGGTGCCTCGCGTGATCTGGATGTCGGAGTGATAGGCGCGTTCACCGGTCACGATGAGAGCGTGCCCGGCATCCTTGCTGTCGTCGGTCGCCAGCAGCAGATCGGCGACCTCCAGCGCGGCCAGGCCGCTGACGCAGGCCTGCTGACCGATGTTGGTGGCCGTCGCCTGGTTGCCGACGATGTCGCGGATGTACGTGGCCGGGTTCAGGTCGTCCGGTGTGGTCGACGGCATGGTGTGTGCGTAGAGCACGTGCCGGACGTCGGCCTCCGGGTTCCGGGCGAGCACGGCCCGGACCGGGGGCTCGATGAGTTCGAGGGTGTTACCGGTGGGCGACCACGGAATCGTCCTCAGGCCCTGGACCGAGCGGAAGACCCCGGCATCCACCCTGGTCAGACCGACCCGCGGGGCGAGATCCTTGAGTGCCCAGCGGGAACTCTCCACCGTGACGGCGATATCGACCAACGCCAGTGACGTCACTGCGACGCTCGCGTGAACAGCACTTCCTCAATGCTCCGCAATGATCTGAAAGTGTTGTCGGGAAGCGCATCGAAGTCGATCTCGATGCCACCGAGACTGTCTTCGATGACGTACAGGAGCTCGGTAAAGGCAAGCGAGTCAATGAGTCGTTGCTTAATCAGGTCGTCGTCCATCTGGACTACATGATCGGGATTCCTGTTCTGAATCCACTGGCGGACCTTGTCGATCGGTGCGGTCTCATTGATCTGCGACACGCTGTCCCTCACCGTTGCAGGCATTCCGACGACGTCAGGTTACCAAGCGGTCGTCGCTGCTCCCAGCGCATGGCCGTTAATAATCAGACCTTGCGGCGTTTCAAGCTTGTGAAAACTTGCCACGGTATTTCGGCTCCGGTCGGCGTTGTCCTGACCGAACAATGCCGGGCAGCTGGTGCTCGGGCGCATTCCCGATCCGGGCAACCTGAACGCGGGAGATGCCGAGTACACGACGATCTCGGGCGGTGAGACGTTCACCGGCACTGATCATCCGTCACCGTGGTGGCTGTAAGTTCGTCCGTGAAGCCGGCGCCTCCGTAGAGAGCCAGCACCGTGGATTCGGTGTCGTAGCCCTTCTTTCCCAGCAGATCGCGAGCGGTCTCCAGACGTTTCAGGTGATGGTGACCGATGACCTCGCCCCACTTGGCCTCTCCCAGTGACACGATCCGCCGGGGAGCGTTGGCCTGCGGGGCGGCGAGTGCGACCACGTCGATGTCGATCTGGGTCCGGTTGCCGGGGTCGTTGACGGTGCCGGAACCGATTTCGGCGGGTTGCTCGTGGAAGACGGAGGCGCCGCCTTCCAGGGCGAATGCTCGGCAGAGGGACTCGAGGTGGGGGCCTACGACCTGGGTGAGGAAGGTTTGCCGGGTCGTTGCCCAGACCTGTTCGGCGCTGCTCGACGAATCGGTCGCGCAGCTCCACGTCCGCACCGGGGTCCGGATTGGGCAGCACGTCGAGGGTTTCGGGGGAGAGGCCGATCAGCTCGGCCAGTTCCTCGGCCGTGATGCGCTGGGCCGGGTCGGCTCGGCCCGAGCTGTCGATGTGCACGCCTTCCTGGCGCAGGAGGTCGAGTGGGTCGTCGTCGCGGTCGGCTTCCCGCCACTGGAAGGACAGTGAGACGGTGCCGATCGCCTGGAGCACCCGATGGGGATTCGGTGCCGGGTGGGAGTGGCCCGGCCGCTCAAAAGTCTTCGTAAGAGGAACGATTCGATGACAGTGAGGGTTCGGGCCGCGGTCTCGTCGTCGGTAGATCCGGTCGCGCGCTGGTCGAGCAGGTGCAGGAGCAGCGGGTAGACGGTGGTGGTGTCCCTTTCCGCCAGGCGTTCGAGGCCTCGCCTGACCTGGGGGTTCGGCTCGGCCGCCGGATTGAGGATGACGGCGCAGGGGCCCTGGTTCACGTGTGATGAAGGTGAAGGTTGCCAAATTCGTTGCTAGTTGAGAAGCTCTGTCCCGGATGCCCAGCCGGGGGGTGAGTTCGGCTGGGCTGACACCTTTTCTGGCTCTCGGTGCCGGGCATTGTCATGTCTGGATGCTGGGAGTGGTCAAGGGGTATCAGTTTTCGCATGCCTTCCTCCGGGGCTGCGATCAGGGAAGATCTGCGTAAGGAGAACGACGGTATGTCGAAGAAGAGCGTGCGGCTGGCCCTGGTGGGGTTGCTGGCCGCGGCCGGGATGTTCACCGTCGCGACGCCCGCGGCGCAGGCCGCGACCCGTGGCTACGCCGACTGCAACCAGGCTGGCCAGGTGTGTATGTGGGAAGACGGCGGTGCACAGGGCGACAACTGGGTGACCCGCTCGGGCGCCAAAACCGGCAAGTGGGAGATTCCGGCGTGGAACGGGGACAACGAGATCTCCTCCGTGCTGAACGCCACCAAGTACTGCCTGACCCTGTACTCGAACGACGGTTGGACCGGTCGCACCCTCACGCTGCGCCCGCACACCTACCTGCCGAACATGAAGACGGGCTACAACTTCAACGACGACGCTGAGAGCTACAAGCTCTACTCCTGCTGATCAGCTGATCACGGAGTGTTCGCGGGGGAACTTCCGGGGGCAGTAGCTGTTCCAGCTCTTGGGCGCAGCCGGTGAGCGCCGCATAGAGGCGGTTCCAGCCACGCTGCTCGTCACTAATGCCCTGCGGGCCGACGAGCAGCGTGGCGTCCCACTCTCAGGCCTTTGGCCTCGGTGGCGGTGATCACCGGGGCGTCCAGATGCGCCAGTCGGCGATGCGGACGTCCGGGGCGACGACCCTGACGGTGCCGGCCGGCCAGCGCGCGCACAGCCCGCCGAGTCCGGTACTCGTGAGCCTGCCTGGCCGACCTGGATGCAGGGCACGAGGGTCGGCGCAGAGGTGGACGTTCTCGCCGTCGTGTCGGCCGGTTTCGCGGTTGCTGCGGATCACGCGGTCCGCCCGGCCCAGCACACCGAAAGGCCCGCCGTGCCTCAGCACGACGGGCCTTCACGAGCCGGTCAGTACACCCAGACGCTGGTCCCGATCGGCATCTTGCCCTGGCCCCAGAGCCAGTCCATGACCGCGTCGGTCACCCGGGCGCAACCGTGGGAGGCGGCGTAGGCCGGCACGGAGTTGGAACCGTGCACGGCGATCCCGCCGTTGAAGTACTTCGGCCGGTACAGCACACCCAGTGCGGCGTGCCGGTACCCGTTGATCTGCCGGTACACCTTGTAGTGCCCGCTGGGGGTCGAGGCGATGTGGGTCGACCCCTGGCTGGTGTACTTCTTTCCGCTGCCGGTGGAGGTGTTGACCGTGTACGCCACCTTGCCGTTGTTCACGACCTTCAGCACCTGGCGCTTCTTGCCGATCTCGATGACATGGCCCTGGGAGCTGCGGGCTTTCGGCCGCACCCCCTTGGCCAGCGCCTTCCAGACCTTCGGCCCGGCCACCCCGCTCCGGGGCAGGCCCGCCACCTTCTGCAGGGCCATCACGGCCTGCTGGGTGTTCGTGCCGTATTCGCCGTCGGCCTTGCCACCGGCCCAGTAACCGAGCGCGTTGAGCTGCTTCTGGAGCGTGCGGACCGCCTTTCCGGAACTGCCCGGACGTAGCGTCGGGTGCTTGGTCGCAGCCGTCACCGTTCTCGTGACCGTCGTGGTGGTGGACGCCGGAGAGGCATCCGTGACCGAAACAGCCTGGGTGACAGAGGCGGTGGGCTGGCCGGCGGCCAGCGCACCGATGGGGCTCACGACCGTCAGTGCAGCGGTCAGCGCTGCTGCCAGCGACAGACGGGTGATGGTGCTGGTTCTCTTCATGATCGGCTCCCGCCGCAGGTGCACGAATGATCGGGCGGATCGACGCGTGTCGGTGCCCGATGAGCGGGACATTAGTGCCTTTAACGATGCGAATGCTGTCAAAGGCGATAACGGAGTAGCGTCGGTCGGCATGACCACCCCACGCCTGCGGGTCATCGTCGACAACGACTTCTCCGGCGACCCGGACGACCTGTTCCAGCTGGCGCACTACGTGCTGTCACCCTCGGCCGAGATTCCGTTCGTCATCGGGTCCCACCTGAGTCCCGGTGACGGGTTCGATCCCACGGACGTCCAGGCAGACAACGCTTCTCGGGTCGCCGCGCGGAGCGGCTCGAGTTGATGGGGCAGGGCGGCCGGGTCCCCGTCGTCGCGGGCTCGAACGTCGGTCTCACCTCGCCGACCGAGCCGATCGTCTCACCGGCGGCGGAGGCGATCGTGGCGGAGGCCATGCGCGACGACACCGACCTGCCCCTGTACGTCGCGGCCGACGGTGGACTGACCGACGTGGCCGGCGCCCTGCTGATCGAGCCCCGGATCGCCGGCCGGCTGACGCTCGTGTGGATCGGTGGTCCCGAGCACGCGGGTGCAGCGGCGCCCCCGGGAGCTGCGGCGGTCGAGTAAAACCTGAAAATGAACATGCCGGAAGGTATTTCGGTGTTCAACCACTCGGCGGTCGCGCTCTGGGAGGTTTCTCGCGACACCTACCGGCAGCGCCTCGTGTCCTGGGCGGAGCTCGAGCGGCGGGTGTGCCCGGCGGGACTGCTCGGTGCGCACCTCATATAGCAGCTCGACCGGGTCTCCGAGGCGGCTCTTGGGTGGGGCGGCAATCCGGGGGGAGACCTACGTGCTGGGCGTCCGAATCATGGCTAACCGGAACCGTCTCTTCACTCATGCTCCGGGTGGGCCGCCGCGACCGGCGAGCCGGGTTGCATCCCGTCACGGACGATCGAGGCGACGGACGTCCGGATGGCGGCTCCCGGCGGACGCCGTCCGTCCACCTCGTCGGCGACCACAGCGGCGTCCCACAACTGTTCGGCCAGCTCGCGAGCCTGCGCCGCGTTCATCTCGAACATCTCGCCCACGGTGATCCGCGGCGGCCACGGGCGGGTGACGACAGGGCTGGCCAGCAGGTCGAAGTCAACCCGCTGGGCCACCCTGACGCGGACGACGTCGCCGGTCACCACCACGGCGCCGATCTGGCGCTCGTGGTCGACGGCCTCGTCGTCGACCACCGACGACCTGAGCCAGCGGCCACCTTCTGGATGCTCGATCTCGCGCATGCCGGGCCCCCTTGAAAACGATGCTGGCACCGGTCTCCGCGCGAGCGAGCGGAGGGAAGGTGCTCGCACGGAGACCGGGAGGACATCGCGCCCGTGCTGCACCGCCGTTGCGAGGCGGGTGGAGGGCCGATGTCCTGACAGCACTGTGGTGTCCGGAGGATTGCAGTGTCATTGTCCCGTCGCGGCCTCGCGCATGCGGGACAGGGATGAGACCGTCATGCGGTCAGGAATGCCCGCTTCGTTCTACCATCAGGGGGCATGACGGGGACTGCGACGATGGGGCGGACGGGGAGCGCGCGGCGCGCGCTGGCCCGGCATCTGATGAAGCTCAAGGACGAATCGGGGCTCACCTACGAGCAACTGACGGATCTGGGCCTGCCGCGACGCTCGTCGTGGAACCGGTGGAAGAACCGGCAGTCGCTGCCCAACCAGGCGACGGTCGACTGGGTCTGCCGGCGCCTCGGTGCTGACGACGAGCTGCGCGAGCGCATGGTCGAGCTGGCGGGGGCCAGCAGCAAGCCCACCTGGTACGAGCAGCAGGGGCGGACCCTGCCGACCACGCCCGGCTTCACCACGTTGCTGGAGCTGGAAGAGATTGCCTCTCGCATCGATATTTTCAGTCCTCTGCTGGTGCCCGGGCTGGTGCAGTCGCCGAGCTACCAGCGGGCGGTGTTCGACGCCGCCCCGGGCCTGACCATGTCCGCGGCCCAGCGCCTGGCCGACATCCGCAAGCAGCGCCAGGAACGCGTGATCGGGCACGGGGCCCAGTTCCGTGTGGTGCTCGGTGAAGAGGTGCTCACCCGGCAGGTCGGCGGATCTCAGACGATGCGCGAACAGGTCGAGTACCTCGTCGGGCTGGATGGTCGCGAGGATGTGGACGTCTTCGTGTTGCCGTTCTCGGCGGGTGCACATCCAGGTGGGCGGGGACAGTTCATCGTCCTGGATTTTCCGGCGCGGGTAGACGAACCGTCGTTCTCCTACGCAGAGGGCTACAGCGGGGCGGAATGCAGTGAAGACCCTGAGGTGGTCGAGGATTTCAAGGAGCGCCTCGACATCATTCTGGGGATGTCGATACCGATCAGGGAGTACACGCGATGAGCAGTGAAGAAGCGGTGTGGGTCAAGGCGTCCAAGAGTGACGCGACGGGCGACTGCGTGGAGATGTGCGGGCTGGCCGGGACCGTGCGGGTGAGGGACTCCAAGAAGCCCGCCACCGGCGTCCTCGAAGTTGACGCATCGGGGTTCGCGGCGTGGCTGAAGGCTGCCAGGGCTGGGGAGTTCGATGGACTCCTGGGCGGCTGAGTCGGCACCTCGGAGCGACTTCTCAGCGTGTCAGTCGCGTTTCGACAGCCAGGAGCGAGCGAGGATGACTGCTCCGGCGATGGCCATGGCGTAGAACAGAATTTGCAACAGCCCTCCGCCGATGTCAGGGCCGCCCCTGGAATCCGGAAACTGCCGCGACGCGAGCTGATTGATGATCGCCCCCAGAGGACCGACCGCCAGGAAAACGATGCCTCACCGCTTCATCTCCGGTCACTTATCTTTCGAGGGGTACGTAGGATGAGCAACGATATGACGGTGCGGGCCAAGGCGTTCGAGAGCGATGTTACGGGTAACTGCGCTTGATCTTGCCGCCGGTGCCGGCAGGGAGACTGCTCTGGTAGGTCGGCATCCTCAGGCGCTGTTCGCGCAGCACGTCCGCGGAGGCGGCCGGTCCGCAGGCATGGGGCAATGATGACGTTACGGATGTTCGTCGCCGCGCCCCTGTTCCTCCATGGCGAGTTCGTTCCGCATGTCCGGGTTCTCGAAGTAGTAGCAGGTAGCGCGGTAGGCGGGCACCGTCTGCTCGTGCCAGACATTCGCTTGCAGGGCCATCACCGGATGCTTCATGACGTCGTGTCCCCACCGGCCGAGCGAGTTGTGGCCTCTGAGCAATGGCGACGGTTTGATGTCGACCACGAACGACGGAACCGGGCCGTTCCACACGCGTACGTCGGTGATGCTTTCCCATGGCGCGTACAGATCGTTACCGCCGATGCGGTAGTAGACACCGCTGAGGGTGAGGACCAGCCGTCCCCGACCGCGCTGGGCGAGGTGGGCGGTGAACCACACCAGGAAGCCGGCAGCAGCACAGGAGACCGCTGCGATGGCGACCCCACCGGTCGTGCCTGATGAGGCGAAGCGCACTCCGTATCGAACCAGGACGATCGCGGTGGACCCCATGACGAGCAAAAGAACGATGAAGCCTCGCCAGGGAAGGAAGAAAGCGATACCTGGCTCACCGATGTCGTTCGCTGCCGGTCGCGGGGGCCTTCTCGTCGGCCGGGCGCGCCCCATGCCTTGGACGATCATGGTCAGGATCAAGGCGAAGTAGGCCGTGGCTGCTACGGAGGTCGTCGCTTTGAGAATGCCTCCATGCTGGACGTCGTCAACAGTCAGGGACAGGGAGACCAAAACGACAACCGCAAGTACCAGGACGCCTGCGATCTTGCGTCCAGATCGAAGGGGCTGGGGCCAGTCCTTCGGCGGCTCGTGTGCCAGGACCAGGTCAGTTCTCAATATGCTTTCCGTACTTGGTTGTCTTCCGGCAACTGGGCGTCCTCGTTCTCGGCTCGGAATCCCCATTCCTCCTTGGTGCGCTCGCTGGCATCGCCCAGCTTGTCAGCTGCTTCATCACCGAGCAGCTTTTCGGTGGAGGCCAAGACCTTGTCCTCGACACTTCCGCCGACGTCCTTCAGAGTGTTCAAAGCAACCGAGCCGTTTCGGCCCTCTTCCTTGTACTTCAATGCCTGCTTGTCATAGGCGGCGTCGAAGCGGCCACTGGCAGCGAGGCTGACACCTGCTCCGATCAAGGCGCCGACGATTGTTCCGGCCACAGGTACCACTGATCCTCCGGCTGCTCCGGTTGCGGCTCCGGCGCCCGCAGCCCCGGCGAAGCCTACGACGGCTGACGTGGTACCACCGGCCAGAGCGCCGGCGGTGCCACCCGCGGTTGCGCTGAGGATGGTTTTCTCCACACCCTTTCCATGGGTCAGGTCGTAGCCGACGTCTGTCAGCGTGATTCCGTAGCCGATCCAGGGCAGCTTGCGGCCGACACGGTCCCAGGTCTCGATCGTCTCCAAGACATTTCCGTGCTCGGCCTGTTTCGACGACCTCGAGCACGAGAGAAGGTACAGCCCGCTGCGGGCCTATGCCGATGCCACGCTGCTCAACGTGCTGTTCACCCTCGGCCTCCAGGCTCGCCACGGCGACACCGGGATCCGGCCGGTCGCGTTCGACCCGGGTAACGTCGCCACCAACTTCGCCTCGGAGACCAGCAGCCGGATCTCCAGGCTCATGTATCGCACCCCTCTGCGCCGCCTCGCCCTCATCTCTCCGGAGCGGGGCGGTTCGCACCTGGCCTTCTTCGCCGACGGCACGCCCGGAACCACCTGGCAGCCCGGACGCCTTCATGCCCGGACCAAGCCTGCGACCAGGTGTCAGACCAATCCCCAGATGCACGACGGAGAACTGGTCGAGGCGGTATGGAACCGGAGCGCCGCCATGGTCGGTCTCTGATCCGACAGCCGATCGTCCCGACGTCGTAAGCACTCCCCGTCAGGGCCGGTTACCCGAGCATGTCGCGTAACCGCTTCTCCAAGGCCTTTTTGGGCAGAGCCCCGACGACCGACCGCCCCGGGCGTCCGCTGCGGAACAGCATGATGGTCGGGATGGTCGTGATCCCGTAGGTGCCCGACGTCTCGCGGTTCTCGTCGACGTTCATCTTCACCACGGTGACCTTTCCCGGGTGCCGCGCGGCGAACTGCTCGACCATGGGGGAGATGGCCCGGCAGGGCCGGCACCACGGTGCCCAGAAGTCGACCAGGACCGGGCCCTCGGCGAGCAGGACCGCCTCGACGAACGAGGCATCGGTGACGGAACGTACTGCGGGCATGTCTTTTCCTCTTCCTGGGGTGAGTCAGTGTCGGAGATGGTCGCGCAGTTCCCGGGCCACCGCCGCCATCAGGGCCTCCGCGCCCGGCTGAATGCTGGCCGCCACGCTCGACTCGGTCAGCGCGGCCACGGCGAAGGTCTGACCGTCGGCGTGCTCGACCACCCCGACCTCGTGACGGAGGTTGAGCAGGGTGCCGGTCTTGGACGACCAGCGGGACGCGTCGGACGCGAAGTCGGGCGCCAGGCGTTGCCGGATCAGGTTGTTCGCCATCAGGTCACGCATCCGTGCGGCCACCGTCGCGTCGATGGATTGGGGACGCCAGACGGCCTGGAGGAGGTCGGTGAAGGCGCGCGCCGAGCCGGAATTCGCCCGGCTGACGTCCAATTGTGGCACGGGATGACCGCGTCCGGCCGTGCCGGCGCCGATGGCGAGGGAGTGCGCCAGATGCAGTTCCGATGCCCCGAACCGTTCGGCCGGGGTGTCCGAGAGATCGTGCAGCGCATGCCGAACCGTGATGCCGGTCTGGCCGTGCTCACGCAGGAACGCGGTGACGGCGGCGGGCGGGGTGAGCCCGAGCAGGACGTCGGCGGCCGTGGTGTCGCTGAGGCAGACGCTCAGATACAGCAGGTCGTCCAGGGCGATGGTGGCCGGGTGCCGGAACCTGCTCAGGCCGGTCGGGCCGGGGACGTCGAGCCGGCCCGGCCGCACGGTCAACGGGGCGGCGCCGTCGAGTTCGCCGGTACGGATGCGGTCCAGCGTGGCCAGGGCCAGCGGCACCTTGACCAGCGAGGCCGCCGGGAACTCCAGATCCGGCTCCAGGCCGATCTCATCACCGGTGTCGAGATCCCGCACGAGGAACGAGCCGTGCAGCCCGCCCTCCTCCAGCAACTCGCGCAGTCGCCGGATCAACCGGGTCCGGCTCATCGTTCGGCTCCCAGGCATCGGGCGATCAGGGGGCGCAGGGGCCCGCGAAGACGCTCGGTGTCCGTGCCGGCGAGCGCGGAAACGCTGTAACCACGGGCCAGCTGGACCTCACCGATCGGCCGCCAGACCAGGCCCAGTTCGGCTGCCTGCGACGGTGAGCACAGCAGCAGGTCGGAGGATCCGAGCACCTCGGCGAGCGCGGTGGTGAGGGTGGCGGCCACGGCCACCTGGGCCGGCTTCAGCGCTACCGCGTCACGCACCCGGGTGAGCCGATCGCGCACGTGCGGGACATCGTCCTCCGGCTGGACCCACACCACCCGGCCACGGGCGGTGGCCCGGGATCGACCGGGGCGCAGGGATTCCAGATGAAGGACGTCGGTCGCGGGTTCGGTGGTGCCGGCCAGTCCCAGCGTGACCGCCCAGACGCCCTGATCGGGCGGAACAGCGATCAGGGCGGCCCGGACCGCCAGCGCGCGGGCCAGTTCGGCGCGTTCGGCGGGCCCGGCCGGGACCAGGTCGAGGTAGACGCCTTCGTGGCGGGCCCCGGCCTCCAGGCGGGCCAGGTCGGCGGTGCCGCAGGTGTCGGGGACGGCGAGGCGGAAGGGCCGGCGGCGGGCGCGTTCGGCATCGTGCTGGAGGTCGTCGGCCAGGCGGGTCAGGCGTTTGGCCGACGGCAGCATGTCGGCGCCGAACGGGGTGAGAGTCACGCTGCGAGAGGTCCGCTCGAACAGGCGCTCGCCCAGATGCTTCTCCAGCGCCGCGACCCGGCGGCTGATGACGGACTGGGGCAGGCGGGCGGCGGCCGCGGCCTGGGAGAAGCCGCCGTACTCGCTGACGCCCACGAAGGCGCGACATCCTTCGAGAACATCCACCACCTTATGCTATGCCGAGAGAGCATTGATCCGGCCGCGGAAGCATTGGACGGCATGGACGGGGGCCAGCAGGCTGCTGCTCACGGCCCTGGTTCAGGGGATCGACCGACGGGAAGGCCATTCATCATGATCGTCAGCGCGCGACGTCTCGCCGGTGCTGCCGCCACGTGCACGGTGCTGTTCGGGTGTGCGGCGGGCCCCAGCGCCCAGGCCGAGGCGGTCACCGCCACCTCGGCCACCACCGCCACCACCGCCCCGGTGGACTCGACGACACAGCCGCTTGGTGCGTCCACCAGCAGTTCGTTCCGGGCTCTGGAGAAGACGTTCGACGCGTCCCTGGGGGTGTTCGCGATCGACACGGGCACCGGCGAGACGGTGGCCTTCCACGCCGACGAGCGTTTCGCGTACGCCTCGACGTTCAAGGCGCTTCAGGCCGGCGTGCTGCTCCAGCAACTCACCGATGCGCAGATGGACACCGTGATTCACTACGACGAGTCCGACCTGCTCGACTACGCGCCGATCACCGAGACGCACGTGAGCGAGGGCATGACCCTGCGCGAACTGGCCGACGCGTCGGTGCGGTACAGCGACAACACCGCGGCCAACCTGATTTTCGAGGAGCTCGGTGGTCCGGCGGCGGTCGACGGGGCCCTGGAGCGCATGGGTGACCGCACCACGCACATGGACCGGACCGAGCCGGACCTGAACGAGGCGACGCCGGGCGACGTCCGTGACACCAGCACGCCGAGGGCGCTGGCGACGGATCTGCGCAAGCTCGTCCTGGGCTCGGCCCTGAGCAACGGTGACCGGGCCGAGCTGACCGATCTGCTGAAGCGGAACACGACGGGCGACAAGCTGATTCGGGCCGGGGTGCCGACGGACTGGGCGGTCGGTGACAAGACCGGCGCTGGCGGTTACGGCACCCGCAACGACATCGCCGTGCTGTGGCCGCCGGAGTCGGCCCCGATCGTCCTGGCTGTTCTGTCCGACCGGGACGAGCAGGACGCGGCGTACGACGACGCCCTGATCGCCGAGGCGACGAGGGTCGTGATCGGGCAACTGGGCTGACCGGTGGTCATGCGCGGGTGCGCAGATCGTCGTGGGTGATGTCGCGCAGCACCCGGCAGGGGGGTGCCGACCGCGACCACCATGGGCGGGATGTCGTGGCTCACCACGCTACCGGCCCCGATCACCGAGCCGTAGCCGATCCGGACGCCGGGCAGGACAACCGCGTTGCTGCCGATCCAGACCTTGTCCTCGAGCACGATGGGCTCGGAGAATCGCGCGAAATCGACCCGGCGGTCGGGGTGTACCGGGTGCCCTGTCGTGGTCAGGGTGACGCTGGGCGCGATCATGACGCCGTCGCCGATGCGGATGTCCACGTCGTCGACGAGGGTGAGATTGACGTTGCCGAAGAAGTCGTCACCGATGTGGACGTTGCTGCCGAACCCGGCGTGGAACGGTGGGAGCAGCACGGTGCGCTCTCCCACCGAGCCGAGAATCGCGACGAGCAGTTCCCGGCGCCGGTCAGCCGCAGCGGGTGGGGTGTGGTTGTATTCGAAGATCAGTTCGGTGCGGCGCCGGGGAGCCTGGAACGACGCTTCGGACTCGGAGTAGATGCGGCCCTGATGAATGCGCGCGAGGATTTCCTGCTCGTCGTTCGCCACGGCGGCATTCTGTGCGTGATCGATGCCGGCGGCAAGCGGAACAAGGCCGACTGGTTGCCACTCGGACAGGCATGTGGGGGCCTTCGTCACGTGCCCCTGCGCGGCCGACGTGCAGGAGATGCAACCTCACCGAGCAAACGGCCCGTCGGATCCAGGAAGTCCTCGGCCGTGACCTCGGGTCCGCGTTTCACGCGGTTCAGCACCAGAGCGAGATCTTGGGCTTCGTCCGCGCTCATCCGACCTCCGAGGACCCGATCCAGGAAAAGACCGTGAATGGACACCGCCATCATGTTCGGCACCGTGTCCGCCACACGGCGGCCGTCACGATCTTCCGAAAACAGCACCTTGACCGAGAGATACGCGCTGCTCGAGTTCGCTGACTGCTGACACATGGCGATGATCGTGGACTCGGCCCAGTGCTCCTTGTCGTGCTTGGCAGGCCGACCGTCACGGATGTCGTTCTGAACGGGTGCGATGTCTCCGATCGTCACGTGATTCGAGGAATCTATTCTCAGCCAGTGATCGGGGATCGAAGCCAGGGCCTTGCGAGCCAGGCGTGAGGTTTCAGGAAAACGCTGGCGCCTGCGCAGTTCGGTGTAGATCACATCGATGATGATCACTCGGTCCTGGCCGATTTCGTCCAGGACCGCATCCCTGATGCGGTCATCAACAGCCATGGACAACAGGGTCGCCGTGTCAACAAACCAGATGCTCGGCGGACACTGCGATCTTCCGGGAGGGGAACCGGAAATCAATCCTCCTCCTTGATCGCGACGGGTACGGCCTCGGGCCCGAACATCACTTCGTCGTAGAGGGATTCGTCGTCGGGACGGCCGAGTATCACGCTGACGGTGTTCATGCCGACACTGCCCGACCGGGCGGCGTCGATGACGGCCGTGGCAAGCCGGGCCGGCGGGCGGTTCTGTCGCAGAATCTTTTCCGGGCCGGGTCGGTCACCGACCAGAGGAGCTGCCGCGCGCACCAGATCGCTCGAGCGCAACGACTTGGTCAGGCTTTGTTTTTGATTCAGGGTGATCACCCCAGTCTCGAGCACCTGCTGTAGCGCGCACGGCATCGAAACACCGTGCAGAACCATCAGATACCCCAGGGCCAGCCGGCCTCGCGCGTTCTGCTCGACCAGGTCGGCTCCGGTGGCGTCAAGCCAAGTCAGGGCGGCGTTGACCGACCTGACGGGCAGGAGGAGGTGGCCGGCGAACGAGTTGACCCGCTGCTCGACGTACCCGTTGGAGTACATCTGGTCCTGATCCTCTTCGATGACCTCGCGAGCGTCACGGAGCAGGTGGTGCCCCAATTCATGCGCCAGGGTGAACCGGGTGCGCCCCAGCGGGTAGTCCGTGTTCACGACCAGCAGGGCGTGGTGATCATCAGCCTCGGCGTCGTGCGCGCACAGTCCGTCGCTGCTGTCGCCCAGAGGGCTCAACAGGACATCGGCGGCGAAGTGCATCTCGATCAGCGCCGGCAGGTCATTGATCCCCGCACTTCCCAGCTCCAGGACACGTCGCACCTCCTCGGCCAGCGCCCTGCCCTGGCGACGGGCTTCGGTCTTGGTCCGCGGCATGTCCGGATAGCGCGGCGGGTCGGCCGGCACCAGATTGCCGATCATGGCACCGGCCGGCGAGAGTCGCCGCTGGGTCAAGGGAACCTTCCTGGCCAGGCGATCTTCAGCCTCCAGCAACGCGACAGCGCGCTCGCGGGCCGGTGAACTGGCGAGAGCCTGGGAATCGGCAGAGACCCGATGAGCCAGGGCGAGGGAAGACCTTGACGATGTCGCCTGGTCCAGGAGCCAGGCCAGTGACACTTTCAATGCTTGAGCCAGGCCCGCCAGTTCGGCCGGGGCGATCCGGCGCTTGCCATGCTCGATCTTCGAGAGCTTGTCCGGGGTCAGACCTGCCTCCTGGGCAACCACCGCCGCGCTCAGGCCCGAGCGTTGACGGGCCTGGCGTACGCGCGTCCCGATCCCGGTATCGATCTCCGGGACCGAGGACGAAGGCTCATCGATCGGTGGCAGGACCGTCAGGCCCAGTAGCTCAGCAGCTTCGCGATCCGTCATCTCTCGTGCCATGAGAACTCCTCCTCGCCCTCGGCACCCCGTCCATGGGGTGCCCCGCCACCACCGCCGGATGCTCGCGACTGGTCATGGCGCTGTTGTCATCTGCCGACGGTGTCCACCGTAGCAGTGATCGCAACTGTGCCAATGCAAAATTGCGATCCAAGTCCCGGTCTCACTCCATCGGCTCCCGACGTGCTCCGGGTGATGCTTCTTCCGGGGTCGAGGCACCATAGGAGCCCACTGGCTGGCCGGCGGGCGGAACGCCGGACGCACGACGAGTCCGATCTCCAGCAGCGCCTGGCCGCGGCCGTCCGTGAGAGACTCGACGGCCATGGCGAAATCGACCAATCCCACGCCCTCAGCCCGCGAGCGCCTGGCCGCCCTGCTGGCCGAGCACGGTGAGGTTGCATCGAGCGTGCAGCTCACGGCGAAATCTCCGAAGGCGCTGGCGGTCGATGTGCGGGGGATCGGCGGGCTGAAGTTGCCTCTGACGGCGGCTCAGACGAAGAAGCTTCGGGGGCTGGGGCGTCCGGCACGGTTCGGGAAGGGCGAGGAGACGCTCGTCGACGCGGGTGTGCGGGACACCTGGGAGATTCCGCGGGATCTGGTGGACGTCCGCTGGGTCGATGGGCTCGACGCCGAATTGGGTTTGGTGCGTGAGGAACTCGGGCTTCCGACGGGGAGCCGGCTGACGGCTGAGTTGCATTCGGTGTTGTTGTACGACGAGGGTCAGTTCTTCCTGCCGCATCAGGACTCGGAGAAGGATGATGCGATGGTGGCGACTCTGGTCGTGACCTTGCCGAGCGCGCACACGGGTGGTGAGCTCATCGTCCATCATCGGGGAGAGGCGACCCGGTACCGGGGGTTTCCCGATCGGGTGGCACTGGTCGCGTTCTATGCCGATTGCCGGCACGAGGTGCTGCCGGTGCGCTCTGGTAGCCGGGTCACGATCACCTACAACCTTCTGCTCCAAGGCGGTCGAGGTGAGCGGCCCGGGGTGAGCTCTTCGGTGAGAGAACTTCTGGACGAGCACTTCCGGACGTCCTCCACGCCCCGGTGGCCGGGAGATGTGCGAGAACCGCCGGAGCATCTGGCCTTTCTGCTCGATCACGAGTATTCACAGCGGGGTCTGAGCTGGGACCGGCTCAAGGGCGCGGACGCGTCCGCTGCCACGGCTCTGCGGGATGCGGCTGCGGAGCAGGGCGATTATGAGGCGGTGCTGGCGCTCGGGGAGATCCATGAACGGTGGGACGCCTGGGACGAGGATCCCTACCGGTATTACCCGGCGCCGGACGACGACGAGGGCCGGTTCGACGAGAACGGCTACTACCTGAACGATCTGATCGAGGCCGAGCACCGTTTCGTGCTGAACGACCCCTCCTTCCCGGCGGGCGCGATCGACCTGGACGAGTCCGAAGTGTGCTCGGTGACGCCCACGTCGGCGATGCCGGCCGACAGCTCGGAGTACGAGGGTTACCTGGGCAACTACGGCAACACGCTGGACCGGTGGTACCGGCGGGCGGCCGTGGTGATCTGGCCCAGGGAGCAGACGTTCGTCGTCCGGGCCCGTTCGTCGCCGGTCTGGGCCCTGGACACGCTGATCGCCGGGCGGGATCCGGACGTGGCGAGGGAACTGGCACCGTACTGGGAAGGCTCCGTCCGCTCGCACGGCGGGGACGCTCCGTTGCTCGGCAAGGCGCTGGAGGCCGCGCTGGCGCTGGACGACGCGGGCTTGGCCACGATGCTGCTGAGCCCGTTCACGATCGAGCGTCTGGGGGCCGCCCATATGCCGGTGCTGGCCGAGCTGGCTGCCCGCCACGGGGCCACCTGGTCGCGCGGCATCCTGGACAGCTGGTTCGGCGAGACGATGCGCCGTTGGTACAGCCCGGGATCCTCGCGCGAGGGCTGGATCGGCGGGCTGCCCGAGCTGCTGGCGCACCTGCCGGCCGGTGAGCGGGTGCTGCGCCAGGAGCTGACGCAGCGGTCCTGGGACAGTCTCGCGGCGATGATCGCGTCGGATCTGCGGGTGCCGCAGCGTTCGGTGCGGCACCGGCAGCTGGGTGATCTGGGAATGGCGTTCGGGGCGGTGGTGCGGGCCGCGGCCTCGCTGCGGACGCAGACGCTGAGCCGTTCGATCGTGAAACGCTGTCTTTCCTATGGCGATTCGTTTTCGGCGTGTTTGATGCCGGCTCTGCGGGACGCCGTCGACCGGGCACCCGGGCAGGACTGGGAACCGGCCTTTCTCGATCTCGGGACGGCCGAGGCGTCCCGGCTGCGCACTCGTCTGGAAATGCCGGAGCGGGCGGCGGGGGACTGGTCGATCGGCCTTCCGGACGGATGTGACTGCGAGCTGTGCGGGCAGCTGGCCGCCTTCCTGGCCGACCCGGAGCAGCTGCGCAAGGACTGGCCGCTGGCCAAGGACCGTCGCGGGCACGTGCATGCCCGCATCGACGCGGCGGAACTGCCGGTGACCCACGAGACCCGCCGCTCCGGGCGTCCCTTCGTGCTGGTTCTGGTCAAGACGCAACGGCTGTTCGACGATGAGCGGCTCGAACGTGCGCGGGATGCTGACGATCTCGGCTGGCTGGGCCGGCAAGGGATGGGCTGACGTCCATGGCGCCAGGAGATCTGCTGGGATGGACCTGTGACCGACGAACTGAGTAGCTCCGTGGACAGTCTGCGCTGGGACCGCCGCCGTCATCCGTACCACGGCCGGCGGGAGTATGCGGTCGCCGTCCGCACCGTCAACGCTCTGGGGGACGAGCTCGTTCGGTCCGGCCGGGCGGCCGAGGCGGTGCCGCAGCTGCGCAAGGCCGTCGATCGGGTGACCCGTGCCCTGATGTATCTGGACGACTCGCCAGGCATCATCGGCCCGCAGCTGCGGGCCCTGATGTCGCTGTACGCCAGGGCCTGCACGGTGGCACCGCCGGATCCCAAGAGCCTGGGCACATGGCTGGTCAAGACCTTGTGTGACGGTCCCGGCTGGCCTGATGTGCACCTCGCGGAGTTTGCCGTGGCCCTGGGGCCGCGCGGTATCACCGCGATCGAACGCGACATGGAGCGCCGGGCGGCTGCCGCCGACCCGGACTCCTGGCGCGACATGTGGGCGATCCGGGAACTGCGGGAGCAGCTCGCTCACGTCTCGGGTGACGTGGATCGCTACGTCGCGGTGATGTCCGGCGATCTGGGGCATCCTGGCCGTCACCTGGAGATCGCCCAGGCCCTGGCCGCTGCGGGGCGCCCGGACGACGCGATCGCCTGGGCCCGCCGGGGCATCAGCGAGTACACAGGTCACCACCTGGCGGGCGGGGTGCGCGACTGGCTCGTCGCCGTGCTGCTGGAGCGTGGCGAGATCACGCAGGCCCTCGACGTGCGCCGCACCGAGTTCCTGCGCGAGCCGACCGTGGACAACTACCGTTCCTGGGCCGCGATCGCCTCGGCCGGCAACCTGACCGACCCCCTGCCGGAGGCGCTCGGCACCATGCGTCAGCGGCTGGCCACCCAGCCTGATGTCTCGGCCGAACTCGTGCCGCTACTGCTGGCTTCCGGCGAACACGAGGAGGCCTGGACGATCGCCTCGGCACACCGGAAACACCTGAGCGAGCAGCAGTGGGCCTCCGTGCTCGCGGACCGGGGCCGGCAGCATCCGCTCGAGGTGCTGGGGCACTACCAAGAACTGATCGAGCAGCACGCCCTGAACCAGCGGGACAAGCAGCGCTACCGGCGTGCCGTCGTCTACCTGGCCCCTCTGCGTGCTGCCTACGAAAACACAGATCGTGCAGATAAGTTCACGCAGTACCTGAACGATCTGCGACAGCGCCACAAGATCCGTCCCAAGTTTCTCCAGACACTGGACGCCGGTGGGTGGTTCGGCACGATCACGAACGGACGACGATGAGCGAGTACCAGCTGTACGACTTCCTCAGCCTCGACCGGCCTCTCACCGCGGCCATGCAGGCGGAACTACGGCAGCGCTCGACCCGGGCGACCATCACCGCCAACAGCTTCACCAACGTGTACGAGTGGGGCGACCTCAAGGGCGATCCCCGCCGCTGGATGGAGAAGTACTTCGACGTCTTCCTCTATGCCGGGTTCTTCAGCACGCAGCAGCTGATGTTCCGGTTCCCGCAGAAGGTGCTGTCACTGAAAACGGCCCGGCGGTACTGCTTCTCGGACATGGCGTGTGAGTCGTGGTCCCACGGCAGTCACACCGTCGTCAGCCTGATGTACTCCGCCGAGAACTTCGAGGACCACGACTGGGACAACGCCGAGACGGGGGAGGCCCGGATCGCCGGGATCGCTCCCGCCCGCGCCGAGGTGATCGAGGGTGACCTGCGGCTGCTCTACCTCGGCTGGCTGCTGGCCGCGGACAGCGGGGAGATCGATGACGACGAACTGGAGCCACCCGTACCGGCCGGCCTGGGCAAGCTCTCGGGCGCTCTGGCGGCTGTGGCCGACTTCCTGATCATCGATCCCTGGCTGATCGCGGCGGCCGCCGAGGCCAGCCCGCCGAAAACGGCTAGAAAGGAACGTGGTCCGGCGTTGCGGCAGTGGATCACGGCGCTGCCGGAGAAGGAGAAGACCCGGCTGCTGGCGCAGGCGGCCGAGGGCAAGCAGGGCGATCTGGGCGCCGAACTGCGCCGCCGGTTCGGGGCGGACACCGGCGACGAGCCCGGCGCCACCGTCGAGGGAGAACGTTCGGCGGGGGAACTGCTGCTGCGCGCGGCTCAGCTGCGATCACGAGCCGGCTGACCGGGCGGCCCTTTCGGCCAGCGCTCCTGCGCGTTGACGGCAACTGCACGCAGCGGAGTGCACCGCATGTTCGGTAAATTACCGATTTGTTCGTCTTTTCTCCTATGCTGCTCCGGTGCCCGCCAGGACGGGTGGGGATTGGGGGAGAGCATGTCGTCGGTGAATGATGCGGTGCAGGCCGTCGGGGCGCTGGCCGACCAGATCGATCGGTCCCGGGAACGTGTGTCGGCGGCGCAGGCGGTCGTCGAGCAGGGGCGGTTGCAGGCGCAGGGGATCGGCGCGAGAGTCGTCGCCGAGGATCTCGCCGGTCTGGGCGCCCGCCTGCGGGCCGTCGACCAGATGCTCGCGCAGGCCGCGCTCGGGGTGGGACAGGTGCGGCGCGGGGCGGAGGCCGTGCGGGGCAGTGGTGCGCAGACCGGGCCGGTCCGGGTGTCGGCGACCCTAAAACCGGCCGGCTCGGGGAAGATTCTGGAGCACCTGCTCACTCATCCGGCCGGGCGCGAAAAGCGCTGGAGGGCGGCCTTGTCCGTGATGGCCGGGGGTGTCCCCGCCACCTTCCTGGCCCGCGCCGTGCATCCCCTGCCCGTCTGGGTGACGCCGGTGGCCGGGGCGGGGGTGGCCGCCGTGGGCGGGGTTTACGGCCTGCACCGGCAGCGCGTCCGCCGGGTGCGGCTGGCCTGGCGGCTGGGGGCCCGCCCGCAGTGGAGCCCGGAACAGGAAGTGACGCCGCAGGCCAGAACCCTGGTGCTGCGCGCCCTCGGGCACGTTCTGCGCGACTTCGAGCCGGGCTGGCTGCAAGTCGTCGAAGACCTCCAGTCCACCGAGGGCGACGTGTTCGCCCAGGCCATGGACTTCGTCCTGGCGATCGACGCCATGGCCCTGTATGCCCTGTGTGGCGATCGCCGTCCCGTCCCCGGCCAGAACTACACCCTGGCAGCGGATTACGTTCGGGCGCATCCCCAGGCCGGGGTCAGCCCTTCGGCTGTGAACAGGGTGCTGGCCGCGATCGCTGACGAGCGATCCACCGGTGAATTGCCTCCGAAAAGGACGCTTCTGGTGCCGGCCCTGTGCTTCGGCGCCTTCGTGCTGGGCGAAACCGCGCGGTACGGCGACATGACCTGGGCCGAGCTGCTGGACGAGATCGAGGTGGCGCTGGCGGTGCAGGCCTGATCGAGCCTGTCCGGCAAGATCATTGAGGACGACGCTGAGTCCGGCCGGTGCTCCGCGTCGTCCTCGATTCTCATCACGAACACGGTCAGCCGGGGATGACACGGTGTCAGAGGAACGGTGGTCACGCCGGGTTATTGGCCGAAAGCTCATGGCAGCATCAATCGGGCCAGGGCGGTGGCGAGCACGGCCAGCAGCACCGCCGGCAGATCCGCCACCCGGGCCAGGCGCGCCACGACGGCGACCGTCACTCCGATGACCAGTGCCGGGTCCAGATCGTGCCAGCCCGGTCCGAGGAGCTCGGCGACGACGAGTGCGAACAGCAGGGCGGGGGCGAGCAGGGCCACGACGCCGCGGGCACGTTCAGGCAGTGGGTCTGAACCGAGCAGGGCCGGTCCGGCGGCTTTGATCGAGAAACTGACCAGTGCTGTCGCGGCGATGCAGAGCCAGAGCGTCGTCATCGGATCTCCCGGGTCGTGTCGCCGATGCTGTCTTGCACCGCGGAGGTGTCTTTGACGGGGAGAATGCCTGCCCCGCGCAGCTTCCGGTCCGTGCGCAGGCCGATCAGGGCAGCGCAGGAACCGCCGAGCAGGGCCGGGCCGGTGGGCAGAACGATCAGCAGGGCGGCGGTGAGTGTGCCGCCCACCAGGCCGGCCGCGAAAGCCTTCTCGGAGCTGCGCAGTTCGTCGATCAGCAGCACGGCGAAGAAGGCGGGGAAGACGACGTCGAGTCCGAGGGTCTGCGTCAGGTCCGGTGGTGGGGAGATGAGTACGCCCAGCGCTGTCCCGGACACCCAGGCCGGCCACTGGGCGAGGGTGGCCCCGATCAGGGTGGCGCGGTTGAAGCGGTCGCCGCCCTCGTGGGCCGCGACCCAGGATCCGTCCACCACTGCCTGTCCTTCCAGGGCCCGGCGCAGTCTTCCGCCGTGCAGGGCAGGGGTGACGGCGATGGCCATCGGCAGGAACCGCAGGTTGATCAGCGCGGCCGAGGCGACGGCGGCCCATGCCGCGCCTCCGCTGGCCAGCGCGGTCACCAGGGCGAACTGCGCCGAGCCGGAGAAGATCACCAGGGAGGCGACGACCGGTGCGAGAGATCCCCAGCTCTCCTGGCTCGCCACTGCCCCGAAGGTCAGGGCCAGCACGAACGAGCCGGCGGCCAGGCCGGCTCCGATCCGGGCCCCCGCCAGGTAGCCCCGTGCGGGGCCGGTGTCGTGCGTGGGCATGCTCGTTCTCTCCCTCGTCGGTCGAAATACCCACCGTAGGGTGGCGCGCGCGCTCCGTCGTCATCCAGACGTCCACCACCGGGTGATGATTTGTCCGAGACCCTTGCGTCTGCACCGTGTACCGGGTGGAAAGCCTGCGCCGTCGTCGAGGGCACAGGTGCTGGCCGGGCTGCTGGATCGTTACGGGGCCACCGGTCGGGACGGGGAGGGGGCGTCGGTTGCCGAACTCGCGGCGGTATCAAGGGAACTGCGGGCCCGGGTGGCGAACTGGTGAACTCGGTGGCGGTTGCCGCAATCGGTGGAGGAACACCACCGCCGGCTGCGGTTTCGGCTGCGGTCCAGGTACAGCCAGCCGCAGCCGGTTCCCTGGCACTCGCGCAGCCGCGCGAGGTCCTGGAGCACGAACAGGTCGAACAGGGACGCCTCGATCGCGTCGGGGATCTGGGTGGCGTCCGTGGGCCTTACGGCCAGGCGCAGCGGGAACGCCGGGGCCGCCGGAGCGCCGCGCAGCGCTGAGGACAGCGCCGCGCGCAGGGTGTCCAGCACGCCCGCGTCGACGGGCCGGCCGGCCAGGTGGTCACACAGCGCCAGATAGGCGTTCTCGCGCAGGGCCCGGACCCTGGTCAGGGTGCGCTCGGCCGACTTCGGCGACGGTAGCGAAAGCCCTGTGTAGCAAGCAGTTTCGATCAGGGCCGCTCGAGTGGACCAGGTGATCAGATCGTCGTGGGTGGCCAGCCGGTCGGTCCGGCGGGCTGGATCGAGTCTCCAGGAGACGGTGTTGACCAGGTCCAGGGCCGGATGCCCGCCGATCAGGCTGACCCAGGCGTCGCGCGCCGCGTACTCGCCGTCGGGTGCCGGTGAGACTGACGTCTGGACGACGGGCGTCGTGGTGCTCCGGGACCGTGCGCCTGGGCTCTTCCGGGTGTCCACAGTGCGCTCCTTCCGGCGTTTTCCTGAGGCAAGCCTAGGGCCTGCGGTGGTGGCGCGCGCCATGGAACCGGTTTCCCGAGAGCGCCATGCTAATGGTTGTTCAGGCCAATCACCCATTAGATTGTGAACAGGTAAAAGACCGCATCCGCATCGGGCGCCCAGGGGAGGGCCACCATGAGTCGCGTTCTGATCTGTCACGAATGGGCAATTCTGAGAGAAGGCATGCGGACGCAGCTGGAGGCCGAGGCGTCGGTGGAGTCGGTGACCTCCACCGACAGCGGGATCGCCGCGATGATCGAGGTGACGTCGCGATCGGTCGACGTCATGGTCCTGGGCCTGAACCTGCGGGGACTGTCCAGCAGCGAGGTGCTGCGGCGGGTCATGGCGGAGAAGGCGACACGTGAGTGCCGGGTCATCGTCGTCCTGACCCGGGAGGAAGCGGCTGCCACCGAGGACGTGCTACGCCTCGGCGCCGACGGGGTGATCGTGGACCAGTTCACCGCCGAGGACCTGTGTTACGCCGTGCGGGGCGTCGTGGCCGGGCACATGGTCCTCATGGGCGGCGCGGCCGATCGGCTGGTCGGCTGGTTCAGATCGGTCGCCGAGAGCAGCCCACCGGAACCGGCGGAAACAGATACGGCAGCTCTGCATGCACTGACCGCGCGCGAGCGCGAGATCCTGGAGCTGGTCGCCCACGGCAACTCCACCGAGGAGGTCGCCGGGCTCCTGGCCATCGGGGTCACGACCGTCCGCACCCACCTGCACCGCCTGCGCTACAAGCTCGGTGTGCGCGACCGGGCCGGGCTGGTCAGCTACGCCTTCCGCACCGGCCTGATGGTGACGGCGGCATGACCACCACCGACGTGGTCCCCGGCGCGGCCGGCCCGGAACCCCAGGAACCCACCCGGACGTCCCTGGGTCAGGACCGCACGGCCATGACCTTCTGGGCCGGTGAGAGCATTTCGCTGATCGGCTCGCAGGTCACCGCCGCGGTGCTGCCGCTCCTGGCCCGCGAGTCCCTCGGCGGTTCGGGCCTTGACATCGGCCTGCTCCAGTTCTTCCTCTTCCTGCCCTACCTGGCCCTGCCCCTGCTGGTCGGGGTCTGGGTGGACCGCCACCGCAAGCGTCCCCTGATGATCAGCACGAACCTGATCCGCCTGGTCCGGGTGCTCGCCGCCGGTCGCGTTGCTGGTCGACGCCTTCTCCTACATCGCCTCCCTGGCCTCGCTGATGCTGTTGCGCCGGCACGAGCCACCGCTGACCGGCACTCCCGCCCGTCGTCTCCGCACGGAGCTGAAGTCGGGGCTGCAATTCATCGCCGGTGACTCCGTCATCCGCGGGATCAGCCTGCACGGGCTGCTGTTCAACGCGGGCAGCTACATGGTCATGGTGGCCTTCCTGGTGAAGAGCACCTCGGAGATCGACGGCGGCGCCTGGGTCTACGGTGCCGCACTGTCGGCGGCCGGTGCCGGTGCCCTGCTCGGCGCGGCCCGTTCGCGCCGGGTCATCGCCCGGGTCGGGTACGGGCGCGGGCTGGCCTGGAGCGCGGTCATCGCCAGCGTGCCGGTTGTTCCTGCTCGCGTTCACGGACGCCGGGAAGGTGGGCACCACCGCCGCCGCCGTCCTGGTCTGGGGCGGCTGCTACCTGATCACGGGTTTCGGTGAGGGCATGTTCAACGTCATGTCCTACACCGTGCGCCAGGCGATGACGCCCGACGACATGCTCGGCCGGATGAGCGCGGCCCTGCGGCTTCTGCTGTACGCGGGCATCCCCACCGGATCCCTGGCCGGTGGCCTGCTCGTCGACTGGTTCGGCGCCTCCTGGGCGGTGGCCGCGGGGGCGGCCGTGATGGTGATCAGCATTCCCCCGCTGCGGGCGGCGATGAAACTGCGCGAGCTGCCCACGGTCTGAGCCCGGGCACCTCTTCCAGAGAGCCGGTGCCTGCTGGGCGGGGTGAGGAGCCAGTGCCTCTCACCCCGCCCAGCACGGTCATGTACGGCGGCCCGGAGCGCGCTCCGGCACGGATTGTCGTCGGGGATTGCCCCGGGCGGTGTCTGACCTGGTCAGGCATGGACTCCCGGGTGGCCCCTCAGTGCTGGACAAATATACAAATCTCGGCAACTTCTACAAAACTTTTGTACATTTCGATGAACCGGATGAGTCGGCAGCGTTGATCGTCGATTTGCCTCAAGAAGGTAGCGACGCTCCGGAGACCCAGGTCAAACGGGCGGTGGAGGGTTCCCCGACGGCGTGCTGTCCACGGTGTCCGCCTTCACCGTCGCGGTTCCGAATCACGCCTTGCTGGCCCGCGAGGACCTGGACTGGCTGGCCGCGCTTCCCGCTGCTGCGACGCTGGGGGATCGGCAAAGACATGCCCTGGTAGCGATGCGCCGCGGGCAGACCTGGACCAATCAAAGCTTCAGGGAAACCTTTCCCATGGACTCCCGTGAAGCGCGAACCGAACTCGCCGGTCTTGTCGAGGCAGGGGTCGCTACGGCTGATGGCGAACGCGGCGGACGTGTGTATCGGATCGCAGCTCATCTGATCGGCTACGTTCCCACCCCGTCGGCGCGGATGTCTCCGGCACCGATCACGTCGCAATCCACATCGCAGAGCGGGAACTCGTCAGCCGACAACATCTCGTCCCATGCCCGCCGCAAGAATTGGGACCTCATCCGGCGGCACCTCCGGACCGGCGATATGACGGCTGCCGAAATCACCGAAGCCACTGGGTTGACCGCCAGACAGGTTCAGTACGCCCTGCGCCAGATGCGGGAGGCCGGATCCGTCACCTTGGTCGGCGGCCAGGGTGACCGCGACAGCCGATATCGGGTAGTGACGCCGCCCCGGGGCGTTCGATCGGCTACCTGATCCCGTCTGGAGCAGTAAGCCCGATCACGATCGTCAACGACCTCGTGCGGCCAATGCGGCCCGTGGACGGGTTCCGCAGTCCTTCGGCTGAAGGGTGGCGTCCGGTCCGTCTCAGGGGAAGTCCCAAGACCGGCTGATCGCCGAGCACGTCAGCAGCAGCAGTGCGACGCAGATCCCCAGGGCCGTCGCCATCATCCGGTCGATGATCAGTTGCCCTGGTTCTGCCACCGCCCCGAGATGGCTGAGGGTCAGGGCCATGGGGGTGATGAAGAAGACGGCGATGCCGTAGTTGCGGGCGACGAAGGTCTCGGTCAGGAACTGAAGGACGCCGATCGCGGCTACCAGCAGCCAGACCGGCCACGGCGGGGCGAGCAGGACGTAGGCGGCCATTACCCCGAAAGCCGTTCCCAGGGAGCGGTGGACGCCTCTGGCCACCTGGCCGGCGAGAGTCGTGCCGGCGAGCGGGACGGTTGCCGCCACCGCGGCCCAGTACGGGTGGCCGAAACCGGCCGACCAGGCCAGGAGGGCGGCGACCGAAGGGGTCAGAGCATGGAGGAGGAGGTCGGTGCGGGCCCCTGGGGCGGTCACCACATCACGCAGGGGCAGCGGCCGAAAGTGGTTGCTGGGAAAGGATGCCGGGTGAGTACACCAGATGCCCTGACTGATGATCATCGCACTGGCCGCCGAGGCGGCCGCGATCAGGGCGGCCGGCAGCAGGTCGGTGGCCGGGTGGGGCTCCGCCGCGAGGGTGGCGACGGCGAACACGAGAAAGAGCGCCGGGTTGGGCAGCCACCCGTATCTGCGGGAGAACATCGGCCCGGCCACGGAGGCGATGCTCAGCGCCAGGACCGCGCCGGCCGGTCCGGCCATGCCGGCGGCGGTCCCGATGACCACGACCGCGGTCATCATCAGCCCGGCGCGCGCCTGCGTGATCAACCGGTCCCTGCCGGGCAGTGTCTTGCCGTAGACCGAGTTCAGCGAGCCGAACACCGCACAGGCGGTGAGGTCGGACCGGTGAAGGGCCAGCAGCACCGCCAGGGGGAGGGCGACGCTGAGCGCCACCTGGGCGGAACCCCGGCGGGAGGCGGAGCGCGGACGGACGGTGATGGTCTGCGTCCAGCATTCACGCACGAAGCGCGCCGATGAGGCGAGCATCGGTCGGGACGGCGTCCGGTCGATCGGGGTGGTCACGCGAATACCTCCACTGGCAGCCGTGGAGATGCCACACGGACGAGGGACACGGCCGCCACGCCGCTTCGTCAACGTACCGATGCGGACCGGCGGAACCAACCGGGCCGGTGAATACCCTTTGAGAAGCGAAGGGTTCGCTGGGCGGAAGGTGTGGGGGTGCGCGCGGACGCCGCAACCTGAAGCTTCGCCGGGGAGAGGCTCAGAATCGTTCGTTTCTTGAAGTATTCTCGCGTGGTGGTGTCTCAGGGTAAGTCGGTGGGCAAGGCCGGACGGACGTCGGGCGTGCGGCGCGGCAACGTGGAGAAGGTGCTGGAGGCCCTGCGTGCGCACGGGCCCTCCTCGCAGGCGGCGCTGGCCCGTCGCACCGATCTGTCCGCGGCGACGGTCAACAGCATCGTCAGAGGGCTGCGGGACGAGGGGATCGCCGAGGTCCAGGCGCTGAACGGGCGGGAGTCCCAGGTGGCGCTGGTGGCGGAGGCCGGGGTGATCGTCTCGGTCCAGGTCAACGTGGACGCCGTCCACGCGGTCCTGTTCGACCTGGGGCGGCGCCGGCGCCTGGACGCCCATCTCGATCAGGGCCGGGACTTCGCCACGGACGGGGCCGGTCCCGAGGATGTCGTGGGTCTGGTGCGGGGGCTCGTGGGCCGGGCCGGGCTGGCCGTGTCCGACCTGACCGGTGTGGCCGTGGCCATGCAGGGACCCATCCACCGGCGCGCCGGCACGCTCGTGTCCTGGGCCCGCCTGCAAATGCCGAACTGGAGCGACGTACCGGTGGCGTCGACCCTGGCCGAGGCGCTGGGGGTGGCGGTGGTGGCCGAGAACGACGCGAATCTGGCGGCCCTGGCCGAGTGGACGTGGGGGGCCGGGCACGGGGTCGACGACTTCCTGTTCGTGATGTGCTCCTCGGGCATCGGGGGCGGGATCGTGATCGACGGGCGGATCTACCGGGGTGGTGACGGGCTGGCCGGCGAGATCGGGCACATCATCCTGGAACAGCACGGCCCGGTCTGCTTCTGCGGAAGCCGGGGCTGTCTGACCACCTTCGCCTCCGAGCGCTCGATCCTGCTGGCGCTGGAGGGTTCGGGCTCGGTCAAGGAAGACCTGCCGGAGGTGATCGCGGCCGCCCACCGGGGCGACCCGGCCTGCCAGCGCGTGCTGTGGGAAGCCGGCCGTTACCTCGGCCGGGCGCTGGCGAACACGGCCAAGGCGATGGCCCCGAGCGTGGTGGCCATCGGGGGTCTGCTGGGGGAGGCCGGGCCTCTGGTGTTCGACAGCGTCCGCTCCTCCGCCGAGATCAACAGTTTGCTGGCCGTTTCGCCCGATGTGCGGTTCGTCCCCGCCGTGATCGGTGACGATGCGGCGCTTTTCGGCGGTGTGGCCGCGGTGCTGACCCTGGGTGGGCAGGGTGTCAGCTCTCTGCCGCAGTGGATGAAGAGCTGATTGTTCGAGACGTGAATAGTCGACGAGTTCGTTCGTTGACACTTGTTGAATGATTCGTACGATGAGATGGAAGTTGCTGCACGGAGTATTCAAGATCCGAACTATCGAAGGTCTCAATGATGAGAAAAGACGTGGCCGACATGCCCGCCCCGGCGACTGCGGGCGCCGGCGAACTGTCCGCCGGCATCCAGAGTGCCTCCGACTGGACGGTGTTCGCCCGGCTGACCCTGATGATGCTGCTGGAGTTCTTCGTCTGGGGATCATGGTTCGCCACGCTCGGGCTGGTCCTGGCGACACACGGTCTGCCGACCATCATCGGCACGGCCTTCTCCCTGGCCGCGGTCGCCGCCATCGTCTCCCCGATGTTCCTCGGGGCGCTGGTCGACCGCTTCATCCCCTCGCAGAACGGGCTCGGCATCGCCCATCTGATCGGCGGCGTGCTGCTCTGCTTCGTGCCGGCCGCGATCACCTCGGGCAACGGAACCCTCGTCCTGGCACTGATCTTCGTGTACATGCTGTTCTTCCAGCCCACCCTGGGCCTGTCGAACTCGATCGCCTTCCGGCACCTGGGCTCGAACCAGCGGTGGTTCCCCTACATCCGGGTGTTCGGCACCCTCGGCTGGGTGATCGCCGGGCAGGCCGTCGGCTGGGCCGGTCTCGACGACGCGCCCGAGCTGTTCTACCTGACAGCCACTTTCAGCATCCTGTTCGGCGTCTACGCCTTCACCCTGCCCTCCACACCGGCGCCGGCCAAGGGGGTGCGGTTCAGCCCCGGTGACGTCATCGGCGCCAAAGCCCTTCCGCTGCTGCGCAACCGTAACTTCGCCGTCCTGATGGGCTGCGCCCTCCTGACGGCTGTCTCGCTGGGCGTCTACAACACCTATGCCTCCACCTTCCTCGGGGCGCTGGGCTTCCAGAACGTCGCCGGTCTGCTGTCGATCGGTCAGGCGTCCGAGGTCGTCTTCATCGTCACCATCCCGTTCGTGCTCCAGCGCATCGGCATGAAATGGGCGCTGCTGGCCGGCATGTTCATGTGGGCCGTGCGGCTGGCCCTGTTCCTCGCCGTGATCGGCGCGCACCCGGACGGGCACACCTGGATCGCGGTCGCCGCTATCGCGCTGCAAGGCATCTGCAACGACTTCTTCCTCGTGCTGGCCGCCATGTACATCGGCAACGTGACCAGCGCCGAGGTCTCGGCCCAGGCCCAGAGCATGCTCATCCTCGTCGTCTCGGGCCTGGGCGCCTTCGTCGGTGCGGAGATCGCCGGCCGGATCTACGACCACAGCGTCGCCACCGGCGCAGCCGGTGACCTGAGTGGCTGGAACCCGATCTGGGCCCTGGGAATCGGCTCGGCCCTGGTCGCCGCCGTCATCTGGGCCACCCTGTTCCGCCGGCCGCGGGACGGCGAGCCGACCCTGATCACGACGGCCGGCTGACCAGGACCGTCATGAGTTCCCGAGACATCGACCTGTCCGGGCTGCTGTTCCGCGCCTGGGGCCGCAGTCAGCGCCTGGGCCTGCGTGAACTGCGCGGTCCGACGCCGGAGCCGGTGACTTCCTGATCACACCCGGCCCGCGGCCCCCAGCCGAGAGGACTGCCCACGATGTTCGAGAACTTCCTGATCCGACCCGACAGCCTGCGCAACGACGTGCGTGACGGCGAGGTGGTGGGATTCCGCCTCGCCGTCCGCCACGCCAACTACCGCGGCTGCTACCTGTCCCTGCACAACGGCTACTTCATCGAGGTCGACGGAACCGAATACCCGGTCTCCGTGCAGACCTTCGAGATCAACGGACGCCCACCGCGCAGCTTTGCGGACCTGCGCTCGCAGGTGCACGAGCACTGGGACTACGACGACGAGGGAATCCTGCACGTCTCCGCACCCGGCGGCCTCGCCCCCGGCCAGCACGTCATCCGCTTCCAGCAGTCGGTTCTGGCGGCCTACGGCTACCTGCCGACCGACGAGGAGTGGGTGAAGAACCCCCCGCGTCCCGGCACCGGGGCCGGCTCCGACAAGGCACCGCAGATCGTGTCCTACACCCTGACCCTGACCGAGCCGGCGGAGGCCCTCCGATGAGCATGCAGCGGGGAGTCTCCCTCTACAGCTACCAGCAGTCGCAGTTCCTCAAGGAACTTGACCTGCACGACCAGGTGCGCGAGGTCGGCCAGAACCTCGGCGGTGCCACCGGTCTCGAACTGGTCGACGAGATGTCGCTGCGGTACCCGGACCCGGGCCCGGAGTTCCGCGGCCAGTGGTTCGGCTGGATGGAGCAGTACGGCACCACCCCGGTGGCCCTGGACGTGCAGATGGACGTGCTGCAATTCCGGGACCACGTGATGACCTACGATGAGTGCGCCGAGCGGCTGCGGCACGATCTGCGCCTCGCCAAGTCCCTGGGTTTCCGCAACGTTCGCACCCTGTCGGTGGTCCCCACCGAGATCATGGAGATGGCGCTGCCGCTGGCCGAGGAACTGGACCTGAGGCTGGGCAAAGAGGTCCATCAGCCCATGCGCCTGGAAGGACAGCAGGTCGGCGAGATCCTCGAGGTGATCGAGCGAACCGGGACCCAGCACCTCGGGATCGTCCCGGATCTCGGCATCTTCCAGTTCCGGCTGTCCGAGGTCCAGCTCGCCTGGTTCCGGCGCCGGGGCGCGCAGCTCAGCGCCTGTGACGCGTCGGTCGACCTGGCCCTGATGCTGCGCGCCGGCCAGGCGCCCTTCTCCCGCTCGGAACTGGCCGCCCACACCGCCGGCAACTTGCGATCGGACTTCGGCAGGTTCCTCAGGAGCGCGGAAGGCGACCCGGCACTCATCGAGATCTTCCGGGGCGTACGTGATTTCGCCGACCAGCGGGTCGAGAACCCGCAGGAGATCGACTACACCGTCGTGGCCGAGGCGCTGATGTTCTCCGACACCTCGCCCGACACCCTGCGGCAGCTCGCCCCGCACGTGACCCACGTGCACGGCAAGTTCAACTACATGTCCGAGATCCCCGGCGAACCGGGCCAGTTCCAGGACATCGCGATCGACTACGAAGCCGCGGTCACGGCCCTGAAGGACGGGGGCTTCGACGGGTTCGTCAACTCCGAGTACGAGGGACAGCGCTACAACCAGGACCGCGGCCGGGAACAGCTGATGTCCGAGGTCGAGCAGGTGCGGCGTCACCAGGAGATGCTGAGGAGGCTGATCGGGGCATGAAAAGCCCGAAGAACGAGAGTCTCTCGCGGCGTCTGTGCGTGTTCGTCGGCTCCTACGCCGACGGCCCCGGCGGGGGATCCGGTGGCGTCAGCCTGTACGAGGTCAGCCCGGGCGGCCGTGACCTGACCCTGTGCAGCCACCTCGACGAGCCCCGCCAGGCGGGATTCCTGGTCTACGCGCCCACGCTCTGGACCCTTTTCGCGGTCGACGAGCGCAAGACGGACGGACGCGGTCCGGTCCAGTCGCCGGCGGCGGTGCACGCGATCCGGGTGGAGCCGACCACCAGGACGATGAAGCCGCTCAACCTGCTGAGCACCGTCGGGCCCTTTCCCACCTACCTGTCCGTGGCACCCGGTCGTCATCTGCTGGTCAGCGCCAACCACGGCAGCTTCGAGCACGTCGAGCACGTGGTCGCCGGCCCGCACGGAGGCTGGGACGTGGAGTACCTCTACGACGACTCCACGGTCGTGACCTACGGTCTGGGCGCCGACGGCAGCGTCGAGAGCATCCAGGACGTCCAGATCCTGCGGGAAGGGGGCACCGACCCCAACTCCTCGCCCCAGGCCGGAGGACACGCCCAGGCCGCCGCTCACGCCCACTGTGCCGTGATCGACCCGAGCGGTCGATACGTGGTGGTCTGTGACAAGGGCTCGGACACCGTGACGGTCTACGAACTGGGCCCGAAGCTCAGGCCCGTCAGCACCTACCGGTTCGCGCCGCAGACGGCACCCCGGCACCTGGCCTTCGACCCGCTGTCCGACCGGGCCTACCTGACCTGCGAGCTGTCCTCCGAGCTGGTGTCGCTGGCCTTCGACGCCTCCCAGGGCGTGTTCACCTTCCTGGGCCGCTGCTCGAGCGTCGCGGAAGGGTTCACCGCTCTCAACGAGCCAGCCGAGGTCCGCGTGCACCCCGGCGGATCGTTCGTCTACGTGAACAACCGCGGTGAGGACACGCTGGCCTGGTTCGAGGCGGGCACCGACGGCAGTCTGCGCCGGACCGGGAGCGTGCCACTGGCTCCGTCGGTCCATCCGGGCCTGGCCGCCCGCAGTTTCGCGATCGACCCGACCGGCAGCCTCCTGCTGCTGGCCGACCGACCCGGCAACGTCGTCCGTTCCTACGAGATCGACCACAACACAGGCACTCTCGCCCACCTGGCCGACACGGCCGTGGCCGATCCGGCGTACCTCGAGTTCGCGGAGTTCCCCTCATGAAGCCTCAGCCCCGGGTGGCGATCATCGGCACCGGGATGATCGCCGCCGCCCACCTGCGCGCCGCCCGCGACAGCGGGGCCGACGTCATCGGCCTGCTCGGCATCTCACCCGAACGGTCCCAGGAGCACGCCCACCGCTGGAACGTGCCCACCGGATACCCGGATTTGGAGGCCCTGCTGGCCGACCGGCCCGATGTGGTGCATGTCTGCACCCCCAACTCCACCCACGTCAGCTACGGCGAGGCCGTCGCCGCCGCCGGGATCGGTCTGGTGCTGGAGAAGCCGATCGCCACCACGGTCGCCGACGCCGAGCGTCTGGTGAAGACGGTCGAGGCGGCGGGTGTGGTCGCGACCGTGCCGTACGTGTACCGCTACCACCCGATGGTGCGCGAGATCCGGGCCCGCCGGATCCGCGGCGAGCTCGGCGACGTGGCCCTGGTGCACGGCTCGTACCTCCAGGACTGGCTGCTGTCGCCGGACGCCTCGACCTGGCGGATCGACCCGCGGGAGGGCGGCGCCTCCCGGGCCTTCGCCGACATCGGCACCCACTGGTGCGACCTGGCGGAGTTCGTCTCCGGCGAGGTGTTCACCGAGGTCAGTGCCGCGACCTCGATCGTGCACCGGACCCGTCCCGTCGGTTCGTCCGCCTCGTTCGCCGGCGCCCGGGAAGGTGCCGAGCGAGCCGTGGTGACGACCGAGGACACCGCCACGGCGATGTTCCGCACCCAGCGCGGGATGACCGCCAGCACGGTGATTTCCCAGGTCTCGGCCGGCCGCAAGAACCGGCTGTGGCTGGAGGTCGACGGCACCCGGGGATCGGCGGTGTTCGACCAGGAACAGCCCGAGACCGCCTGGTTCGGCAGCGAGAACGGTGCGCTCACCGTGCACCGTGGCGAGGGCCCGGCCGCGGCGGACCAGAGCCGCCTCAACCGCACACCCGCCGGGCACCCCCAGGGCTGGACGGACGCGTTCGCGGCGTTCGTGAGCGACACCTACGCCGCCGTGCGCGGTGACCGGCCCGAGGGCCTGCCGACGGTGCAGGACGGACTGCGATCGGTACGGATCGTGCAGGCGGTGCTGGACAGCGCCGCGGGCAACGCGTGGACGACGATCGGAGACCGCTCATGACGCACCCGGTGACGCTCTTCACCGGCCAGTGGGCCGACCTGCCCTTCGAGGAGGTCGCGCGGCTGGCCGCCGGATGGGGGTACGACGGTCTCGAGATCGCCGCCTCCGGTGACCATCTGGACCTGGAACGGGCGGACGAGGACCCGGCCTACCTGCGCTCGCGGCTGGAGATCCTGGACCGGCACGGGCTGAAGGTCTTCGCCGTCTCCAACCACCTGACCGGCCAGGCCGTCTGCGACGACCCGATCGACTTCCGGCACCAGGCGATCGTGCGTCCCTCCACCTGGGGCGACGGTGATCCCGAGGGCGTGCGGCAGCGGGCCGCCGAGGACATGAAGCGTGCCGCCCGGGTGACGCGCAAGCTCGGTGCGGACACGGTGGTCGGGTTCACGGGCAGCAAGATCTGGCCCTACGTGGCGATGTTCCCGCCGGTACCGGAATCGGTGATCGACGCGGGCTACGAGGACTTCGCCCGTCGCTGGAACCCGATCCTGGACGTCTTCGACGACGAGGGAGTGCGTTTCGCCCACGAGGTGCACCCCTCCGAGATCGCCTACGACTACTGGTCGAGCATCCGGGCGCTGGAGGCGGTCGGGCACCGTGCCGCCTTCGGCTTCAACTGGGACCCCTCGCACATGATGTGGCAGAACATCGACCCGGTCGGCTTCATCGTCGATCTCGCCGAGCGGATCTACCACGTGGACTGCAAGGACACCCGGCTGCGCCCGCCCAACGGGCGTTCGGGCGTCCTCGGTTCGCATCTCGCCTGGGGAGATCCGCGCCGGGGCTGGGACTTCGTCTCCACCGGGCACGGTGACGTGCCGTGGGAGGACGCCTTCCGGGCGCTGCGTGCCATCGGCTACAGCGGCCCCGTCTCGATCGAGTGGGAGGACGCCGGCATGGACCGCCTGCACGGAGCCGCCCAGGCCGTCGGGTTCATCCGCTCGCTGCTGTGGAAGCTGCCGCAGTCGTCATTCGACGCGGCCTTCTCCAACCAGTGAAAACCATTAACAGTCAAGGGAAGACCATGTCAGATTTCACCCCCTCGTCCGCCTTCACGTCCGGGTCCACCCTGCCCCAGAAGCGCTACGACGCCGTGGTCATCGGCTCGGGCGCGGCCGGCAGCATCGCGGTGAAGGAGCTCACCGAAAGAGGGCTGGAGGTACTGCTGCTCGAGGCCGGGCGGGACATCACCGACGCCGACTTCACCCCCGCGCCGCCCACCCGCCCGGCCAAGATGAACATCGGCCTGGTCGGCCGCTCCAAGGCGATGCTGCGCGGGCAGTACCGGCAGTCCCTGCGGGCCTTCTTCAAGGACACCACCAGTCCGTTCCTGGTGAACGACTGGCAGAACCCCTACACGGTCGACGGCGACGACTTCCTGTGGATCCGGGGCCGGGTGCTCGGCGGTCGCCTGCACTCCTACGGCCGGATGCTGCTGCGCTCGTCCGACCACGAGTTCAAGGCCGCCGACTACGACGGCCACGGCGTGAACTGGCCGTTCGGGTACGCCGACCTGGCGCCGTACTACGACCGGGTGGAGAAGTTCCTGGGGGTGTACGGCACCGAGGAGAACCTGCCGCAGCTGCCGGACGGGCAGTACCGCGGGCCCTCGCTGACCACCGAGTCGGAGAAGGAGTTCAAGTCCGTCGTCGAAAGTCGCTGGCCGGAGCGCAATGTCGTGCCGTGGCGGTACGCCGCGCCGAATCTGCACCGGGTTCCGCTGGGTATCGTGGCCGCCCGGGAGACCGGCCGGCTGACGACGCGGACCGACGCGGTGGTCAGGCAGATCACGATCAACCGCAAGACCGGCCGGGCCGACGGTGCGGTGTTCGTCGACCGCCTGACCAGGACCGAGCACCGGGTCTTCGCCGACATCGTGATGCTGTGCGCCTCCGGGATCGAGTCGGTGCGGCTGATGCTGAACTCCGCCACGGACGGCCACCCCGACGGTCTGGGCAACTCCTCCGGGCTGCTCGGCCGCTACTTCATGGACCAGACGCCGAGTCTGCTCTTCGCCGAGGACCCGAAGCATCCCGGGTTCGAGACGATCAACCCCGCCCCCGAGGACCCGTACTACGCCCCGGTCGGCGGGGTCTACATCCCGCGCTTCAAGAACCTGGAGGGCCAGAGCGAGCGGGGGTACGCACGCGGCTACGGGGTGCAGGGCACGATCGGCCGTCTTCCCGTGCCGGACGGCAACGCGGGCACGGTCGGCCTGATGGCCTTCGGCGAGATGCTGCCCTACTACGACAACCGGATCACCATCGACAAGCGCCGTAAGGACCACTGGGGCATCCCGGCGCCCCGGATCCACATGCGGGTCACCGACAACGAGCGCAACATGATGCGTGCCCAGGTGGCGGGCATGCGGGAGATGGCCCAGGCCGCCGGTTACACGATCAACTTCGTCGGCTCCACGCTCGGCCTGGACGACCGGAAGATCTGGCCGGACGCCGACCCGATCAGCCGGTTCATCTTCAAGCGGGGCATCAAGCTCAGCCTGGCCATGGGTGCGGCCATCCACGAGTGCGGAGGCGCCCGCATGGGCACCGACCCGGCCACCTCGGTGCTCAACGAGCACAACCAGAGCTGGGACGTGCCCAACCTGTTCGTCACCGACGGCAGCGCCTACGTCTCCAACGGAGCGGTCGGCCCGTCGCTGACCATCATGGCGATGACGGCCCGCGCCTGTGAGTACGCCGCCCGGCAGCTCGCTGACGGGACGCTCTGAGAGCAATCGATCTCAGGTGACATGGCCTGGCCCAGAAGCAGTACCGGTTCTGGGCCAGGCCATGTGCGTCGCGGTCCGAGCCGATTCCCGGTCAGGCTCGCCCGGACCGGCTGGATCCCCTCAGTTCTTCAGCTCGAGCGTCTCGCCGAATCCCATGCGGTGGACGAAGGCCTGACGGGTGAGGTCCGAGAAGGCCATGACGTGATCGACGCCCGCGGCGGTGAAGTCGACCACCGTGCGGAACGGCTTGCGCCCGCGCGGACGGGCGATGACCGCGGCGATCTCGTCGGCCACCACCTGGGGGTTCTGGTCGACCCCGGGCTGCATGAGGCCGGCGGTGGCCTCCTCGTTCCGGGCCACGAGCGGGTCCAGGAACGAGTAGGCCGCGCTGACCTCGGTGTCGGAGGCCCGGGAGGCGTTCGGGAAGTGCTGGGTGCCCTCGGTGATGGCCCCCGGCATGACGATGCTGGTCTCGATGCCGAACTGCGACGCCTCGTAGGAGGTGACGACGGCCAGCGCGTCGAAGGCGGCCTTGGACGCCACGTACGGCCCCAGGAACGGGGGAGTGGTGACGATGATCGTGCTGCCGACGTACACCAGGGTGCCGGACCGCTGAGCCCTCAGGTACGGCAGCGCCGCCCGGTTGACGCGGTGGGCGCCGATGGCGTTGATGTCGATCAGGTGGGCCAGGTCCTCGTCGGTGAACGCCTCCACGTAACCGACGTAGAGGTGACCGGCGTTCTGGACCACGACGTCCAGGCGTCCCGCCCGCTCCACCACGGTCCTGACCGCGGTGTCGGCCGAGTCCTGTGACGACACGTCGAGTTCGATCACGTGCAGGTCGAGGTTCTCCCTCTCGGCCAGCTCGGTGAACTCCGCCGAGATCGCGGCGTTGCGGGCATTGACCCCGCGCATGCTGGCGAAGACCGTGTGGCCCTGGCGGGCCAGGGTCCTGGCGGTCAGGTTACCGATCCCGGTGCTGGATCCGGTGACGAGAATGACTGACACGGAACTCCTTTCGCCGGTGGAGCGGGCTCAGGCCGCGCCACCGTTGGTGTAGATGACCTGGCCGTTGACCCAGCGGGCGGGCCCGGCCAGGAAGGCCGTCGTCTCGGCGATGTCCTGCGGGGTGCCCAGACGCTCCATCGGGTTCGCGCCGGCGATGCGGTCGATGACCTCCTGCGGCTTGCCCTCGAAGAACAGGGGCGTCGCGGTCGGGCCGGGAGCCACGACGTTGACGGTGACGTCCTTGCCCCGCAGCTCGCGGGCCAGGATCAGGGTCAGCGCCTCCACCGCACCCTTCGACATCGCGTAGGCGCCGTAGGTGGGCAGCTGGAGCCGGGTGACGGAGGTGGAGAAGTTGATGATCGCGCCACCCGCGCGCACGGACCGGGCCGCCAGCTGGCTGACCACGAACGTGCCCCGGACGTTGGTGCGCTGGACCCGGTCGAAGGTCTCCAGGTCCATGGTGGCCACGGGGGCCAGCGGCATGATGCCGGCCGCGTTCACCACCACATCGATCCCGCCGAAGATGGTGGTGGCGTGCTCGAACAGGTTCGCCATCGCGGTCTCGTCCGCGACGTCCCCGCCGAACGAGGTGGCCGTGCCGCCGGAGGCGGTGATGCCCGCGACGACCTCCTCGGCCGTCGCGGGGTTGCCGGCGTAGTGCACGAGCACGGACATGCCGTCGGCGGCCAGGCGCTCGGCCACGGCCCGGCCGATCCCGCCGGAGGCGCCGGTGACGATGACCGAGCGGGAAGGGGAGTTGCTCACGGTGTTCCTCCGTAGATGTGAATTCTCGGATCCGCCGATGACGACGGACGTTTCAGTGGAGCGTGATCCGCAGGACGCGGTCGTCGCCCGGTCGTGGGCCGGTGCCGCCCCAGGTGGCCTCGTCGGTGTTGGACGTGGTGATCCACAGCGACCCGTCCGGCGCGGTCTCCACGGTGCGGATCCGGCCGTACTCGCCGGCCAGGTGCGCGACCGGTTCGCCGGTGGCCACCCCGTCCCGCACCGGCAGCTGCCACAGGCGCTGTCCACCCAGGGCGCCCAGCCACAGTGATCCGCCGGCATGGGCCAGTCCGGAGGGCGAGGCGTCGTCGGGACGCAGCACGAACAGCGGTGGCTCACCGGCGTCCCCCTGCGTGCCCTCGTTCGCCGGCCAGCCGTAGTCCAGGCCCGGCCGGATCACGTTGACCTCGTCCCAGGTGCGATGGCCCAGCTCCGAGGCGTACACCGTGCCGTCCGGCCCGAACTCGAGGCCCTGCACGTTGCGGTGCCCCCGCGAGTACACGGCGGTGCCCGAGGGGTTGTCGTCCGGGATGCTCCCGTCCGGACGGATCCGCAGGATCTTGCCGTTCAGCGAGGTCTCGTCGGCCGCGTTACCGGGCTCGAAGGCGTCCCCGGTCCCGATCCAGAGATTCCCGTCCGGGCCGAACTCGATGCGTCCACCGTGGTGCCGGTCGGCGTTCTGGATGCCGTCCAGCACCACCGCCTCCTGCGTCAGTGCACCGAAGTCCTCGGCCACCCGCAGCGCCACGACCCGGTTGGCCGGACGGGACGAGACGTAGGCGTAGATCCGCCGGTCCGTCGAGAAGTTCGGTGAGACAGCGATTCCCAGGAGCCCACCCTCCGAGCTCTGGATGACGCCCGGAACCTCACCGATCGTCCGGGGGGCGTCGGCGCCGACCGGCAGCCGCTGGATCAGGCCCGAGGCACGTCCGGAGAACACAGCCGATCCGTCGGGAAGAAAGGCGAGTCCCCAGGGCATGTCCAGCCCGGAGACGACCTCGGTCACCGTGTCGATGCGGGCGATCGGGGCGTCCCGGCCGGAGCCGGCCGGAGGGGCCACCGCCCGGGCCTCAGTGGACGTTTGGGGGGACGTTTGGGGGGACGTTTGGGTGGACGCCGACGTGCTGGTGCCACAACCGGCAAGGGTCAGGACGGTCGTGGCGCCGATCGCCACGAGCCCGGCGCGGACGCGCTCCCCGCAACTCGATTCCTGCGGCTGGTCGGGTGGCCAGGTCATGAAAGCTCCTTGGCTCGCTGCGGTTCGGGCATCGGTGCACTGGGAAGGGATGCGCCGGCCCGGCGATCCCCATCATCATGTAGACGAGACGTCCATATAAAACCATGGATGTGGACTAGTCGTCCACATTCAAAGGTGCTTGTATGAAGACGGACGGTCCATTACCGTGACGCGGTCTACGGTGGAGGGAAGTCATGGAGCGGCAGGACGAACCGGTGCAACGCGTCCGGCGAGGGCGCGGGCGCCGACCCGCGGCCGAGGTCCGCGCCGGCGTGCTCGAGGCCGCCGGCCGGCTCCTGTTCACCGAGGGCATCAAGGCGGTGACCTTCGAAAGAGTCGCCCTCACCGCCGGATCCAGCAAGATGACGCTCTACAAGTGGTGGCCCTCCGCCGGTGCCCTGGCCGCCGAGGCCTATTTCGCCCGCAGCGAGCAGGTGCTCGAATTCTCCGACACCGGAGACATCCGCGCCGACCTGACCCGGCAGCTGCGGGCCTTCGTCCGGCTCCTCACCCAGGACGGCGCCGGCCCGGTGATCGCGGAACTGATCGGGGCCGCACAGACCGACCCCGACCTCAAGAGCGCCTTCTCCCGCGAATACTCCATGCCCCGGAGAATTCTCGCGATCGAGGCGATGGAACGCGCTCGCGGGCGCGGCCAACTACGTGACGACGTCGACGTGAGCATGCTGGTGGATCAGCTGTGGGGGGCCTGCTACCACCGGCTTCTCGTGCCCGACGCGCCCCTGAGTGAGTCCTTCGCCGGCGCCCTGGTGGCCAACGCCCTGGACGGGGCGTCGCCGCGCTCGTGATGAGTGGTGGGTCCGGGCGGCGGGACAGCGCACACCGGCGGTGAGGGGATGCGGCAGATCACGGCTGAACGCCGGTGTCCCGTAATGAGGTGGCCAGGATGCGGGCGGCCTCCGGGAACCGGCCGGGGTCCGGGCCGGAGTAGTTGAGCCGGACGTACGGCCCCGACGGTTCTGCCGGAAACCATTCCGTGCCAGGAGCAATGACGACTCCGCGGGCCTCGGTGGCCCGGCTCAGCGCGTGCGGGTCGGCGCCGTCCGGCAGCCGCAGCCACAGGTTCAGGCCACCCCGGGGCAGGAGTTCGAGGTGCGAGCCGGGCAGGTGCTCACGCAGGCTCTCGGCCAGCAGGTCACGGCGGGCCCGCAGGTGCTGGCGCAGCCGCCGCAGGTGGCTGCGCCAGGCCGGCTGCGTCACCACGTCCAGCGCGGCGGCTTGCAGCAGGCTGCTGACATACATCGTCTCGGTGGCCCGGTCGGCGCTGATGCGTTCCAGCGCGGGGCCTCTGGCGATGACGGCGGCGACCCGCAGCGCGGGGGACACGCTCTTGGTCGGCGACCGCAGATAGATGACGTGCCCGCTGTCGTCGTGGCCGGCCACCGGTGTGGGGTCGGAGTCGATGGCCAGGTCGTGGGCCCAGTCGTCTTCGATCAGGAACGCGTGGTGCCCGCGAAGGACGTCCAGAATTCCTTGGCTCACCTCGGAAGGCCATTGCGCGCCGGTCGGATTGGCGTAGGTGGGCTGGGCGTAGAACGCCCGCGCACCGGTTTCCCGCAGCGCCTGCCCGACGGCTTCGGGGGACGGGCCCTGCGGGCCCGTGGCGAGCGGGACCAGCCGGACCCCGGCCTGGGCGGCCGCCAGAATGGCGCCCCAGTAGGTCGGCGACTCGATGAGCAGCGGCCGGCCCGGGCCGACGACGGCCCGGAAGACGGAGCTGAGCCCGCTCTGGCTGCCGGACAGGATGAGCACGTCACGGGCACGGGGCGGCTGCACGCCGGCGGCCGTCGTGCGGGCCAGTTCGCCCGCGAACCAGGCCTGGAGTTCCGGCTCCCCGTGGACGGGCGCACGACGGACCGCTGCCTCGGACCGGGAGGCCCGGGTGACGGCCGAGCGCACGAGCCGCTCGGGAAGCAGCTCCCGGTCCGGGTATCCGGCATGCAGGGCGATCGCTCCCGGTGTGATCGGGCGTTGGGACGACGCCAGCGCCGTCCGGATCGGCGCCGCCCCGAGCGTTGACGTCTGCCAGCTGTGATCGATCGGCCGAGCCGACGTGGCCGGCCGGACGAAAGTACCCACCCCAGGACGGCTCTCGATCAGACCCAGCTCGGTGAGGGCGCGCACCGCCTTCTGCACCGTGACCGGCCCCGCACCGTGGCGGGCGCACAGTTCCCGGTTGGACGGCAGCCGGGCGCCCGGTGACGCGCTCTCGACCCACGCTCTCAGGTCGGCCGTGATCCGGGCACTGCTACCGTCATTCATGAGTGCCCACAGTAGCGTTACCGTCCGGATGGCCCCGCCGTTATCGCCCAGCCGGGCCGGACTGTGGTGGGGCCTGCTCGGCGTCACCGCCTTCTCCTTCACCGTGATCTTCACCCGGGTGGCCGTGGAAGGCCTGCCGGCCCTGTTCATCGGCTCGGGTCGGGCCGTGGTCGCCGCCCTCCTGGCTGCCTCGGCCCTGCGGCTGACCCGGCAGGCCCGCCCACGAGGACGCCAGTGGTGGCGGCTGGCCGTGGTGGCGGCGGGCGTCGTGCTCGGGTTCCCGCTGCTGACCTCGTACGCGCTCACCACGGCGCCGGCCAGCCACGGGGCGGTGGTCATCGCCCTGCTGCCGGCCGCCACCGCCCTGACCGTCGTGGTGCGCACCGGCGAGCGCCCCGCCCGCTCGTTCTGGCTGTTCGCGCTGGCCGGTGCGGTGGCCGCCGTGGTGTTCGCCATGCTGGGGTCCGGCGGGCTCGGGCAGGTGCGGCTCGCGGACCTGCTGCTGTTCGGTGCCGTCCTGGCGGCTGCCGTCGGATATGCCGAAGGCGGCCTGCTGTCCAGGGAACTCGGCTCGTGGCAGACGGTCTCCTGGGCGCTCGTGGTCGCGGCGCCGGTCACGACAGTCCTCACCGCCGTCGCGCTGCGCGCCGGGGCGCCGCACGCCACCGGCCAGCAGTGGGCCGCCTTCGGCTACCTGTGCCTGGTCAGCATGTACCTGGGTTTCTTCGCCTGGTACCGCGGCCTGGCCATCGGGCCGATGGCCCAGGTCAGTCAGGTGCAGCTGGCCCAGCCGGTGATGAGCATCCTGTGGGCCGCCGGGTTCCTGGCCGAACCGCTCACGGCCCAGACGCTCGCGGGCGGCGTCGCGGTCGTGGCCTGCGCCGCGCTGACCGTTCGGGCGCGGCTGTCGGGGCGTTCCGGTTGAGGATGACGGGTTTCCTGCGGGAAGTCGTCTTGTGGTTCGGCCGGGGTGGGGCAAAATGCTCGGGCGGCCGTGTCGTGGCGGATGAGCGGAACCTTGGGTGCGGCATGCTGATGACCATGGGCACGCCGCGCGCACCTCTGACCGCAGATGACTACAGGGGTGTTCCGGCCGAAGACGCTGAACGACTTCGGGACTGGAATGCGCACGTACCCGATGTCATCACCTGGCTGCGGGAACGATCGGGACTGATTCTCGACAGCAGCGCCGAAAGTCTGCGCGGGCTCTGGATCTGGGCCATGGATCACATCGCGCATGGTGGAGCAGGTCTCGCGGTTCCGCACGAGGTTCCCCCCTGGACGCGGTGGCGACCCTACCGTTATGCGTCCGAGAGGGAATTGCCATATCAGCTGTGGTTGTGGGGTGCTCTGTCGGCGTACTTCGGTGAGGTGTTCATCGCCTTTTGCACTTTGCCGGAGGTGGAATGGCGGATCTTTCGGCATTCGGTTCAGAGTGTCATGAATCAAGGAGAGTTCGTGCTCCTGCGTCCGGCTCACATCAAGCGGAACAAGCCGCGGAACTGGATCTGTCCGCACCAGACGGTCGGCGTGCTCCTTGAAGCGCAGAGCATGGACGTGAACTCCCAGGACGGCTTTCCGGTGGGCAGGGACGATCCAGGACGCTTGCAGGCGCTGCTGTTCATGCGCCTGAGGGAGTTCGGCGAGGGAGTCGCGGAGTTGACTGCCCCGGCCGCTGAGTCCGACAAGGACCCCGGGGGCACGTTGCGGGGCATGCTTGACGCCCCGCAGGTCGGCGTGGCGCGCTTGGTCTGCCCGCCCCGGTGGGTGGCGATACCCGATGGACTGGACGACGATGACTTCACCTTCACTACCGAAGAGGTCTGCGAGGGAATCGGATTCGCTGGGCAGGGTGGCCACTGGTCGATGCTGAGGCTTCACCCGACCCGCTGCTGAAAGTGCTACGTGCGCATCCTCTCGTCGTCGACGCGGAACGCACTGACCGAGAAGTTTATGAATGGACCACGGCCGCTACCGCATCCGCGGAGGAAATGGCTGCTTTGGCTCTGTCCGGCCTGGCCGCGGCTCAGGCGCAGGCTCTGCATGAGGCACTCGCGGCGCGTGATGCTGGCAGGATCTCACCACCATGACCGAGGCATCCTGGCGGCTGCGGGCAAGACCTCGTGCAGTGTGACGGTTCGGGGGGTTTCGGCGAAGAACGATTGGCGCCCTCGAAGTAGGAGGGCTCAAGGGGGACCTGTGAACCTGGATGATTTCAGGGGGATTCCGGCAGAGGACGAGGAACGTCTTCGTGAGTGGCTGGACCACGTCCCCGAAGGGGTTTCGTGGTTGCAGCAGCAGTCGGGGGTTGATCTGGACCGCAGTGTCGAGAGTCTGCGCCCGTTGTGGTCCTGGGCGATCGATCATCTCTCCGGCGCTGATGGAGGCGTAGGTGACTCCAAGAGGGATTTCCCGCCGTGGGCGCGGTGGCGGCCGTATCGGCGCCGGGCAGAAGCGATGAGGCCGGACCGGATGTGGTTGTGGGGGGCTGTCGTGGCGTACTTCGGCGAGGTGTTCATCGCCCGTGCGGCTGCGCCGGAGGTGGAGTGGCGAGTTCTGCGACATCCCGTCGAAACGATGCAGGACCAGGGGCAATTCGTCCTGTTGCGTCCAGCGCACATCAACCGCCGGAAGCCACGCAACTGGGTGTGCCCGCATGTGATTCTCGGCAATACGATCGGACAGCAGGACGCGGAGCCGGATCCGAACCGCCCGCTACCAACCGGCTACAACGATCCTGGCCGACTTCAGACGCTGCTGTTCATGCAGCTGCAAGCCTTCGGTGACGTGGTGCCGGAGTTGGCGCCGCCGGAGCCGGAACCAGGCCTCGATCCGGCCGACACACTGCTGGGGAAGCTGTATTCACCCGAGGTCGCTGCGGCCCGTGCAGCCTGTCCGTCCAGGTGGGTGGGTCTTCCAGAGGGCCTTGACGACGATGACCTGACCTTCACCACGGAAGAGGTCTGTGCCGAGGTGGGATTCGGCCCGGGCGAGGAGGGTGAGTGGTCGCTCTTCCTTCATGACGGCATTCGGCCGGTCGTGGACGTCGAGGTCCGGGACGAGGACGATCCGTTGTTGCGGACGCTGCTTTCGCATCCGCTGGTGGTCCAGGCCGAGCACTCGGATCGCGAGCTGTATGAGTGGAGCACGGTGGGGGCGCCGTCGGAGGGGGAGATGGCGGCGCTGGTCTTGAGAGGGCTGGCCGCTGCGCAGGAGCGGGCTCTGCGTCTGGCTCTTGCGCAGCGGGACGGTGGCACGACCTGACCGGCGGAGCCGGAACGATCACACGACGTTCTTCTGCGGTTCGGTGCGTTCTGCCCGGCCCTTTGGCTGTGCTGGGCTGGAGAGGTCTTCGGGGTTCAGGCCGTGTCGTGCGTCCCCGAGCACCAGGTCGCAGACCAGGGCTTCCATGCGCGGTGAGAAGACCTCGTCCACGCTCGGGAACATGATGTCGGGCAACGGGTCTCCTGGTGACGTCCTGGGCATGTGCGGTGCGGGCCTCACGAACGGCTGGACGCGGTTGCGGAGAAGTACGTTTCCCGCCACGCGTCGTAGTCGGCGTCCGACTGCCGGCGAGCCTGCTCGAGGGCGTGCGAGTCCTGCCCGACCCGCGAGCGCAGCCGTCCGGACGTGTCGGTGGCCGCGTCCAGCAGGGCCTGGGCCACGTCGGCGGAGGTGGCCAGGTATCCGGCGGGCGGCTGATCGGCGAAACCGGCCAGCGTCGCCCGGACGGTCGGCTGGTAGGCCTCGGGGACCGAAAGTCCCTCATAGCGTCCGTAGGTCGTGCTGAAGAAGTTGCTGTCCGGCACGAATCCCGGTTCCACCACCTTGATCTGGATGTTCTGCCCGGCGAGTTCGTGGGTCAGGGACTCGGAGAAGGCGTACAGGGCGCTCTTGCTCGCGCTGTAGACGCTTTGCAGGGGCATCGGGACCGTGGCGTTGCCGGAGGAGAGGTTGACGAACCGGCCGTGGCCCTGGCCGCGGAAGACCGGCAGTGCCTGGCGGATCACGCGCATCGGCCCGAAGACGTTGGTGTCGAAGACCTCGTGCACCAGCGGGGCGGGGCTCGCCTCGAACGGGCCGAACAGGCCGATGCCGGCGTTGTTGATCACGACGTCGAGAACGCCGAAGCGCTCGACGGCGGCGGTCACGCCGGTTGCCACGGACTCCTCGTCGCGGACGTCGAGAGCCTGCACCAGCAGCTGGTCGGACGGTTCGCCCTGCCAGGCGGCGGGATCACGCAGGGTGGCGACGACGTTCCAGCCCGCGGTGAGGAAGCGATCGACGGCGGCGCGGCCGAAGCCGGAGGAGCTGCCGGTGATCAGGACGGTGGAGGGCATGACGTTCCTATCGGGACGTAGACTGGGACAGCACTTTCGGAGTGGAGTCACCAGCATGCGCGCCGTTGCGGAGCCTGGTCCAAGGCCGATTGGTTATGGCGCCATGCATTTCGTGCATGCCCGCCCCGACGACGGAGGACCTGCTCGTGCCCGAGCCCGATCTGCGGCAGCTGCGTTACTTCGCGGCGGTGGCGCAGGAGCGCAACCTGACCCGCGCGGCCGAGAGCCTGCGCATCTCGCAGCCGGCGCTGTCCCGGGCGATCCAGGCCCTCGAGCGTTCCGTGGGCGTCGATCTGCTGATCCGCCGGCCCCGTTCCCTCGAACTCACGGACGCCGGGCGCAGCCTGCTGGCCTCGGCCCAGGAGCTGGACTCGCGCATGCACGCCGCGGTGCGCGACGCCCGCGCCGCGGGCACGCCCCGGCTCACGGTGAGCGTCCACATCTGTGACGTGTCGCTGGCGGCGCGGCTGTGCTCGTTCCACGACGCGGTCGACTTCGTCAGCGACGACACCCGGGAACAGGCCGACCACCTGCGTTCGGGCAGCCATCAGGTCGCTCTGCTGCGTGACCAGTTCGACGAGACCGGTGTCCGGCAGCACCTCCTGCTCAGCGAGCCGCGCGTGGTGATCCTGCCCGAGCGGCACCGGCTCGCCGACCGCGACGTCGTCGTCCTCGCCGACCTGCTCGACGAGCCGATCACCACGTGGGCGCGGATGTCGGCGGCCGAGGCCGCGCACTGGGCCGCGGCCGACGAGAACCCGCGACCGTGGCGGCCGGGACCGGCCGTGACCACACCGGGCGAGGTGCTGGCCGCCGTCCGGCTGAATCAGGCGGTGGCGTTCTACCCGGCCTCGGTGGCCCCGCCGGGAACCCGTCTGCCGGGCCTGGTCTCACGCGCCGTCGAGGGGGTTTCTCCGTCGAGGTTGTGGATCGGGCACCGCGAGGGTGAGATCGCCTCCACCGTGCGGGATTTTGTGGACGGCGTCAGGTCCCGCGTGCCTGAGGTGAGCCCGGCGTCCTGACCCAATTCTGAGTTCAGCCTCTAGGCGTCGCCCGGTTCGGACCCCAGACGCAGTGCCTGGTCGAAGGCCGCGCCGACCTGGGCGACCATGGTGTGCGGGCCCCCGTCGAGGCGCCGGGCCGTCTGGTAGCAGGCCAGGGCGGTCTCGGCCGCGAACCGGGCGACCGCCGGCTCGAAACCGCGACGGGCGAGCAGATCGGCGAAGAGGTCGGCGATCTGGTGATTCTTGACCGCGTTGCGGGCGCGCAGTTCCGGGTGCTGCTCGATCAGGCGGTAGTGACGCTCGTAGCCGTCCGCGTCTGCGGTGAGCCGCTCGCACAGCTGGAGGAAGAGCGGCTGCAACTGGCGTAGCGCCTCGGTGGCGGTGCCCGTACGGCTCGTCGTCTCCTGCTGCGTGGCGCTGGTGATGGCATCGAAAAGCTCTTGCTGCCGCGCGAAGACAACCTCCTGCTTGTCGCCGAAGTGGCGGAAGAAGGTCGTGCGGCCGACCTCGGCGCGCTCGGCGATGTCCGTGACCGAGACATGGTCGAAACCACGGGTGAGGAAGAGCTCGTCGGCGGCCTCGATGATGCGTCGCCGCGCCTCACGGCGCTTGCGCTCGGCCAGCGGAGGGGTTGCGGTCACATCTCTCCAACCTGCTGCGCAAGGCCGGGGTCTCGGGGCGGGCCGAGCTGATCGCACTGGTGCGCTGAAGCAAACCTCGAGGCCGGCGGCCCGGTGGAACCATCGGGTTCAGATGCCCTGTAGCTCGTGCTTGGCCCGCTTGGTGGGCCTGGAGGCGTCGTCGTCATCCGTTGGGAGGCCCCCGTCGGCCTGGGGTGAGGGAGGTGGTCCTGGGGCGAGCTGATCGGGCGGTGGGGGAACGGTGCCGGGGTTGAGAACGGCGGCGACGGCTGTGGCTGCCCGGGCGGCGCCTTCGGGGTCCAGGCCTGGCCACAGTCGCATGTCGTCTTCGAAGGCTGACTGAGAGGTGAGGGTGATCTTCTGGTCGGCCAGGTGCTGGGTTAGGTTCCGGCGGGTGACCTCGGCCGCCATCTGGGGAAGGTGTTCCTCGCCGACCTTCCAGACTCCGGTGCGGCCGGGCTCGTTCTTCCGGGCGAGCAGAACCCGGTCGAGCATGGTCTCGGACCGCGCTTGCACGGTGTCCGGGACCAGCGGTAGCCGAAGGGTCTTGGCGTCGTCGGCGAAGCGTCGGACGGCCTGGAGCGCCGGTTCGAACGCGGGTGCCGGGACCGGCACCGTGAACATCGCATCGGTGCAGGTGGCGGACTTTTCGGTGATGGACGCCCGGATCGCGGTGCTGTGCTCGCCGATCATCTGCTCCAGATCCGCGTGGTCGCTGGCCAGTTGCGTCGCGAACTCCGTGGCCAGGGTGACGAGCTGGACCGTGTCCGGATAGGTGTCGCGGCTGGGATCCATGATCGTGGAATCCTCCGGGGTCAGCTGGCCGGCGTCGGTGAGTTCGTTCATCCGGGCCTGGACCGGCTGGAACACCTGAAGCTCGAACTGGGCCTGCTGCACCTGTTCTTTCAGCATCTTCAGCCATGAGAGCACGATGTCGCCGAGGTTCTTGACGTAGTTGTCCGTGGTGTCCCGGAAAACGGTCAGGGTCGAGGAGGTCTGAGCGTCGTGGAAGCCCTGGGCGGAGTTGAGCAGATGCTCCGCCGCCGTGGCCGCCCGGGCGACGCTCGCTGCGGCTCTCGCCCGAAAGTCGTCGCCGGGCAACTTGATTCCGGCGTGGGGGAGGGTGAAGCCGAGCTCGTCGTGGATCTGCGTGTCGATGAATCCGTATTTGAACAGCAGGAAGGCCCATTCGGGGATGCGGTTCGCACCGGACACCTGATGATCCTCCCCGACGACGTTGAGGCAGTCCTTGTCGACGGCCCGGAAGATGTCACCAGAAGGTCTGCTTCCGGCGATCGTGTGGTGGCTGTGGATCGGCCGGCCGGTCAGGGCGGCGTGGGCCAGGTCGTCCGCCTGCTCCTCGCCCGGCGCCTGCGCGGGCTGGACGATCGGGACTCCTGCCGGAGGGCCGGCGGTGACGGCGTGGGCCAGTTCGTGCGCAAGGAGTTCTCGCCCCTGGATCGAGTGTGGCGCGTAGGCCCCGGCCCGGAAGTAGATGTCGCGCCCTACGGTGAAAGCCCGGGCCTGGAGGGCCCGTGAGATGTCGGACGCCTCGGCGTCGTGGTGGATGCTCACGTCGGTGAAGTCCTGACCGAAGCGGCCGCCCAGGTCACGGGCCACCTGCGGGGGCAGCGCGTGCCCGGTGGACGCCCGGGCCCGCAGGACGCTCCGTAGCGCAGGGGGAACCGCGTGCCCGCCCAGCGGGTCCCGCGACCGGCGAAGGCGCGCGGGTTCGGGCGGGACGGCCAGCGCAGTGGCGGCCAGGACGGGATTCCGGGCGCCGGGCTCAGAGGGGGACGATGGTCTCCGGGCAGGTGGTCTGCTGTCCGGAGCAGGTCTGGCCAGTTCGTAAGCCGTCACCAGGATGCCGTCCTCTCCGGGAACCCGTGCCACCGAGGAGGTTCGGCAGGATCGGCGTGGTGCTTGAGCCCTGGGACGGCCCCGTCTCGCCGGGGGCCCTGCGCACCACTAACGTCCGGTGGTGCCGTCGAGCTGCTCGCGCAGGATGTCGGCGTGCCCGACGTGCCGCGCGACCTCGGCGCCCATGTGCGCCAGCATCCACCGCATGCTGAGCCGTTCACCGTCGACCTGCCGGGCCAGCGGTATGGCCGGGTCACCCACCGACCGGGCCGCGGCATCGCTCTCGGCGATGGCGGCGCGGTAGTCGTCGAGTACCTCCTGCACGGAAACCTCTGGCGGAACGGTCATTCCGAAGTCCCAGTCGGGGTCTGCGGGATGGCCGAGCAGATGATGGCCGAACCACCAGCGCTCCGTCACGGTGAGGTGCCGGACCAGGCCGAGGATCGAGGTTCCGCTGTCGACCAGCGGCCGCCGCAGCTGGTCCTCGGACAGGCCTTCGGCCTTCTTCAGCATGCAGGAACGAGAGAAGTCCAAGAAGGCCAGGGCTGTTTCGAGTTCACCGGTGTCGACTCTGGGCACGGGCTCGCGCTGTGTCTCGGCCATGCGAGACAACCTAGCTTGTCACCGACCACCTTTCATCCGGCTTTGTGCGGAAGGTGTGCACTACCCTCGTGGCCGGTAGTTCGCTGATCGTGGGCGGTTTTCGTCGTCCACCAGTTCTGGTGGTGCGGCTGTCACCCGTGACGACGAAAGAGCCGGCCGGACGGATGTTCTCGGCGCGGGACCACCAGTCGTCGAGGTGGATGTGACGACGGCGCCGGGCGGGGCGGTGTGCTCGATCCCGGGTGCCTGCTGGACCGCACGCAGAACCGCGTACCGCGGCTTGGTCAGCTCGGCCTCGGCGGTCTGCCAGGCCGCGTCGTGGTCCTGAAGCGCCTGGCGTAGTACGGGGACGGTTCGTCGCCGAGCATCCGGCCCACGGGACGCCTGCTCGGCGCCGGTCATGATGCCCGCCTCGAGCAGGACCACGCGGCAGGAGGGGTCCTCGCTCAGCCGCCCGGCACACATCCGGCGGGCCCGGCACCGACGATCACACAGTCGGCCCCGACCGGAACCGGTTGTTCCGCCCTCGCCGGCAGCGGGTGGGACCTGGACCGGGCACAGCAGTGGCCGCGGGACCAGTGCGCCCTGGGTGTCCCTGGTCCTGGGCCTGAACGAGCAGTCTTCCGTTCGCAGGTGGGCAGTGCCCGGGGAATGCATACCGCAGACGGCGGGTTCGTACTACCTTGCTGTGACTTGACCCCTGAGGGAACGACCGAGCTGAAACGGAAGGTTCATGGCCGACACCGCGTCATCGTCGATCAGGAGACGGCCGAGCAAGCCGCCGATCTGGTCGGGAGCAATGACGAGAGCATGATCGACCTGCGAGGTTTCCTGCGGGAGCTGGGCCGGCCACCCACCGGCGACCAGCGCCACACCGCTTCCGGCCGGGAGCCGGGCCGTGCTCCGGCGCGCGAGCGGTGGCCCAGTCTGGCCGGCCGGCTGGATCAGGGCGTCGATGCCGTGCTCCTGCGCGCCCGCCTGGGCAACTACCAGCGCTCGCTGACCAGTGCCCGCCGGGCGCTGGGCCAACCCCGTCCGTCCCCGGCCCTCAACCCGGCCGGGACGAGTCTCTTCACCACTCACATCACCACCGACGGCCATGATGGCGCCCAGCGCGGATCTTCCGCAGAGCAAGGAGACAACCAGTGAACACGGGTACCGGTGCCGACGTCACCTGGCTGGTCGACGGGTTCGCCCAGCGCGTTCCCGGTGTGGCGCACGCGGCCGTGGTCTCGGCCGACGGTCTCCTCCTGGCCAGTTCGCAGGGGCTCCCACGGGACCGCGCCGACCAGCTGTCCGCGGTCGCCTCCGGCCTGGGCAGCCTGACCAACGGCGCCTCGTCACTGTTCGCGGCCGGTTCGGTGGTCCAGACCGTGGTGGAGATGCAGGGCGGGTTCCTGCTGCTGATGGCCGTCTCCGACGGGTCGTGGCTGGGGGTGCTGGCCGCCCCGAGCTCCGACATCGGCCTGGTCGGTTACGAGATGACGATGCTGGTCGACCGGGTCGGGCAGCATCTGTCGCCGGAGATCAGGCGTCACGGCTGAAGCACCGGCGGCGGGTCGTGAGGACGCCCGGAACGGGTCGGGTCCGCAGGGCGGCGCCGCCGCGTCCTGATCCGGGCCCTCGCTGACCTGTATCGGACGGCATCGCCCGCCGGCAGCGGCCCCTGCCGGCGGGCGACGGTCTGCGGAAATACTCAGCGACTCGCGAAAACCAGGTAGCCGAGGGCGAAACCGAGGATCGTCGCGACGACGGAGACCGCCAGCGCGGTCTTGCCGAGCCGCTCCCTGCGGGAGACGGCGACGCCGCCACAGATGATGGCCGCCACCCCGAACACGATCGGGAGGATGGCGACAGCCAGGGCGCTGAGCGCGAAGGACACGATCGACAGCACATTCGACTGCTTGGTCGCGGGGGCGGTCAGCGGGGTCTGGGGCTGGGTCTGCGTCACTTCATCCTCCTGGTCGCGAATGGGTGTTTGTGAACACTTTGGTGCTTTGACGAACCTTGCGCACCTCGACGTGTCGGGCATCGCGGTGCCGACGCTCGTGCCGGGGCGAGAATCCCGATGGCCGAGGGATGTACTGCCGGTACACCCCTCATCAGAAACTCCCTGCTCGCCCGGGCGGGGTGTTCCATGGAGACCGTCAGCACGCGAGCGGCTTTCAGGAGCAGTAGTGACAGACGACGACGAAACCACACCGGGCGGCTGGACCGGCGGCCAGAACGCTTTCGGGGACTTCGCCCCCGGGCTCGTGCATTACACCGACAAGGTCCTGTTCGACGAGGTCTGGGAGCGCACGGACCTGTCCCGGCGCGACCGCAGCCTGGTGACGATCGCCGCGCTCACCGCGCTGGGCAAGACGGACCAGCTCCGGTTCCACCTCGCCTACGCCCGGCACAACGGGGTGACCGACGACGAGCTGAAAGAGGCTCTCCTGCACCTGGCCTTCTACTCCGGCTGGCCCAACGGCATGGGCGCGACCGCGGTGCTGAAAGACGTCATCGAGAACGGGAACTGAGGAAAACGTCATGAGCGACCACGATTTCGAGCAGATCTTCCCGCTGGGTGCGCCGAACGACGCGTACGCCCAGTTCTTCACCGGGCAGAGCTACCTGGCGCCGCTGGTGCCGGGCAGCGTCCCGGTCAGCAACGTGACCTTCGAGCCCGGCTGCCGGAACAACTGGCACATTCATCACGGCGGCGACGGCGGTGGTGACCAGATCCTGATCTGCACCGCGGGCAGCGGCTGGTTCCAGGCCGAGGGCGCGGACCCGATCAGCATGGAGCCCGGCACCGTGGTCCGGGTCCCGGCCGGCACCAGGCACTGGCACGGCGCCAAGGCCGATTCCTGGTTCTCCCACCTGGCGTTCATCACCCCGGGCCAGGACGTGAGCAACGAGTGGCTCGAACCGGTCACCGACGACGAGTACGGCAAACTGCCGACGGAGAAGGAGAATTCGTGAGCATCCTGGACGAGACCTACACGCTGGCCAACGGCGTCAGTATCCCCAAGCTCGGGCTGGGGACCTGGTTCATCGACGACGACCAGGCCGCCGGGGCGGTGCGGGCCGCCGTCGAAATCGGCTACCGCAACATCGACACCGCGCAGGCCTACGGCAACGAACGCGGTGTCGGGGAGGGCGTCCGCGGCAGCGGTGTGTCCCGGGACGAGCTGTTCGTCTCCACCAAGCTCGCCGCCGAGATCAAGAACTACGAGCAGGCCGCGGCCGCGATCGACGAGTCCCTGGCGAAGCTGGGCCTGGACCATATCGACCTGATGCTGATCCACGCCCCGCAGCCGTGGGACGACTTCCGCGGCGGTGACTACGCCGACGGCAACCTCGAGGCGTGGCGGGCGCTGGAGGAGGCCTACCGGGCAGGCAAGCTGCGCTCGATCGGCGTCTCGAACTTCCTGCCGGCCGACCTCGACAACATCATCGAGCACGCCACGATCGCCCCGCAGGTCAACCAGATCCTGGTGCACGCCGGCAACACCCCGAGCGACCTGATCGCCTACAGCCAGGGCAAAGACATTCTGGTGGAGGCGTACTCGCCGATCGCCCACGGCGAGATCCTGAAAAGCCGCACCGTGGCCGAGATCGCCGGGAAGTACGGGGTGAGTGTGCCGCAGCTGTGCATCCGCTACACCATCCAGCTCGGCACCGTCTCCCTGCCGAAGACGGCGAATCCGGAGCACATGCGCAGCAACGCCGCGCTGGACTTCGAGATCTCCGCCGCCGACCTGGAGGCCCTGCGGAACCTGGACGAGAGGGACTACGGCGACAACGCCGTCTTCCCGGTCTACAGCGGCCGGTGACGCCGGGTGTCAGACGGAGGCCGCCCGCGAGGCGACGAACCGCTCGATCAGGCGTGAAAGGTCACCCTGGCTGACGGGTTTGGTGACGAAGTCGTCCATGCCGGCGTCCAGGCACTCCTGCTTCTGATCATCGCCGGCGGCCGTGAGAGCGACGATGAACACGTCACGGGTGCGGGGGTTCCGGCGCAGGGCGCGGCTGATCTGCAACCCGTCCATGCCGGGCATGTGCCGGTCCAGCAGGATCAGGTCGAAGGACGTGCCCCCGGCAGCCGCGACGGCTTCGTTCCCGTTGCCGGCGGTGGTGACGTCGACACCCAGCCGGCGCAGGAGACTGCCGGCGACCAGGCGGCTGACCTCGTCGTCGTCCACCAGCAGCACGCGCAACGGTGCCTGCTCCGGAGAGGGGAGCGGAGCTTCCCCGGAGCGGGCCGAGGGCAGTACCGGCTCCCGGTCCGGCACTGGTGACGGCCCGGCGGCGTCGAGCGGCAGGTCCACGGTGAAGGTGGTGCCCCCGGGGCGGCTGCGGACGTCGATGGTTCCGCCCATCAGCTCGACGAGCTGCCGGCACAGGGCCAGGCCCAGGCCGGTGCCGCCGTGGACGGAGCCGGCGAGGCCCTGGCGGAACGGGCGGAACAGGCCCGGTAGTTCCTCGGCGCTGATGCCGGGCCCGGTGTCGGAGACGCTGAAACGCAGATACCCCGGCCGCGGCACCTCGAGCGCCGACCGCACGCCTCCGTCGGTGGTGAACTTCACCGCGTTGCCCTGGAGGTTGAGCAGGATCTGACGCAGCCGGTCGGGATCGGCCCGGACCAGCGCCGGCACCCCGTCGCCGACCTCCACGTGCACCGTCAGGTTCTTCAGGTACGCGGACCCACGGACGGTGTCGGCCACCTCGTGCAACAGAGCCGCGGGGTCGATCGGGCGCGGACGCAGCGAGGTCTGTTGCGCCTCGCCCTTGCTCAGATCCAGGATGCCGTTGAGCAGGGCGATCAGGGTGCGGGTACTGACCAGGGCGATCCGGGCCCGTTCGTGCTGCTCCTCGGTGAGCCCGTCGTCCATGAGCAGTTCCAGCATGCCGTGCACACCGTTCAGGGGTGTGCGGATCTCGTGGCTCACGGTGGCCAGGAACATCGACTTGGCCTCGTTCGCGCTCTGTGCCGCGTCCCGCGCCTGCGCCAGTTCCCGGGCCTGGGCCCGCAACAGCGTCACATCGGTCATCGCCACCACGGCACCCACGACGCCGAGGGTGTCGCCGTGCAGGGTGCGTCCCGAGACCCGCAGGGTCAGCGCGGGCCGGCCGGCCGGCGCGATCACCATGAGCAGGTCGTCCACCTGGCCCTCCCGCAGGGCACGCGCGAGCGGGATGTCGTCGGCCGCCAGCGGCGTGACACCGTCCTCGGAGAACAGGTCGTACCGCGCCGCCCACTGCCCGGGGTCCAGGCTGGAGTCGGCGTCCACCCCGTGCATCTCGCGGGCGGCCCGGTTGAACAGCGTGAGCCGGCCTCTCATGTCGCACGCGACCACGGCCACGTCGATGGTGTCCAGCACGGCACTGACCAGCGCCTCACGCCGCTCGGCCTCCTCCGCGAGCCGCTGCGCCCGTTCGGCGACCTGGCGGGACTCCCGGGAGACCCGGGCGAGCTCGAACAGCGTCACGACCTGACCGGTGAGATCGGCCAGTGCAGCCCGCTGCACGCCGGTGAGCTGCCCGGGCTCGTCCGAGAAGACGCACAGCGTGCCCAGCACCCGGCCGTCGGGCAGCACCAGCGGCGCCGAGGCGTACAGGCGAACCCGTGCCATCACGCCGTTCACCCAGGGGTTGTCCCGGAACGACGGCTCGTTCCGGGCGTCCGAGGTGTACCGCAGTTCCGGCTCGTGGATCGCCCGCGCGCACATCGAATCGCCCAGGTCCGAACGTCCGCCCTCGAAACCCGACGAACCGACCTGATGCTGGAAACACCCGCCCAGCAGGTTCACCACCGCGTTCGGCACCCCGCACACCGCTGCCGCCACCCGGGTGATCGCCCGCAACTGCTCCTGCGGGGCGAGGTCCGGCAGGCCGTACTCGGCCAGGAGAGCATCCTCGCCAATGAACATGGGCCTCCCGCCCCGCCTGTTCGAAGCACTGTCCTGCGGTCTATCGGCCGGGGCCGAACGTCGCTGAAACGAAGCGGTGCCGGGCAGGGCCGTGGGGGCGGCGGGCGACATGTTCGGCCCGCCGGGAACCGGACCGGTGACCGGGCCGACCAGGGTGAACAACATCGCGTCCGGTGCCGGCTCCGGTGCCGGCTCCGGTGCTGCTCCGGGCGATGGGGGCCCGGTGGTCCTGCCACGCCGGCGGTAACCGGCGTGGCAGGACTGACCGGGCCCACCCCCGTGGCGCCTCAGCGCTGCAAGGTCAGCAGACCCGGGCGGTAGGGCAGGAGGTTGTAGTCGCCGCCGGAGGAGGGCGAGCGGCCCTGGTAGAGCAGTTGCAGGTTGCAGGGGTCGACGGTCATGGTCTGGTCGGCGCTGACCCGGATCAGTTCGCCGTGGCTGATGTCGTTGGTCCAGGTGGCGCCGCTGTTGGCCTTGCCCGCGAAGGGGTTGCTCTCGGTCGCGGCCTGCGGGGTCCAGGTGCCGCCCAGGCTGGTGGCCGTGAACGAGCGGAAGTAGCGGCCGCCTGAGCCGATCGCCTCGACGATCATCAGGTACTGGTTGCTGCCTTGGACCTTGTAGACCTGGGGAGCTTCGAAAAGGTTGTTCTTCGTGTCGCTGAGGACCACGGTCGAGGAGGAGCCGAAGCTGCCGGGGAAGTTGGCCTGGGCCATGGAGGAGCGGTAGATCTTGCCGTTGTCGCCGGCGAAGAACAGGTACATGGTGGTGCCGTCACCGATGAGGGTCTGGTCGATGGGGCCTGTGTCGGAGCCGGAGACGGTGCCGGTGAACAGGGTCTGGGGGGCGGACCAGCCGTTGGCCTTGGTGGGGTCGGACGAGGTGCGGTAGGAGAACTTGGTCGGTCCCCACTGGTGGGCCAGGATCCAGATGTTCTTGGGCGCGAAGTAGAACAGTGAGGGGGCGACGGCGCCGGAGCTCATCGCGTTCTGGGCCGCGGTTGCCAGGTCGGACCAGTTCGTGATGGTGCTGAAGTTCATCGAGCCCCAGCTCGTGCCGGTGTCGTGGGTGGTGGCGTAGACCAGTTGCTTGCCGTTGTAGGGGGCGGTGGTGAAGTCTTTCAGTGACGCCCAACCGGACCGGGGGGTGGCCAGCGCACCGGTGGACTTCCAGCGGTACGTCGAGGGAAGAGCGCACGAGCTGGTAGCCGAAGCCGCGGGGGTCGAGGAGACGTTGGTGGCGGTGGGGGCGGCAGCACCGGTCTTGACGAGCTGCCACTGCTGGTTGGTGCCGTTGGCGTCCGCGTACTGCACGACGTTGCCGCCGTCCGCGGTCGAGGCTCCCTGGACCTCCAGCGCCTTGCCACTGTTGCGGTTGATCAGCTGGACGTACCCGTCCAGGTTCTGGATGCTGAACTCCTGGTTGGCGGCCTTCAGATCGGTCCACTGCACGATGGACCCGCCGTTGGCGGTGGACCAGTTGTAGACGTCCAGAACCTTGCCCGAGTGGCGGGACCTCAGCCGGTAGTACCCGTCGCCGGAGGAGACGAACTGCCACTGCTGCTGGGCGCCGTCGTTCCTGGTCCACTGAGTGATGCGGGAGCCGTCCGAGGTGGCCAGGTTGTAGACGTCCAGGGCCTTGCCGCTGTTGCGGTTGACCAGGATGTACGAGGCGCTCGTGTCGACCGGCGACGCGCCGCCCTCACTCCCGCTGCCGGTACCGCTTGCGCTCGCGTTGAGCGCGTTCAGCACCGAGGTGTAGGCGGCCTTCTTGTTGCCGGAACCGTCGAACAGCAGCGGGTTCTCACCGGTACGCCAGGAATCGGTGTCCCGGATTCCCCACACGGTGATGCCGGTGCACCGCGAGATCGCCAGGCAGGACTTCACCACGCTGGCGTAGGTGCCGGCCTGGTTGGAGCCCTGGGCGACGTCGAGCTCGGTGATCTGCACGTCGACGCCCAGGTCGGCGAAGCGTTGCAGATTGGCCTGGTAGTCGCCGGGGATGCTGGTGCCCAGGTGGGACTGGAAACCCACGCAGTCGATGGGCACGCCGCGGGCCTTGAAGTCCTTGACCATGTTGTAGACACCGGTGGACTTGGCATTGACGCCATCGGTGTTGTAATCGTTGTAGCACAGCTTCGCGGCCGGATCGGCGCTCCTCGCGGCCCGGAAAGCGGCCTCGATCCAGTCGTTTCCGGTGCGCTGGAGGTTGGAGTCCCGCCGCGCGCCGCTGGAGCCGTCGGCGAAGGCCTCGTTCACCACGTCCCAGGCGTAGATCTTGCCCTTGTAGTGAGTCGCGACCTTGGTGACGTGATTGATCGCGGCACTGCGCAGATCGCTGCCGGACAGTGACTGCGCCCACCCCGGCTGCTGCGAGTGCCACAGCAGGGCATGCCCACGGACCCTGGCGCCCATCGAGACGCCCTTGTTGAGGATCTGGTCGCCGCCGGTGTACGAGAACGAGCCCCGGGACGGTTCGGTGGCGTCCCACTTCATCTCGTTCTCGGGCGTCACCGAGTTGAACTCGCGGGTCAGGATGCTGTTGTAGGTGGAGTCGCTGAGCCGGCCGGCGGCGATGGCCGCGCCGAAGTAGCGGCCCTTCTCTGCGGCTGAGCCGCCCAGGGTGTTGGCTGCCTGGGCGGACTGACCGAAGGCCGACATCACGGCGATCACGAGAACCGTGGCCATGGCGGCGGCCGAGGCCTGCCATCGCAGGCGGGTCCACGGCGGACGTCGGCGCGGAGCGGGGATGGACATGAGTGACCGCCTTTCGTCAGGGAAGCTCATGGCTTATTCCAGGCGGTCCCGAGGGGCACATGGAAAAGAAAAGGCCATGAGGTCAAGGAGGAGAATTATCTTCTGTCGACCCGATGTATGGACGATTCGAGATCGTGCCAGAGGCATTGCATCAAAACAAGCGAGGTTTCTGTCAAGGGCTTCTCGGAGACGCATCATGCCTGTTCGGAAGCGGTTATGAATGATTTTCACGGTCCCTCCGGGTGGTCTTCACGTTCCCGGGCCGGGCGACCACCGCGGGGTTTCCGGGATAACAATTTTTCCGCCGGCGTCATTCGATGGGGCCGGCGGTCGCGGACATTTGTTCTTGGCTTCAGGGGATCTTGATGGACGGCCGGTGCTGCCGGGCCGATCCAGCACCGGAACGGAGAATTTCCCGAGAAAATACTCGTTTCTTGTTATCGGCGCGGGGGGTCGATGGTCGCACCGGCGGCCACGGAGTGGCCTGCCGAACGCCTGGCCGGTCACCGGCGCGTCACGGACGGAACCGGCCGTCCTCCGCCTTGACGGAACCCGGGCTCTCGTTCAGAGTCGTCACCGACCTCGGCCCGCCGCTCCCGCGGCCGGCCGGGCATGATTCAAGGTGCTGTCTGCCTCGCGGCGCGCAGCACCCGGCCCTTCTGTGCGACAGCGACGTGGAGATGCAGACCAGTCACCCCGACGAGAAATCCCGTGTCGTTGCAGCTCGGTCGGGAGACCTGAGAGCGCTGGAGGATGTCCTCCAGGCCCGCCTGCCGTTCGTCTACACCATCGTCCGGCGCGCCCTGGGCCCGAGTCCGGATGTCGACGACATCGTCCAGGAGACGATGCTGCGTGCGCTGAGGGAACTGCCCCGGCTGAGGCAGGCCGACAGCTTCCGGGCCTGGCTGGCGGCGATCGCGATCCGCCAGATCAGCACCCACCGGCACCGGCTGGCCCGGCGGGCGGCGAACGTCACAGCGTTCGACGACCTGGACGGCGAGGAGGACGCCGGGGCGCCACCCACCCTCCCGCTGGAGGACACAACGGCACTGCGTCTCGAACTGGCCGACCAGCGTCACCAATTGGTGCGCGCACGCCGATGGCTGAGTGCCGACGATCAGGCCGTGCTCTCCCTGTGGTGGCTCGAGGCGACCGGTCAGCTGACCCGTGCCGAGCTGGCGACGGCACTGGCGGTGAGCCAGGCTCATGGCACGGTGCGGGTGCAGCGGATGCATCACCAGCTCGAACTGGCCCGGTCCCTGACCGCCGCCGTCGAAAAGCGTCCCCGCTGTGCCGATCTCGATGTCGTCCTGCGGGACTGGGACGGCATGCCGAGCTCGGTGTGGCGCAAACGCATTCTCCGGCACACCCGCTCCTGCGACATCTGCCTCGGCCCGTCCCGGGAGATGATCGCGCCCGAGAACCTGCTGCTCGGAATCGGTCTCCTGCCGGTTCCGGTGGCCGTGACCGCCGCCCTGCTGGCCAGGATGCCGGCGGATACCGCGACGGCTGCGGGAGGCGTCAAGGCCGGATGGGCGACCCACGTCCTCCAGACCGGCGCCGTCAAGCCGCTCTCGGCGATGCTTCTGACCGGCACGGTGGCGAGCGGGGCCGCTCTGACCATCACACACTGGCCGGAGTTCACCTCGCCGCCCCCGGTCGTGGTCTCGATCCCGAGCCCTGTCCCGACGCCGGCACCGACCCCCTCACCGGAGCGCTCGAAAGCGCTGCGCTCCTCGGCGGTCAGCGCCACCCCGGTGACCGCGGTGACCAGTCCCGCGGGCCGGGCGGATGCCGATGGACCGCTCCAGCTGGGTCGTGCGTCGTTGGAGGCCGACGACATCGGTGGGTATTTCGCTTCGATCGACGGGGATCTCGGGATCCTGAAGGAAGCGGGACCCGGTGATGCTGCGGCGGTGAGGCAGGGCGCGACCTTCGAGGTGGTGCGGGGACTGGCTGATGCCGACTGCTTCTCCTTCCAGCTGGACAGCGGTGCATACCTGCGTCATTCATCCTGGAGGGTGCGGGCCGACGAGGACAACGGAAGCGACCTGTTCCACGGGGACGCCACGTTCTGCCAGGGTGAGGGATCCACTCCCGGCACGATCTCCCTGGAGGCGCAGAACTACCCGGGCTGGTTCCTGCGGCACCGGAACATGGAACTGTGGGTCGACCAGGACGACGGGACCGCACAGTTCCACGCCGACAACTCCTTCCGTGTGCGGGACCCCCTCGCGCCGTAGGGCGTCGCTCCCACGGGCGCTGACGGCGGGGCCGAGCCTGCCGATTCCGACGAGCCCTCGACGAGGGCTGTCGCCGTAACCGGCTGGCCAGGCACTGGATTCGCAGCTGACGCTGCGCGAGCGCGGGCTGTCGGTGCTGCTGGTGGAACAGACCGCGTGGCTGACGTTCGAGGCCACCCAGACGTGTCCGGTGATGGAGAACGGGGTCGTGGCCCGGTCTGGCCCGCCGGCGCGGTTGCGGCATGACGAGAGGGTGCGGAAGGTGTATCTGGGGCTGCGACCGGGCGGTCCTGCCCGTTAAGGACAGAAACTCCACAGTCGGCGTTCAGGTGGATCCCGGGTGCGGCTCACTAGGGTCCACGCATGATCGAAACCACGAGCTCGCTCCCCGGCAGGGCTCTTTCGCGCCGGACGCTGCTGGCCGGTGTCCCGGCCCTGGCGGCCGCGCTCAGCGCCTGCTCCGGTTCGTCGTCCGGCGCCACCGCCACGACGAGCACGTCGACCACCGAGGCGGTCACCGCGGTCGCCGACGGGGAGGCGGCCGCCGGCAGCGTGGCCGCCCTGGCCCAGGCCTTCTACAACACGCTCGACTCCGATCTCCAAACCACCGTGTTGCAGAACTACACGCTGGCCAACGCCAAGCGCTGGTCCAACCTGCCGCAGGGGCTGCTGGGAGGCGGTTCCGGGGGCATGCCGTCCGGCGGCTCCTCCGGGATGCCCTCCGGCGCCTCGGGTATGCCCTCCGGCAGCACCGGTGACGCCTCCGGTATGCCCTCCGGGATGCCCTCGGGCGGGCCCGGTGGCAGCTCGGGCAGCAGCGGTGCCCCGAGCGGCGGCGCCGGTGGTGGGACGGGCGGCGGGAATTCGACCCGTCTGGGCGTCAACATCGGCCAGCTCAGCGACGATCAGGTGACCGCCCTCAACGCCCTGCTCGAGGCCGCCACCGGCACCAAGACGGGCCTGGGCTGGGACGAGATCCAGATGCACCTGGACGCCGACGACTACCTGGGCGACAACGGCGGCGGCGACACCTACGGGCGAGAGAACTTCTACCTGGCCATCCTGGGCAGCCCTCAGGACTCCGGCACGTGGGAACTCCAGTTCGGTGGTCACCACCTGGCCGTCGCGAACACCTACACCGACGGTGTCCTGGTCGGTGCCACCCCGGCCTTCCGGGGGATCGAGCCCAACGGCCAGTTCACCTGGGACGGCAAGACCGAGAAGGTGCTCAAGGTCAAGGAGAAGGCCTTCACGGCCGTGCTCGCCGCCCTGTCCACCGCCGAGCAGAAGTCGGCCAAGCTCGCGGACACCTACTCCGACCTGGTGCTCGGGCCGGGCAACGACTGGACCTTCCCGACCGACAAGGAAGGCATCCAGGTCTCGAAACTGCCTGCCGCGACCAAGAAACTGGTGCTCGCGGCCATCGCCACCTACGTCGACGACATCGCCGACGACGACGCCGCGACCATCCTGAAGAAGTACGAGTCGGAACTGGACGACACCTACCTCGCCTTCTCCGGCACCACGAAGCTGACGGAGAAGGACGACTACGTCCGCATCGACGGTCCCTCGGTCTGGATCGAGTACTCGATGCAGAACGGCATCGTGCTGTCGGGCAACCACCCCCACACCGTGTGGCGCGACCGCACCACCGACTACGGAGGGACGCAGAGCTGATCAGCCGCATCCCCCGGCGGCTCGGGCTGGTCCTGGCCGGTGTGGTCACGCTCCTGGCGCTGACCGCACCGGCCGCCTCGGCCCACGTCGTACCGACGTCCTCCATCCAGCTCGTCGAGAACGACTCGACGCTCACGGCCACCGTGTCGATCCCGGTCAGCGACCTGGACTCCGCGGGTGTGGACGTCGCCGACCAGAACTCCGTGGACACCTACCTGCTCGAGCACTTCGCCCCGACCAGTGACGACGGCACCGCCTGGGGCGTCGCCGCGGGCGACTACACCCTGGCCAGCGCCGGAAACGCCGCCACCACCGGGATTTACCAGCAGCTGACCATCACGTTCATCCTCACCCCGGCCGCCGGCCAGAGCCTGGAGTCGCTCGACCTGGGCTACGACGCCGTGGTGGAGAAGGTCGCCACCCACGCCATCGTCGTCACCGCCCGCTCCGGCGACGACGTCACCGCCCTGGGCACGATCCGCCGTGACATCGCCACCAACACCGTCCAGCCCCTGCACGTCGACCTCGGCCGGGTCAGCCGGGCCGGTGCCCTCACCGGCATGTTCGCCCTCGGGATGGAGCACATCAAGGAGGGAACCGACCACCAGCTGTTCCTGCTGACCTTGCTCCTGCCCGCCCCCCTGCTGGCCGCGGGACGGCGCTGGGGCCAGGCGGTCTCGGCCCGTACGGCGGTCGGCCGGATCACCCGCATCACCCTGGCCTTCACCCTCGGCCACTCCGTCACCCTCGCCCTGGGAGCGCTCGGGGTGCCGGTCCCGGCGCAGGTCGTCGAGTCGCTGATCGCCGTGAGCATCCTGGTGGCCGCCGCGCACGCGGTGCGCCCGCTCTTCCCCGGCCGGGAGGCCCTGGTGGCGGCGGCCTTCGGCCTGATCCACGGCCTGGCCTTCTCCCAGACGCTCCAGGAACTGGACCTCGCCGGCCGCGAACTGGCGCTCAGCCTGCTGGGTTTCAACCTGGGCATCGAGGCCATGCAGCTGATCGTGGTCGCCCTGGTGCTGCCACCGCTGCTGATGCTGGCCCACGCCGGCCGGTACCGCGGTCTGCGGATCGTGGCCTCGGTGCTGACCGCCGTGGCGGCCCTGGGCTGGCTGCTCGACCGGCTCGGCCTGGGCAACCCCCTGGCCACCGGGGCCGACCATCTGGAAGCGGCGTCCCTGCCGCTCGTCGTGCTGCTCTGGCTCGCGGCCGCAGCCCAGGCGCTCAGGAGCAGGGTTGTCCGGTTATCGTCTGCTCCTCGAAGCCTTGACCTGCGCGAGAACTCGCCGACGGAGCATGAGGTCCGGGTTTCTGACTCCCGCGCGCGGTGCAGCCTTGCGCAGGAGGAGCCCTAGGTCGGGCGCGGCGAGCCGGTGCGGTGGCAGGACGTCGGTGCCGGCCGGGCGGCGTCGTCCTTTCCAGGCGCAGACCCCGGAGAAGCGCTTGAAAAGGATTTGGTCATTAACCGCCGCCGGGTGAAAACAAAAACGGCGCACCCGGTTCCGGGTGCGCCGTCGGCTCTGGAGTCTCAGCCGGTGAAACCACCGGCACGCAGCGCCTCGTCGATCCTCTTGCGGTGCTGGGATTCCCAGTCGTGCAGGGTCTCTCCGGCCTCCTTGTCCAGCTTGGCCCGGGCGGCCGCGAGCGTCTCGCCGGCCCGGCCTGCCGGGGCGACGACCACGCCCTCCTCGTCGGCCACCACGATGTCCCCCGCCTGCACGAGAACGCCTCCGCAGCGGACGGGTTCACCCAGCGAGCCGACCTTCTTCTTGGTCCCCGGGATGGGGATGACGCCGCGGGCGTACACCGGGAAGCCGGCCTCACGCACCTCGGTGAGGTCACGGATCAGGCCGTCGAGCACGAACGCCGCGACCCCGCGCCGCTGGGCCACGGCGCACACGTTGCCGCCGGCCAGGGCGTGGTCCAGGTCGCCGGACTCCACGACGATCACCGAGCCGGGCCCGGCCCGGTAGATGGCCGCGTGCAGCATGAGATTGTCGCCGGGCTCGCAGCGGACGGTGAAGGCGGGACCGGCGACCCGCGGTACCGGGCCCCACAGCGGGCGCACGCCGATGTCCATGACCTGCTCACGGTTCAGGACGTCTGCCAGCGTGGTGGTCGGCACCCCGTGGTAGCCCGCGATGTCTGTCATGGTGTTGGTTTCTCCATTCACGGTGCGGTGATTTACTTTTCGGGACCACAGGCCGCAGTCGGCCCGCGGAAACTCCTGATGGACCCGGGTGACACCGCCGTCACCGGTGTGCAGGATGACGCCACCCCGCCCGACCGCCCAGGCAGTGTCCCAGTCGATCGGCAAGACCATGGCTGTGTACTAGCGCAGTTCCTGCCCCGCCGCCCAGCCCGGAGCGTCGAGGTTGATGGGCGAGTCGCCGACGAACTGGGCGAGTTGTCTTTCCAGCTCGGCGAGTTCGGTGGCGCCCAGGCGCGCTTCCCAGCGGGCTCGCACCTCGTCGAAGATCGCCGTGCCCTCGGTGATCAGCCCGATCCCGTGATCGGTGATCCGGATGGTCTTGCGGCGGACGTCGGTGGGGTCGGTCTCGGTGGTGACGTATCCGCGTTCGACGAGCGCGGCGATCGTCTTGGCCGCGGCCTGCTTGGTGACGGCGAGTCTGCGGGCCAGGTCCGAGGCGCTGTCGGCGCCGGCCCGGATGGCCCGGATCGCGTACTCGTGCGACGGCCGGGCGTCGGGGTATCCCCGGGTCGCCAGCTCCCGGACCACCTCGTCCACCAGATTGCGGTAGCTGCCCAGGAGCAGCAGGGCGAGATCGGCGCCGGATCCTGAGGACATGGCCCCAGTCTAGGTCTCCCTTGACATAGACAACCGGGTTGACTAACACTGAAGTCAACTCGGTTGTCTATCTTGGGAGTTCCCGCATGCCCAGCTCTTTCGTGGACGCCTCGCGCACCGTGGCGGGCGTCACGCACCACACGGCCGAGATCAACGGCACCACGTTGCACTACGTCTCGGCGGGGGAGGCCGGCTCCCCGATCCTGCTGGTGCACGGGTGGCCGGAGTCCTGGTGGGCGTTCCGCGACGTCATTCCGCTGCTCGCCGCCACGCACCGGGTGTTCGCCGTCGACCTGCGCGGCTTCGGCGACTCCGGCATCGCCGAGGGCGACCACGACCTGGCCACCACGGCGGAGGACCTGCACCAGCTGGTCGCCCACCTCGGCCTCGGCCCCGTACACGTGACCTGCCAGGACATCAGCGGCGGGCCGGGTTTCGCGTTCGCGGCCACGCACCCCGGCGACGTCCTCAGCTTCACCGGCGTCGAGACCGCCCTTCCGGGGTACGGCTGGGAGATGCTGGCCGACGTGAGGAACGGCGGCTCCTGGCACGTCGGATTCCTGGCCGCCCCAGAGATCGCGGAGCTGTTCCTGGCCGGCCGCGAGCGGGTGATGCTCGAGTGGGCGGTCTCGGCGATGACGACGGTGCCGGGCGCGATCACCGAGGCCGACCTCGACGAGTTCGCCCGCACCTACGCCCGGCCGGGCGGCTGGCGTGGCACCGAAGGGCTCTACCGTTCTTCCCTGAGCGGCGGCGACCGGATGCGGGCACTGGCCGGGTCGCGCCCGCTGACCGTTCCCGTGCTCGCCGTCGACGGCATCAACGCCCCCTTCACCGAGCAGACGATGCGCCAGGTCGCCGGCGACGTCACCGCGGTCGCGATCCCGGACGTCGGGCATTTCGTCGCGCAGGAGGCACCCGTCGCCTTCGCCGCCGCGGTCGGCGCCTTCGCCGACCGCGTCGACGGCAACCGCTGAACGGACTGGTTCGGGGTCAGGGCACCAGGTAGATCGGCGCACGACGATGACCGATGCTCAGCGGTGCAGTACCCCCTCCTCGGCGTACATCGCCAGGCGCGGGCCGGTGACCGGGACATCGCCGAGAGCCGACTCGATCTGTTGCAGGGTTTCGTCGGACAGGTGCACGCCCGCCGCCGCGGCGTTGGAGTGCACCTGCTCCGGGCGGGACGCCCCGATGATCACCGCGGCCAGCTCATCGCGCCGCAGGGCCCAGGCCAGAGCCAGCTGGGGCATGGACAGGCCGGCCTGTTCGGCCACCGGGACCAGGCGCTGCACCGCCTCCAGCGCCTGGTCGCTCCAGACGATGTCCTGGAAGGCGTTCATCTCCTGATGGGCGAAGCGGGAATCGGCGGGCAAAGGCTTGCCTGGCAGATACTTTCCGGTGAGCAGCCCCTGGGCCATCGGGGACCAGACGATCTGATGGATGCCCGCGGCCGTGCAGACGTCGAAGACCTCCGCCTCCGGGGCCCGCCACAGCATCGAGTACTGGGGCTGCGAGGAGACGAACACGTCGGGCCCGGCGATGTCGACGGCCGCCCGGATCTGTTCGGGCGTCCACTCGCTGAAACCCAGGTAGCGGGCCTTGCCCTGGCGCACGACCAGGAGCAGGGCCTCGATCGTCTCCTCGATCGGCACGGAGGTGTCGAAACGATGGGCCTGGTAGAGATCGACGTAGTCGGTGCGCAGTCGCCGCAGTGACCCGTCGATCTGTTTCGCGATCTGTGGCGCCGACAGTCCCGAGTCGGTTTCCGACATCGGGCCCCAGACTTTGGTGGCCAGGACGTAGGATTCGCGAGAGTGCTGCGAAAGCATCTCTCCCCAGGCCTGTTCGGCGGCGCCGCGTCCGTACATGTTCGCTGTGTCGAAAAGGGTGATCCCGGCGTCGAAGGCGGCCTCCAGGGTGGCTCTCGCCTGTTCCTTCTGGATGCCTCCGGCGAAGGTCAGCCAGGATCCGAGGGCGATCTCGGAGACCTCCGGTCCAGAACGACCCAGCTTGCGGTATTTCATGATGTCGGGTTCCTTTCGCGGGGTGACCCACTCACCCTAGAAAGCCGGGCGCCCACCGGAAAGGCCCTGCTGGGGCTAGCCCTCGCAGGGTGAGGCACGTCGCCGGGGACGGTTCTACCCTGGGGGCATGCAGGAGAACCGGCTGGGTGAATTCCTTCGGGCCCGACGTGAACTGGCCGATCCGTCGTCGTACGACCTGCCCGACTTCGGCCGGCGGCGTACCCCTGGGCTGCGCCGCGACGAGCTGGCGCTTCTGGCGGGGGTGAGCAGTTACTACTACGCCCGGCTGGAGCAGGGGCGTGATCGGAATCCGTCCGAGGCCGTGCTCGACTCCATCGCGCGCGTTCTGCAACTGGATACGGAGAGCAGCCGCCACCTTCGCGAGCTCGCCCGCCCGGGACCGGCCCGCCGGCCCCGGGCGAAGCCGGAGCGGGTGACCCCGGCGCTTCAGATGCTGCTCGGGACCTGGCCGGGGCAGGCGGCGATCATCACCGGCCGTTTCCGCGACGTGCTGGCCGCGACCGAACTGGCCGTCCTGGTCAATCCGGGGTTCGCGGTGGGGAAGAACCTGCTGCGCCAGATCTTTCTCGATCCGGCGGCCCGCGACATCTACCCGGAGTGGGACAGCATCGCCGCCGGTGCGGTGGCCGGGCTGCGGGTGTCGTCGGGTATCGACGTGGACGATCCGCGGCTGCGGGCACTGGTGGGGGAGCTGTCTCTCAAGAGCGAGCAGTTCCGCCGTCTGTGGGCCCGGCACGACGTTCACGAAAAGACCTCTGGCGTGAAGCTCTTCAACAACGCGGTCGTGGGGACGCTGGAGCTCAACTATGCGACGTTCGGCGTGAACGGTTCCGAGGGGCAGACTTTGCAGATCTTCTTCCCCACCGCGGGCAGCCCGGCCGAACAGTCGATGACGCTCCTGTCCACCCTGATGCCGGCTCCGGGTGGGTGCCAGAAGACCAGCCCGGAGCGGAGCCCGCGGTGAGCCGGCCGTCCATCATCTGGCCACGGTGAGGTCTTTCCCGGGGCCACCGATCAGTCGGTCACGGCCCAGGCCGCCGTAGAGCCGGTCGTTGCCGTTGCCGCCTCGGATCGTGTCGTTGCCCTGACGGCCCCACAGCCGGTCGTCTCCCGGGCCGCCGTTCAGTTCGTCATCGCCGTCCCCACCGTCGATCCGGTCGTCGCCGGCGTCTCCCGACAGGGTCTGGGGTCCCTGGCCGCCGTGGATCTGGTCGTCGCCGTTGCCGCCGGAAGCCACCCCGTTGCCGGTCTCACGCCGGTAGACCCCGTCGTCGTCGCTGACCGGGGCGGGCCCGATCAGCGAGATCCAGTCGTCGCCGTTGCCGCCCGTCACCAGACTCAGCGAATCCGGGATGCCGGCCACGATGCGGTCCTGGCCGTCCTGCCCGTAGACCGCGCTGGGATCTCTGCGTTCCCCGCTCTGCCGGGTGAGTGCGGTGTCATGGCCTGGGCCGAGCCAGAACTGGCTGAAGATCCTGCGGTCCTTGGGGTTGTGCAGCCGCACCGTGTCGTCCCCGTCGCCGAGCCGGAAGCGACCGGTGTAGGACAAGGCGAAGCTGGCCGGCCCGACCCCGCCGGGCTGGCCGTTGCTGTCACTGCCGTGGGTCACCGTGCACCGCACCCGGGTCGGATCGGACGCACGCGGATGGACGCAGTCACCACCGGCGATCCGGATCGGGTAGACGTCGTCGATGAGATAGTTCTCGGAGAAACCGTTGCCCACCCGGTGAATCGGCCCCAGCCACACCGACAACCGGTTGGCCTGGCCGTCGGCCGCGACGTAATCGAGCCGGCTGTTGCTGACTCGCACCGTGGCCGGGGCGATCGCGGCCTGCGCCGGCGCGAGGGCCGCGAGACAAGCGGCAGTGGTCACGGACAGGACGAATCCCGTCCGGAAAGATACCCGTTGCAGGCACGTTGGCCGATTCATGATGCTCCCCCGAGGATGCCGGATCATGATCGGCCATCATGGCAGCTCGCCTGCGACAACGGGGGGACGCTGTCACGGGTCCGCACCTGGCCCGAACTCGCTGGCCGCGGTGAACCCCGGATGGAAGCCGGCCGGAGTTCTGCGGGGGAGTAACGGCCGTCGCTGCTGGACGGGTACGACCCGGCAGCCGACCCACCACCGGCCGGTCACGAACGCACGGAAGATAGCAGCAGTGTGTGCGGCTATCCCAAAGGGAAGACTTCGCCGTACTTATCGCTAGGGTCATCGGGGTTCCAGGGGAGGCTTCGCAGATTGATCACATGCTCAAAAGTGCTGTGATGAAAGTGTTTTGATTCCCTGTGACCGTCTCGTCCCGGAGTTCTCCCCGTTGCCCGGCGATGAGGCCGAGCGTGGATACCTTGGCGAAATGCGAAAACACACCCTGACGCTCGTCCTGTCGGTCGCTCTTCTGGCGGCGTGCACCACCGCTCAGAGCGACTCGACGACCGCAGCCGGAACGTCGACGGCGGCGGCCACCGCCACGGCAGCGGATGCGAGCAGTTCTCCCACGGCAGAAGCAGATTCGAACGATTCCACCGGCGATGCCACACAGGCGTCGGACTCCTCGGCCGACGGTGGCGCCGTGCCGATCGGGACCGAGCAGTCGATTCACACGGCGGACTTCGACGCCCGGGTGGCCGTGACGGAGGTGACCGACCAGGACCAGGAGGAGCTCGGGGATCCTCCCTACGTGGTCGATGTGCACGTGGAGATGGACCGGGGGGACTGGACGGTCCTGACGTCCCCGATCCAGTTCGTCTACGCGAACGGTGCCGTCTTCGACCCGATCGACGTGCCGGGCGAGGACGGATCGCCCGAGGTCCTGGAGGGCGAGAGCAACACCTGGCGGTTCTCCTACGAGGCTTCGGCCGGTGCCGGGATCGGTGACGGCGCGAGCGTCACCATCAAGTCCAGCCAGGGCAAGCTGCTGGCCACCTGGCTGACGTAACCGGCCGGCGACACGACGCCCTGCCGTCCGCCCGGTCCTGGCCGGTCGGGCGACAGGGCCGTTCGTCGTGGTCCAGGGCCGGCCCATCCAGACGGGCCTCGATCAGATCAGGCCCTGCTGAAGGGCCGCGGACACGGCGTGAATGCGGTTGCGCAGGTCGTGGCGCTGAAGCACACACGAGAGCGAGCTCTTGATGGTGGGCTCGGAGTACCCCATGACAGAGGCGATCTCGGAGGTGGACAGGCCGTCGGCCAGCAGACGCAGGATCATGGCCTCGCGCTTGTCCAGGTCACTGAGGTCCAGGCCGGTAGGTGGCTTCAGGTGCCGGTGGCGTTCCCGGTCGCTCTGGAGCGCCTGGAGACGCCCGTCGGGACCGTCACATCGCGCGGTGGATCCGTGTACCCGCCGCAGCACGCCGGCCAGCAGGTCGGGCGTCGCCTCGTCCCGTAGGACGAGTCCCGACAGCCCGGCGTGTGCGCCGGCGGTCAGCAGCGTCTCGTCGCCCGGTTCGTCGACGATCGCGCACACCGGCACGGTTGCGTCCCGGGCGTGAGACCTCAGGGTTCCCAGCAGGACGCCGTCGACGGCGCGTTCCACGACGACGAGCAGGTCACAGCCGGATCGGCGGGCGTCGGGCAGCAGCTTCATGTCCGTCCAGGGCACGACGAGAGCCGCGAACGCGGCACGGCTGATCGGATCGCTGGTGATCAGCGCGATACGGATCGGGGAGGCGGCGGTCGTCGTGGTCGGTGATCGGTGTTCGGGCATGGCCGGATTCAGGTGAGGGAGCAGGTGAGCTGCCGGCTCCCCAGCGCCCAGGTCAGGCGAGAGCCGCGGCGCGCGAGGAGCTCGAGAGAGTAGGTGCCGGTGGTGATCTGGGCTCCGTCGACGTCGATCATGGACGATGGTGTCCACCGGGTTCCTGGGGTCACGGTCCGTGGTGGGGTCACCATCTGGTGGTGAACGGTGCCGTGGTCGGCCGAGACCGCCGGGTCCGGAGTGGATTCGGCGGCGAGCCAGGACGAGTACAGATCCAGAGCGTAGGCTTTGGCGGTGGTGCCACGGACGTTCGTGAACACGACGGTGACCACGCAGGCGTCCGGATAGGTGGACCGGTATCCGGGACCGACCGCGAAGGTGACCTTGCCGCCCAGGTGACCGAGCACGTCCTCGAGCCGGCCGAAGTAAACGGTGGCCCCGATGTTTCCGGTGACAGCCAGTTCGGCGGAGGCCCAGCCGGTCCCGTGCTGTTCGGCGCCGGTCGCCGGAGTGCTCGGGGAGGTCGTGGACACCGTGGAACCGGACGGCGAGGTGGGGCGATCCCCGAGACGGGTCATGACACCGACGGTCACCAGCGTGGTGACGACGATCAGGCACACGCTCACGAACACGGCGCGGCACCCGGCCGGTGAGGACGACCGGGGCCGTGGTCCTCGCCCGGACGGGAGTTCCCGGGCAGCGGTCTCCTGGGCGGGATCGGTCGCCGAGGACGAGTTGGGAGGCGTGCTGTCTGCGCCGGCGAAGAGCGGGAGCGGGGCAGCTCGCTCGAAAAGGTGCGGCGCCGGCCGGCTGTCGATGATCGCGAGCCGTCGCGGCCGGTCAGTGGTCGTCTCCACCATGAGCGGGCTCGGCTCCTCAGGGTCGGGGACGTGGACGGGGGCGTGACGACCAGGGCCTCCAGGGGCCGGTCCGGATGCGGGAACGGGATGTGTACGGAGTCATGGCTGCCACACGTCACGGCCGGTGGTCCCGGTCGCCTCGGTGGAATCGGTGCCGGTCGGGGCGAGGAGCCGCAGCCGGCCGCGGCCGGGTCGGCCCGCCTGGGGGGAGGCCAGGACGCGCAGGCGTCCGCGGGATCCGGTGACACGCTCGAGACGGTCGGCGAGATCCCCCGCGTACGACCAGATCTGCTCCGTGATCTGGTCGCCGGGGGAACCGACGACGAGCACGGGCTCGACGGGATCGAACGGAGCCTTGACCGGGGCGGGAAGTTCGTGGATGCCGTTGCGGCGCAGCCAGACCCCGGAGGGCACGATCTCCACCACCCACGTGCCGTCGACGGCGTACACACGATCGCCGCTGCGGGACAGGTCGGGTCCGGGCGATCGCCAGCCGGTGATCTCGGCGGTTCCCGGGGCGGGGGAGTGGCGCAGCCGGCTGACCAGTGGTTCCCAGCGGACCGCCAGATCGCCGTTGCCGTCGGGACCCAGGACGCAGCAGGTGTATTCGCCGGCGCGGAGCAGGGGGACGCCAGTGAGCGCCTCGACGGGCTCGCCCAGTTCGTCGGCGACCGCCTGAGCCCAGTTCGGGGCCGGGTCGCTGCTCGCCGAGCACAGCCGCACCGAGCGACGCACGGGTTCCGGAACGGTCCGCAGGTACCGGGCGATCTGCCCGGCCGTCACCTGGGGGTCCCCGGTCCGGTCGACGATGACCAGGGGATGGCGCGGGTCGAGCGGGACCGAGTAGAACACGTCGTCCGCAGATCCCGCGCGCCCGGCGTACGGGGTCAGGACGACACCGGCCGGAACCGCCACCACGTCGATGTCGCTCTCCCCGTAGGAGACCGGGTCCAGGGGCAGGTCGCCGGCCCAGGCGGCGCTGAAGTGCCACGGGCCGTCCAGGGACGGCTCCGGGGCGTCCGGCTCGTACCGCTGCCAGTGCCCGGCGCCGGATCCGTCGACGGGGAAGAGCGTGTTGCCCGGGATCTGGAGAAGGGTGCCGGCGGGGGCCATGACCGTGATCCGCAGGGTGTCGGCCAGGGCCTGCAACGGGTTCACGCCGGAGGTGCTGCCGTGATCGGCGCCGGTGACGATCTGGAGCCGCTGGTGAGCGCCGTCGTCGCAGAGGCGTTGGAAGGGCTCACGCAGGGCTGTGAGCATTCCGGAGAGGCTGATGCCGGTGAACGGGGCGAGGTACACCGTGAGAGCGCGGATCCGCCCGGGCCCGGTGCGGGCCGCGGCCTCGGCGAACACCCGCAGTTGCGCCACGGCCTCGGCCTGGGCCGGGGTGGGCCGCGCCGGCCGGACGAGCAGGGAGTTCACCTGCCGCTCGACCAGGACCCCGGAACCGAAGACGCCGATCTGGTGCCAGCTCGCGCTGTCAGGAGTGGCCATGGGCGCAACTGTCCGCGAAGGAGGGGTGTCTCATGGCTGAAATCGACCTGTCGATGCTGGGTGGGTGGCTCGCGGACCAATAATTACCATATGTGCTGTGAGTCACGTTCGATGACCGCACGGAAGAAGGCCTGCCGGTGTCACAGCACTCCTGACCGGATCGCGTAGGCGACCGCGTGGGACCGGCTCCGGAGATTCAGCCGGCTGATCATCCCGGCCAGGATGGTCTTGACGGTGCGCTCGGAGTAGGCGAGGCGCCGCGCGACCTCGGCGGTGTCGAGTCCCTGGGCCACCAGCCGGATCACGTCGATCTCGCGGTCTTCCAGGCCGGACGCGGTGAGCCGGCGCGGTGTCAGGACGTTCTGCTGGACCCTGACCACGGCGTCGACCAGCATCTGCTGCACCTCGGCGGGAAGGAGGACCCCACCTCGGCGCACGAGGCGGATGGTGTGGAGCAGGCGTTCGCCGGTGGCCTCGGGACGCCACAGAACGGCCCGCACCCCCAGCTCGAGGACGCCGAAGACGTCCGCGTCACCCAGCTGGTCGAGAACCAGGACGGACGGCGGGCGCGGGCCGGTCCGGGACCGCAGCTGCCGCATCAGGGAACTGGTGAGCGACGTCGAGGCCACCAGGACGACGTCGACATCGGTCCCTTCGGCGGTCAGGACCGGCGTGATCCGCGGGCCCGCGCTGAGCATGCCGAGCAGTCCGGTGCGGGTGAAGCGGTCCTCGGCATGGACGAGAACGGTCGTCCTCTCGGCCTGTTCGAGTCCTGCGATCGGCGTCATCGTCGCGCGCCGGACCGTACGGCGGGAGCGACGAGGGCCGGGCTCGTGGCTGTCGTCATCGGCGGAAGAACATACCTGATGCAGAGCCACCAAGATCAACTCAGGGGCCACGGTCTTGCCGACGGGGGGCCGGAAACCGGGATCGCTCAGGTCATCCGGTCGGTGACGTCGAGGGTGACCCCCAGGATCCGTCCCACCGTGCCATCGGGCGCCAGCGTTGCCTCTGCTCGTTCCTCGAGCCAGACGATGCGCCCGTCCGGTCGCCGGATCCGGAACTGTGAAAGGTAGCGTCCGCCCTCGGCGGCGATTCTCTGTACGTTCGCCTGATGGGCCGCGTGGTCCTCGGGCAGGACCAGGGCGAATCCGGCGTCCACACCGGCCAGTTCCGGCAGGCCGTAGACGCTGGCGAAGTTTTCGCTGGTGGTGATGCTGTCCTCGCCGGGCAGCCACTCCCAGGTCACCATCCCCGTCGCGGCCGTCGCCAGCCGCATCCGCCGTTCGCTGTCCTGCACCGCTGCCTCCGCATGACGACGCTCGGTCACGTCCCGGGCCAGAATCGCGAATCCACCAGGTTTCTCGGCTTTTCCGGGCAGCAGCGTGACCGAGTAGATGACCCAGCGGATCTCCTGCGTGTCGAACCGGCGCAGCCGCAACTCGGATTCCGCGTGGCCGTCGCGGCGCGCTGTCGCGAAGAGTTCCTGGGCCTGGACCAGGTCGTCGGGATGGACGACGTCCAGCATGGTCCGTAGTCGTGGGTCGCCGGCGTCCTCCAGCCCGATGTGGGCGAGCGCGGCGGCGTTGGTGTAGAGCGGCACGAGGTCGTGGTCGCAGATGCCGATCAACTCGTCGCTGGCCTCGACCAGGGCGGCGAACCGCCTCAGCTGGGCCTCGGCGCGGGTCCGTTCGATGAAGGCCCAGGTACGGGCCGCTGTTTCCTCGACCAGAGCGACCTCCTGCGGCGTCCAGCGACGAGGGCGGTCCTGGAGGGCGGCCAGATGCCCGATCCATCGGCCCTCACGCGACAGCGGTACCTTCACCACCGCGCGGACACCTGCCGATTCCCAGGCGGCCCGGCCCACGTCGTCGAGATCGCAGCCCCTCACGTCATCGATCACCAGGGACCGGCCCCGCCCCAGGGTCTGTCCCAGAAAGGCACCGCCCCACTCGTCGAGCCGGTAGGTGCCCAGGTAGGAGGGCCCGGCCTGGCGGTGCTCGGCCAGCACCGCCAAGGTTCCGGCGTCGCTGTTCACCTCGCAGTAGTGCACATTGGTGACGCCGAGCTCCTCGGCCAGGATCTCGATCGCCCGCTGCTGCATGACGTCCGGGTCCGACAGATCCTGGAGGGCATGGGTGAGGGCCAGGCGGTACGTGTCCGCGGCCACCAGGCGCCGGCGCATCGCCGACAGCTCCAGTTGCGCCGCTATCCGGGCGACGAGTTCTCGCGCGGAGAAGGGCTTCACGACGTAGTCGTCGGCACCCGCCAGCAGTCCTTCGACGGCGGCCTGCTCTCCGGCGCGCGCTGTCACCAGGACAACGGGAACAGCGGCCAGCCGGGGGTCTGCGCGGATCTCCCGCAGGAGGGAGAATCCGTCCGTACCCGGCATCATGGTGTCGGTCAGCACCAGATCGGGCGGGTTGCGCCGGGCCTGCTCCAGCGCCTGCGACCCGTCGCCCGCAGACGCCACGCGCCAGCGCGATTGCAGCAGACGCACCAGGTACTTACGCATGTCCGGGTTGTCGTCGACCACCAGGAGACGCGCACCCGGGATCGGCGCCGCCGGTTCCCGGTCGTCCGGCACCGGCACCAGATCGGTGGCTTCGCCCCAGCGAAGCGCTTCTTCAGCCATCGCCGCAGCCAACCGGCCCGGCTCGCGCGCGGCCGGTACCACTGCTCCCGGGACCGGACGGCGGTTCAGCGGGATCCACACGGTCACCGTGGTGCCCACCTCGAGCTCGCTGGTCAGGCGTACCCGGCCGTGATGCCGGCGAATCAGTTCGTTGACCAGGGCCAGACCGATTCCGGCCCCTTCGTGGGTGCGTCCGCGGATGCCGTGCACCCGGTGAAAACGCTTGAAGAGGTGGGGGAGCTGATCGGCCGCGATCCCGACACCGGTGTCACGGACCGTGAGCTCGACGTGTTTCGGCAAGGCCCGAAGGGTGATCTCGATGCTCCCGGTCCAGGTGAACTTGAAAGCGTTGGACAGCAGGTTGGAGACGATCTTCTCCCACATCTCGGGGTCGACCTGAACCGGGTGCGGCAGTGGCCCGGTGTCCACCCGCAGTTCCAGGCCGGCATTCTCGACCGTGCTCCGGAACATCGAGCTGACCTCCTGGGTCAAAGAACTCAGGTCGGTGGGGACCAGCTGAGCCCGCATCCGGCCGGCTTCGATCTGAGAGAAGTCCAGCATCGTGTTGACCAGACGCAGCAGGCGCTGGGCGTTGCGCTGGACGACATCGATCACGGCCCGGGGTGCCGCGACCGGGTCGCCGGCCTCCTGCATCAGATCCTCGAGCGGGGAGAGCATGAGGGTCAGCGGCGTCCGGAACTCATGGCTGACGTTGGAGAAGAACTCGGTCTTGGCCCGGTCGAGCTCGGCCAGCTGGGTCAGCCTCTGCTGCTCCTGATGACGGGCATGCCCCTCCTGTGCCTTGGCCGCCACCGACTCGCCGACAAGCGTCAGGAACGCGCGGTAGGCAACGTCGAGCGGTGTCCCCGGATGGGCCCCCAGGACGAGTACACCGCTGATGTCTCCGTCAGCGTGGCCGGTGAGGGGATACAGGACGGCTTCCCGGGGCACGACCTGCCCGTCCCCGACGCGGTGCCCGCGAAATCGGTCGGTCATGTCGTCGAGGACGATCTCGGTGCGTTCGCCGAGCACCCGGTGCAGCGGCCAGACCGTGCCTGGCGTGAGACGCAGTCGGTGCGGAGCGATGCTGCCACCTGGTTCCACACCGCACACCGCCGCCAGCGACGCCTGGGCACGGGCGGGCTCGATGAGGTACGCCATCGCGAAAGGGACGTCCTCAGCTGCGTCGAGCACCTCTGTCGCGGCGACCAGTGCCTCGGCGCGACTGCGCGCACCCGCCACCGCGGCCAGCCGGTTGAGGGTCTGTAGACGACGTCGGTTCAGCACCTCCTCGGTGCGATCGAGGAAGGTCTGCTGGACTCCGAGGATGCTGCCGTCGACCGTACGGATCGGGGTGTAGGACATGTCGAACCAGGCGTGCTCGATCCGGCCCTGCTTGTCGAAGGGGACCAGGGTGGCCTCGTGGTACACACGGCCACCAGCCATGACGGTCGCCAGGACGGGTTGCATGTACGCCAGCGCCTCGGGGTAAGCCTGCGCGAACGAAAGCCCCAGCTTCTGTGCCTGCACGCCGCCCATCGAGACCAGCCCGACATCGTTCTGGATGATGATGTGGTCGGGACCGAGGAAGAGGGTGATGCCGTGGGGCGCGTCCATCGCCTGGCGGACCGCCATCCGCTGGGCATCCGGCCAGAATCGCACCGGTCCGAGAGTTGTTGTCAACCAGTCGATTTCCCTGGCGAGCCGGGCGATCTCGCCCGCCTCGCCGAACGTCGCCCGGAGTGCGGCCTGCTCTCCTTCCGGTCGGGGGAGTTCCTGGCCGGCGACGACGTCGGTGAGGACCCGGGCGATTTCGTGCAGCGGGAGCACCAGGTCGGCGCCGGCCTCCGCGGCGAACCGGGGCATGGAAGGTTGTTCTGCGGTGTCCTCACTCTGGGCGATGACCACACCGTTGGCTGCTTGCACGGCGGTCACACCCGCCGCACCGTCGCGGCCCATCCCGGTCAGGATCACGGCGAGCACCCCGGCGCCGAACGAGTCGGCGAGCGAGGTCAGCATCGCATCGTGCGGAAGACTCCGGATTCCGGTCTCGATGTCCTTCAGTTCATAGGACCCATCGGGAAAGAACTCCAGTCGCCTGCGAGGCGGAGCCACCAGGACACGGCCCGGCTGCAACCGCCCGCTGTCATGAGCCCATTCCGCCTCGACACCCGCACGCCGGCGCAGAAGATCCACCAGAATGCTGCCGGTGCTGCCGAGGTGCTGTTGCACGACGACGGACACCGGAAGGCCGACGTCCATTCCGCGCAGGACCGTCGTCATGGCCTCCAGACCACCGGCGGAGGAGACCATGGCAATGACCTGCGGCGCCTGTTGCTGGCCCACTACTCCGCCTCCACGAACGACAACAGCGCTCGGGCTGAGACGCCGCAGAAGTGAGTCTGCCCCTCGCGCGTCCGGCAAACAACCAAGCCGCTGCCTCCCCACCCGCGCCGGGCGGTGAGCCGGCGCATGACGGCTGCCTGAGAAGTTCCCGGCGTCTTCACCGTATCCAGGCAGAGACGGCACCACCACGCCGCAGGCCGGTTCGCCCCGGGCCCGGCGCGTCGATCAGGCGCCGGACCCCGTTCGAGGTGCGACCGAGGGATAGTTCTTCTCCAGGAACTCCCGGTAGCCGGTGGGCCGGTAGCCGATGAGCCGCTCCAGGTCGTCGGTGCTCTTGCTGAACGAGCCGAGGCCGACGCCGGCCACCCAGGCCGTCAGGAACTCGGCGACCGGCTCGGGAAGGCCGTTCCGGACGTAACTCTCGTGGAACTCCTCCACGGTGACGGGAAGGTAGGGAACCGTCCTGCCGTGGATCTCGCTCAAGGTGGCGGCGATGTCCCGGTACGACGCGGCCTCGCTGCCGTTGAGCGTGTAGGTCTTGTTCTCGTGGCCGTCCTGGGTGAGCACGGCCACGTTGCCGGCGGCGAGGTCGCGCAGCAGGGCCGGTGCCATGGTGCCCTCGCCCGGGGGAACACGCACACCCTTCTCGTACGCGTCGGCTCCGACGTATCCGTCGAACTGGTCGAGGTACATCGGGTTGTAGAGGATGGTGTACGTCAGCCCGGAGGCACGCAGCGCCTGCTCGGTGAACACGTCGGACTCGGTGACACCCACCTGGTTGATGCCGAGTGCCTCGTCGCGCTGGATCGCCGTGTAGATCACGTGCTTCACACCGGCCTGCTTCGCCGCCGTGATGGCGTTGAGGTGCTGGGTGTTTCGATCGGTGAAGGCCTGCGCCGAGACGAGCAGCAGCCGGTCCACCCCGTCGAAGGCCCGCACCAGCGAGGCCTGGTCGAGGTAGTCGCCCTGGCGGATGTCCACCCCCCGTCCGGCCAGGTCGGCCGCCCGCTCGGGGGTGCGGGCGAGCCCGGCCAGGCGATCGGCGGGGACGCTCTCGAGGAGGAGTTCCAGGGTCTGACGGCCCAGGTTTCCGGTGGCTCCGGTGACGAGCAGCTTGCCCATGTGTTCGTTCCTGTTCTGTGGTTCGGTGATCGGTCAGGCGGTGATGACGGTTTTCCCGACGGTGCGACCGCTTTCGGCCAGCGCGTGGGCCTGCCGCATGGAGTCCACGGTGAGACCGTGCAGTCGTGTGGTCACGATCGGGCGTGCGTGGCTCGCCAGTTCGGCGAGGATCTGTCCCTGCCGGTGAAGTTCGTGGCCGGTGACGACCCGGCTGAAAACCATTTCCGTGTGCACGGATACGGATTTCTGGATCAAGGGTTCGATGTCGGTGGTGCCGGTGAGGTCGGTGGTCGCCAGATGACCGAACGGACGCAGGACGTCGGTGATCCAGCCGATGTTGCCGGCGGTGCCCCGGGTGGAGAGCACCAGATCGATCTGCTCGACGCCCGCGGTCCGCAGCCGGCCGGCGACGTCCGCGGTGTGGTCGACGACCAGATCGGCCCCCATGGCCGTGCACCATGCGCGGGATTCGGGCCGGGAGGCGGTGGCGATCACCCGCGCGGACGTCCGGCTCCTGAGCAGTTGCGTCGCCATCGAGCCCACGCCTCCGGCGCCGCCGACGACCAGGACGTTCCCGACCCCGGCCGGTAGTCCGCCCTGATCCCGGAACAGGGCTTCCCAGGCGGTGAGGCCGCCGACGGGCAGGGAGGCGGCATCCGTGAAGGAGAGCTGATCCGGGATCCTGGCGGCGACCCGGTGGTCGACGGCCACGCGTTCGGCCCAGCAGCCGTCCCGGGTGACGTCCCCGGTGCCCATGACCCGGTCGCCCACGGCGAAACCATGTGTCGCCGAACCGGTTGCGACCACCACCCCGGCGAACTCCCAGCCGAGGACGACGCGTCCACCCGGGGGTGCGCTGCGCATCTGCCGGATGAGCGCCTCACCCGGGTTGACGCCCACGGCCCGCACCTCGATCAGCAGATCACTGTCACGCGTCCGCGGTTCGTCGACGTCCATGAGTTCCAGAGCGAACGCATCCAGGGGGTGGGCCTTTTCGTATGCCAGTGCCTTCACGGGGTATTCCTTTCGCGGTGTCGGTCAGTCCTGGCGGAGAGCGTGGAGCGCGGAGAGCGGGCCCCCTCCGACCTGCATGAGCCGGCCGCCCTCGCGCAACGTCCCCACGTCCACCGGAGCGAAACCGACGGCGTCGAACGTCCTCTGGAAGACCGCTTTGGCCTCGGCGTCGTCACCGGCGCAGAAGAGGATCTGCCGGCCATCGGCATGCCGGGGATCCGCCGCGATGTACGACCCGTACAGGGTGCTGAAGGCCTTCACCACCCGCGCGCCGGGAGCGTGGCGGGCAACGAACTCGCTGCTGGTCTCGTCGCCGAGCTCGGCGAGGTCCGCGACGGTCGGGCCGAGGACGTGATTGGTGGCGTCCACCAGAATGCGCCCGTTCCAGGCCGGCGCGCCGGCCAGCGCGGCCGGTACGTCGCTCCACCGGACGGCGAGGAGCACCAGGTCGGCCGCCGCGGCCTCGGCGACCGGGCCGGCACTGGCCAGCGGTCCCAGTCCGGCCACGACCTCGTCCAGCGACGCCGGCCCGCGGCTGTTGCTCAGCATCACGCGGTGGCCCGCTGCCACGAGGTGACGGGCGACGGCCTGCGCGACGGCTCCCGCCCCGATCGTTCCCACGTCCATGCCTGACTCACTTCTCCTGGTGACCACGAGACGGCCTGAGGGCCGCCCCGAAAAACAATGATGCTCGTCATTAATAAAAGTCAAGCCGGCGCGGGCATCAATGATGACGGGTATCATCAAGGGCCGAACTGTGTCGGACCTGCTCAGATGCGGTTCGCCGCACCGCCCGCCCGGGAAGGAGACTCACGTGCCCCGCCTCACGCAGGAGCAGAAGAAGCTCAACCACGACAAGATCGTCGAGGCCGCGGGCCGGGGCTTCCGCACCCACGGCGTCCACGGGATCGGCATCGCCGAGCTGATGAAGTCGGCCGAGATGACGCACGGCGGCTTCTACAACCACTTCGGCTCCAAGGACGACCTGGCCCGGGAGGTCCTCCGCCAGGGCTTCGTCAGTTCCCTCGCGGCTCTGGCCGGCATCCGCGAAGAGCATCCCGGCTCGGCCCGGGCGGCCCTGGACCAGATGTTCGACACCTATCTGAACCCCGAGCACCGCGACCACCCCGAAACCGGCTGCGCGTCAGCCGCACTGGTCACCGACGCCGGACGGGACGGTGCCGGGGCGCAGTCCGAGTACCAGCACGGACTCGAGGGCTTCTTCGGCGCCATCACGGAGATGGTGCTGGAGAACGCGTCCCAGTCCGGCACCGACCTGAGCGCCGGGCAGGCCCGCGAGCAGGCCATCGCCCTGTTCAGCCAGATGGTCGGCTCGCTGGTGGTCTCCCGGGCGGTCGCCCGATCGGCCCCGGACCTGGCGGACGAGATCCTCGCGGCCGGTAACGCCCGGCTCAAGCAGGCCTGAGCGGTCCTGGCCTCTCGTCGTCCCAGGGCTTCGCGGTGGATATGGTCCCCGTCATGTCGATCTTCGCGCTGTTCGCCTCGGGCAACTTCGTCTACGAGGTCGGTCTGGACCGCCACCCGGACTGGCTCTCACCTGCTGTGCTCCGGGGTGAGAAGAACGTCCTGAACGACGATCTGACCATCTACGACACGGGCCCCCTGCCCGTCGACGGCCCGAACACGGTGTTCGAGGTGGACGGCGAAAAGGTCTTCGGGCGCGATCTGGTGGGTCGGGACCTTGGTGGATCGGAGTGGCGCGTGCGCTACATCCGGGTGGCCACCGACGGATCCCGGGAGGACGCGGCGCGGATCTGCCACGAGAACGAGGAGCTCTTCGCCCTCGAGGTGCCACCGGCGTTCAATCCGCTGGACATCGGCGAGGTGGACGGCGGCTGGGAGGACGATCACGGCCAGTGGGACCTGGTTCTGGTGCGCCTGTAGCGGTCGGGCGGCGTCGGCGCTCAGTTCCACCAGAAGAGGTAGGTGTCCTCGGGGCGGCCGTCGATGTGACACCACCATCCGCTGGGGAATCCGGCCCGCCAGTCGACGCTGCCCGATGCGTCGGGATCCGTGCTCTGGTTCGAGCAGTACCGCGAGGCCTCGTCCTGTCGTGGGGCGAGGATCGCCGGTCCCTGGAAGTAGATCAGCCGGCGACGACGGCGATCAGGATCGAGATCGTGGAAAGGCGTCGACTCATCCGTGCGGCATCCCTTGTGTCGTGGGGCTGGGTTGGTCTCACCACGGTGAACGCGGCGGTGCCGCCTTTCGTCGTCCACCAGTGGTTTGAATGCCGGGCGGCGAAAAGCGTTGGCTTCGCGAAACGTTCGTTGTTGATCTTGGAACCTAGCATCCGGACCCGGACGGCGGGGCCGGGAGCCGTATTGTCCCGTGTGGTGATTTTGTGAAGGTTCGCCTGGCGGTCGTTCGTCCGAAGGTCTCTGCCGCCGTCGCGCGGCCATTCGCTCGATGACCATCGCCTTCTTGACATATTGCTAGGTGCCATACAAACTCAAGTTGTTAGGCACCAAGCGAACGCCCGCTGCCTGCGCGCGGTCCGGAGCCTGAAGGTGCGCTGCGCCCGGACGGAGAGGTGGATTCTTGACCCGAATGTATGGCCCCTAGCAAAATCGGCCGGTGACCAGCGAGCCAGAAGACTTCGAGCACGACTCGGTCGGCGCCTGGGCGAAGAAGTACTACTTCGCCAGCCGGGCGATGATCGACTCCACCCTGCGGCCCTACAACCTGGGGTCCACCCAGTGGTACGTGCTGCACCACCTGGCGCACGAGGGGCCGACCCCGCAGCGCGACCTGGTCCAGAAGCTCGGCATCGAACGGGCCAGCATGACCGGGATCGTCGCGACCCTGGTGCGAAAAGGGCTGGTGTCCCAGGAAACCGCTTCCGGTGACCAGCGCCGGCGCACCCTCAGCCTCACCCCCGTGGGCGAACGGCTGTGGCAAGAACTCCCCAACCCGATCGAGCACATCCTCACCGTCGCGTTCGGCGACGTCGACCAGGACGACCTGGCCACCACGCTGCGCGTGCTGCGCTCCGCGACGCGACGGCTGAACGATCGTGCCTGAATCCCCAGAAGGAAGACCCCATGACCATTCTCGTCACCGGCGCCACCGGCCTCGTCGGCACCCGCCTCCTGCCCCGCCTGATCGGTGCCGGGCACGAGCTGCGGGCCCTGGTCCGGGCCGGCAAGCAGGTTCCCGAAGGCGTCGAGAGTGTCGAAGGTGACCTGCTCGACCCGCAGAGCCTGATCAAGGCGGTCGAGGGCGTCACCGCCGTCGTTCACCTGGCCGCCGTCCTGCGCACCCCGGACCCGGACCTGATCCGCAGGGCCAACATCGACGCCACCCGCAACCTGATCGACGCGGTCAGAACTCATTCTCCGCAGGCCCGTTTCATCATGGCCAGCACCGGCCTGGTCTACGACCACCACCTGTCCCACCCCGCCCGCGAAAACGACCCCACCCACCCGCAGATGCCCTACCCTGCCACCAAGGTCGTCGCCGAGAACGACCTGCGGGCCAGCGGACTCACCTGGAGCGTGCTGCGCTTCGGGTTCGTCTACGGTGACCAGGACGGCCACCTGGAGTCGGCGCCCCGGCTGCTGGGCACCTGGAACTGGCACTCGGCCCAGCCGATGAGCCTGGTGCACCACCGCGACATCGCCACCGCCGTGGGCCTGGGCCTGGCCGGCGCCTTCGACGGCCACACCGTCAACGTCGTGGACGACCTGCCCACCAGCCTGCACGAGATCGCCAGGATCGTGGGCGCGGACTACCCCGAGTCCACCGGGCCGGTCACCGACCCCTGGACCGGCAGCCTCGACGGCACCCTCATCCGCAGCCTCGGCTACGAACCGACCGTCCGCACCGTCTACCAGGCGGCGGCGGAAGGCATTCTGTAGCGATGCCATGGGCTTTCAGCATTCACCGGTCAGGAGGAGAGCTCCTCCCCGTGATCGGCTGAGCCACGTGTCGCGACCCGGCCGCATGAGCCGAAACCACTTGTGCCGATGATGTCCGCCTTGACATGGTGTTCGCAGTTGTCAGGACGTTCGGGTGGTGGATGCGGTGGCGGTCAGGCAGGTCTACTCGTGGGAGATGGACGCGTCCGTGGAGCCGGCGGATCTGGCCGAGGATCTGGCCCGCCGGGAGAGGGTGACGCTGATCCGGGGCCTGGAGCAGATCGAGGACCTGGTCCGCAGCGCCCCGAGTGCCGCGCGGATCGCCGACCGGCTGCGGGGACCGAGCTACCGGTGGACGGACGACGTCTTCACGCTGACGTTCTTCGCCTGTCTCGACGACACGCACTTCAATAAGCGGGTGGGTGTGCGGCAGTACTTCGTCCAGATCGGGCCTCAGGAACAGGTTTACGCGCACTGGCAGGACGTTGCGGAGGTCTTTCTGGCCTACCAGGAGCAGCCGGAATGGCTGCGCCAGTACCGGGTGCAGCCCCCGGAATCCCTCGACCCCGTTGATTTTTCGGACGGCGTCCGGCTCGACCTCGTGTTGCGTGCCGAGCCGTGGATCGCCCGGGTCGACGTCGAGCCGGTGATCGACTGGATGGTGCTCGACTGTCCGCCGGCGGTCTCGCCCCACCCGTCGATCACCGTGTGGGCCAGGGACGGGGCGCAGTTCCGTGTCCAGCGTGGTGGGCGGGGGCTCGAGCCACTGATCGAGCGCATGCTCCTGACCGAGCCCCGGGACCCGGACCCCGCGGTGCCGGCACAGGTGGTGGCCTGCATGTGCTCGTACTCCTTGCCGTATCCGGTCGAGGGTTCTGCCTGGACCACTCCTCTGCTGGACTGGCACTTCCTGGCCGGTGAGATCGCGGCCTATCTGCATCCCGCGCGTCTGGTCCGGGAGGACGACGGAGCAGTGCGCCTGGAGTTCTTCACCTATGAGTCGACCGGGTACCGCGGGGACCTGTGGGGACGCTGCGAGGTGGTGACGAAGTGGTTCGTCCGGGCGGGCGGAGGGCGGCCGACCAGGATCGAGTCGCATGAGGTCGCCCGGCTGAGGAGCGATCCGGAGCGCAGCAGCGTCCAGCTCGTCGGGGAGGACCAGGAGCACGTGGTCCACCCGGAGTGGGAGAGCCGGATGAGTATTCGCTGGCTCTACGGAAAACAGGAACTCTGAGAGCTCGGGGCGGTACGCTCGTCCCTTCGTCGGTTTGGCCTCGCCCATCGGGATCGTCGCCCACGGGCCCGCCGGGCCGGACCTGAGCGAACGCTACGCCGAGGCGATCGCGGCATGGGACCCGCAGGCGCGTCCGAGCCTGACCGTCACCCGCCACCCGAACCCGGCCGTGCCTGGCGGTGTCCACCGCAGCGTGAGCAGGCCCACCAGCACGTTCACGATCTCCTGGCCGTAGCCGCCTGCGCCTCGCAAAAATAACAAAACGCCTCAACGGACACACGGGATGCGACAGGCCGGGAGGATTCGGCCCTCTCCCCGGGAGAGCGCCTAAACTGACGCCGGTCGTACCCATCGCGCGAGCGCAGGAGCATTACCCCAGTGAGTGACTTCGTCCATCTGCATGTGCACACCGAGTACTCCATGCTGGATGGAGCGGCGAAGAACAAGAAGTTGTTCGCCGAGGCGGAGCGCCAGGGCTCGCCCGCGATCGCGATGAGTGACCACGGCAACATGTTCGGCGCCTACGAGTTCTACCAAATCGGCAAGAAGGGCCCGGTCAAGCCGATCATCGGGATCGAGGCCTACGTGGCTCCCGATTCCCGTCACGACCGCAAGGCGATCTTCTGGGGCAAGGCCGGGCGTGGCGTCGCGGACGACGGGTCCGAGGGCGGCAAGGACGTCTCCGGTGGCGGCAAGTTCACCCACATGACCATGTGGGCCAAGAACGCCACGGGCCTGCGCAACCTCTTCCGGTTGTCGTCCATCGCCTCGTACGAGGGCTTTTTCGGCAAGCCCCGGATGGACATGGAGCTCATCTCCCAGCACGCCGAGGGCATCATCGGCACCACCGGCTGCCCTTCCGGCGCGGTGCAGACCCGGCTGCGGCTGGGCCAGTGGGACGAGGCGGTCAAGGTCGCCGGGGCCTACCAGGACATGCTCGGGAAGGAGAACTACTTCCTCGAGCTGATGGACCACGGCATCGACATCGAGCACGAGGTCCGCGCCGACCTGCTCAAGCTCGCCAAGCACCTGGACATCCCCCTGCTGGCGACCAACGACAGCCACTACGTGCTGGAGAGCGAGGCCGACGCCCACGACAGCCTCCTGGCCATCGGCGTCGGCAAGAACAAGGACGACCCGAACCGGTTCCGGTTCAACGGCTCGGGGTACTACCTCAAGACGGCCGAGGAGATGCGGGCCCTCTTCAAGGAGCTGCCCGACGCGTGTGACAACACGCTGCGCGTGGCCGAGATGGTCGAGTCCTACGAAGACGTCTTCACCTACGTCGACCGGATGCCCCAGTTCGACGTGCCCGAGGGCGAGACCCAGGAATCCTATCTGCGGCAGAACGTCGAGATCGGCCTGAAGAAGCGCTACGGCGACCCGATCCCCGAGCACGTGCTCGACCGGTACGAGACCGAGATGAAGGTCATCGGCCCGATGGGGTTCTCCAGCTACTTCCTCATCGTCTCCGACATCTGCCGCCAGGCCCGCGACACCGGCGTCCCGGTCGGCCCGGGCCGTGGATCGGCCACCGGCTCGATCGTGGCCTACGCCACCCGGATCACCGAGCTGGACCCGCTGGAACACGATCTGCTGTTCGAGCGGTTCCTCAACCCCGACCGCATCAGCCCTCCGGACGTCGACCTCGACTTCGACGACCGCCAGCGCGACAAGATGGTCAAGTACGTCACCGAGAAGTACGGCGCCGACTACACCTCCCAGGTCAACACCTTCGGCACGATCAAGGCCAAGGCCGCGATCAAGGACGCCAGCCGCATCCTCGGTTACCCCTTCTCCATGGGTGACCGCATCACCAAGGCCATGCCGCCGGACGTCATGGGCAAGGGCGTACCGCTCGCGGACCTGTTCAACAAGAACCACGACCGGTATGCCGAGGGCGGCGAGTTCCGGACCCTGGTCGAGACCGACCCCGAGGTCAAGCGCGTCTACAACACCGGTCTGGGCATCGAGAGCCTGATCCGCGGAACCGGTGTGCACGCCGCGGCGGTGATCCTCTCCTCTGCTCCGCTGCTGGACCTGGTGCCGATGCACAAGCGCCAGTCGGACGGCACTCTGCTGACCGGTTTCGCCTATCCTCAGTGCGAGGAAATGGGCCTGATGAAGATGGACTTCCTCGGGCTGCGCAACCTCGGCATCATCGACCACGCCATCAAGATCATCGAGGCGAACACCGGCGTCAGACTCGACACGCTCGAACTTCCCCTCGACGACGAGAAGACCTACAAACTCCTGGCCCGCGGCGAGACTCTCGGCGTGTTCCAGCTCGACGGCGGGCCCATGCGGGCCCTGCTCAAGCTGATGGAACCGACCCGGTTCGAAGACATCGCCGCCGTCCTGGCGCTGTACCGTCCCGGCCCGATGGCCGCCAACGCGCACATCAACTACGCGCTGCGCAAGAACGGCAAGCAGGACGTCGTCCCGATCCACCCGGACCTGGAAGAGGTCCTGGAACCGATCCTGGGTAACACCTTCCACCTGCTGGTCTACCAAGAGCAGATCATGGCGACCGCCCGGGCCGTGGCCGGCTACACCCTGGGTCAGGCCGACCTGCTGCGCCGGGCCATGGGTAAGAAGAAGAAGGAGATCCTGGAGAAGGAGTTCGTCACCTTCGAGACCGGGATGAAGAGCAACGGCTACGGCGACGAGGCGATCAAGGCGCTGTGGGACGTCATGCTCCCGTTCGCCGGTTACGCCTTCAACAAGTCGCACACCGCCGGCTACGGGCTCGTCGCCTACTGGACCGCGTACCTCAAAGCCAACTACCCGGCCGAATACGCCGCCGCGCTGCTGACCTCGGTCGACGACAGCAAGGACAAGGCCGCGATCTACCTGGCCGACGCCCGTTCCATCGGCATCAACATCCTCCAGCCCGACGTCAACGAGTCCGTCGCCGACTTCACCGCCGTCGGCGAGAACGTGCGCTTCGGCCTGCGGGCGGTGCGTAACGTCGGCGACAACGTCATCGCCTCGATCATCGCCGCCCGCCAGGAGAAGGGCGCCTTCACCTCGTTCGCCGACTTCCTGGACAAGATCGACCTGCCGGCCTGCAACAAGCGGGCCATCGACTCGCTGATCCGCGGTGGGGCGTTCGACTCCCTCGGTCACTCCCGCAAGGGCCTGATCGCGATCGCGGAGCAGGCGGTCGACTCGGTCATGGGCGTCAAGCGCGCCGCCGGCATCGGCCAGGACGACCTGTTCGGTTCCATCGACGCCGGCCCGGAGAACTTCGGTCTGCACCTGGACATCGACGAGGGCGAATGGGGGATGAAGGAGAAGCTCGCCTTCGAGCGGGACATGCTCGGTCTGTACGTCAGCAGTCACCCCCTCGACGGGACCGAGCGGATCCTGGCCCGGGAGCGTGACGTGTCCATCGCCGAGATGCACGCGATGGACCACGCCCCGCAGGGCAACATCACGCTCTCCGGCCTGGTCACCACGGTCGAGCGCAGGGTGTCGGCCAAGAGCGGTAACCCCTGGGCGAAACTGATCGTCGAAGACAAGGACGCCAGCGCCGAGGTCTCGTTCTTCGGTCAGTCCTGGGCCGCGATCGCCCCGGTCGTCACCGAGGACATGGTGGTGTCCGTCACCGGCATCATCCAGGACCGGGAGGGGGCCTACAGCATGATGGGGCGCGAACTCAAGATCCTCGACGTCTCAACGGTTTCCAACGGCAGTACGCCGGTGGTCCTGTCGATCCCGACGCACCGGGTCAACCCTGACCTGACCGAGAAGATGCGCCAGATCCTGACCAACCACCCTGGCGACAACCCGGTGCACCTGTACCTGCGCGAGCGCAACCGCCAGATCGTCATGGAGCTGCCCAAATACCCGGTCACCGTCAGCAGCGCCCTGATGGGTGAGCTCAAGGCACTCCTAGGATCCACCGCGGTCACCCTGTGACCCGTCCGGTCCACGGCAGCCCGGACGAACCCGCTCCGGGCTGCCCGCTGATCGTCGAGACCACGGAGCAGGCTCCCACCTGCCCCGGCTGCGGCCGCCAGGGCATCCTGGCGGCCACCGTCCCGCACACCGTCACCGACGAGCGCGGCCACGAAACCACCGGCACGGCCGTGGCCGTGCTGTGCCAGACCTGCCACCTCGACGACCCGCAGGCCGGGCCGCTCATCACCTACTTCGCCGTGCACGGCAGCATCACGGCCGAAACCCTGGAACAGGCAACGAGTCTGGTGGCCGGGTGGCTGGCCGCCGTGCGGGTCGAGCCGTTCAGCGGTGAAGGGCCGGAGCGGCAGAACGAGGCCTGACATCGGGTGAAGGGGTGCTGATGCCCCCTCGCCCGCTGCCGGTACGGGGCGCTGCCGGAGCGAATTCACACCACCTCGGGCGCCTGGCCGGTGTCAAAAAACCACGACGGTCTCCCGTGGCCTGCTCACTGACGCCGTGACTGGGTGATCCGTGCCGACCGCCTGGGCAGGGACGCGACACGATCGTCCGGTGGCCGGCCGATCCAGGCGGCTACTGCCCCAGATCGACCACCGCAGCACCGATCTCGCCCAGCGCCTGGCTGAGGGTGATGCTGCTGATCTCGTCGTCCTGCGTGACATCGGGCTGCCCGGCGGCCTCGGCCAGCACCAGGTGGACCCCGGCGTCGTGGTCGGCCTCCAGGTGCCGCAGCACCGGCGCCCAGATGTCCTCGTCGTTCGCCGCGTGCACGTGGTCGTCGACCAGCACGTACAGCCGGGGGCCGCGCCAGGCGGCGTCACCGCCCCGGCCGGCCAGGGCCCAGAGCGTGCCGTCGATCAGGTCTTGCAGGGCCCCCGGGTGAAAAGCGTGGCCCAGCAGGTATTTCTCGTCGACCGCGTCGATCAGCCCGGCCCGGTAGTCGACCAGCAGGATCCGCACCTGTGCGGGCGTGCGGTCGCGTACCAGCTCGGTCGCGAGATCGCGCAGCAGCGCGGTCTTCCCGGAGCCGGCGGGGCCGCGCACGATCAGGGCGCGATGCCGCCCGAAGTCGTGCGTCATCGGCCGGCCGTCCGGGCCGTCGAGGCCGAGCCGCACCCGCAACGCCGTGCTGGTGCCCGGCCGGTCCTTCGGGCTGGTGGACGACGAGAGCCCCGCGACCTCCGGGGCCGGCGGACGGGGCGCCCAGTGCCGGGCCACCTCGGCGGCCAGGTGACGGCGGGCGTCCCCAGGACCGGTGCCCGGGGCCTCGACGCCGATCCGCGTGACGACACCGGTGAACGCCCGGGCCTTGCCGTCCAGCCCGATGACACGCCCGGACCCGGCCCGGCCCGGCCCGGCGCCCGGCTCCACGTCCAACTTCACGTCCGGTTCCACGTCCAGTTCCACCCGGGTGGTGAACCAGGTGCGCAGCGGGGCGGGCACCTGCTCCAGGGAGTCGGCGGCTAGCAGCAGATGCACCTCGCGGCCGGGGGCGGCGTCGGCGGTGGCCACCAGCTCGGGGCCGAGAGCCGCCAGGTGTGACGGGCAGTCGGCCACCAGGTACACGTCGACGTCCTGGTCCGGTCGTCGGCCCAGATGCTGGAGCAACGCGATCGCGGCGGCCCGGTCCGAGGCGTCCACCACGGCGCCCACGTGCGGGAGGGCGGCCAGGTCGGCGACCGGGTCCTCACCGTCGGCCCCGCCGGTGAGGCAGTAGACCTGCACGGTCTCGGGGGAGTGGGTCAGCGCCAGGCCGGCGACCAGCGTGCCCAGCGTGCTGCCGCGCCCCGATCCGGCCTGGCCCAGCACCAGCGTGTGCCCGCCCAGATCGGCCAGGCACAGCCCGTGCGCGGGTTCGGCGGCCACACCGACCGGCACGTGCAGCCGCGGCAACGGCGGGGAGCCGGGCGCCGGCACGGCTCGCAACCCGTGCTCGCGGGTGGGCAGCAGAGGGGGCAGGAGCCGGTCCAGACCCAGCGGTTCACCGTCCGCAAGCAAGGTTCGCCGGGTCCTTTCAGGGAGGTCAGGCATCGGTTGATGCGCAGACCAGTATCCCGCGTGCCGCAGGCTCCGCAGAACACGTGCCGGTCCGGGCCGGCCGCCGTCCGGGTCGCGCCGCGTCACGCGCTGATCGGGCGGAACGCGCTCGACGGGTCTCGGCGCCGGAACCTTCCTCACGCGCCGTCGCCGCAGCCTCGGGACGTCCAGCCCGGCGCTGCTCATCCTGGCACTGCCGCCGGACTTTTGAACCGCTTCCCGCCCGCCCCCGTTGTCTGACTCGAGCATGAAACAGGGCTGTTCCGAGAACGACAGGAGGGTTGCCGGTGGCCGGCAGTGGCAGCGCCACGGTGATCGTGGAACGCACGGACGGCGCGCTGCTGATGCGTGCCCGCGAGGCCGAGCCGACGTGCCGCGGGATCCTGGCGGCCCTCACCCCGGAACCGTTCACCGTGCCGCTGGTGGTCGATCCGTCGGCGACGGCCGCACTGGCGAGGCCCTCGTCGTCCCTGGTCGACCAGATCCGTGACCATCTGCACGTCACCGACGCCGGATCGCCCTCCGACGTGCGGCTGATCGCCGCCCGCGCCGCCAGGGGCGGCCCCGACGGCGCTCCCGCGCCCGCGGCGGTGCTGGCCGACCTGCTGTCGGTGCAGGTGATCGCGCCCGACGGCGCGCTGATCGCGCTGCGCGGCGGGGAGCTGTTCTCGGCCGGCGACGACGGGGGCTGGCTGGCCTTCCGGCGGGGCTGGACCCCGCAGTGGCAGGGCCCCCGCCACCCCGCCCCGACCTGGCAGGAGACGCACTACAGCAGCGGCTGGCTGCCCTCGGTCGAGGCGTTCAGCGCCGGTCCGGCCGCCACGCTCGCCGGGCGGCTGAGCGGCACCCCGATCCCGGCCGGGATCTGGGTGCGTTCGGCCGGAGGATCCCGTAAACCTCTGTCGGACCTGGGATTCGGCGTGCCGGTGGACCGCAACCGCCCGCTGCTGCTGGTCGGAGCCCCGGGCGAGCCCGTGCCCTCGGCCGACGAGCTGGCCGGCGTGGTCAGCTCGCTGTCGGAGGGCTGGCGCGAGCACGTGGTGCTGGCGCCGTACGGCTGCGCGGGCAGCACCTGGGTGAGCCTGGTGCAGGCCCTGGCCGACCGCCTCGGCGCTCCCGTGCGGGCGCACCAGGCCCTGCCGTACTACGCCGTCGACGGGGCCCGGCGGCTGGCCGAGCTGGACCGGGACGGGCGTCCCAGCCGCCTGCACAACGCCGAGGAGATCACCCGGCAGCCGTCGTCGGTGGCGGCGGTGGTCTCGGCGCCGGTGGGTTTTCCGTCGGTCACCCAGGTTTCCGTGGGCCCGGCAACGGGTTTCGAGCCTCCCGCGCCTCCCGTCGTCGAGTTCGCCGCGCGGGCCGATGCGGTGGGCGCGCAGGTCAAGAACGAACTGAGGACGACGAAAACCCCCACCTCGCATCAGCTTCTGGTGGACGCCGACGGTGTGCTCCGGCTGAGGCGCGCCGGGCGTCCCGTCGAGGGGAACGCCGGTGCCCGGCCGGTGGGCGGGCAGGCGTCATCCGGGCTGACCACGTCGTCGGTGGTGGTGCCGACCGCCTCGGGCGTCTCGCTCCCGGTGCCGGTACCGGTGTCGGGGTCGGGGTCGGGGTCGGGCGAGGGGACGGCGCAGGCCGCGCCGGTGTCGCGCGCGCTCGCCCTGGCCGGTGTGCCGGCCGTGGCCGGGCAAGCCGGTGTGATCGGGGCCGGGCAGGCCGGTGTGAGCGGGGCCGGGCAGGCCGGTGTGATCGGGGCCGGGGGTGCTGCGGCACCGGCGGGAGCCGGAGAACCGGCCGCGCGCACCGCGACGAGCGCGGTGGCGGAATCCACCGGGAGGGTGAACGCGGTCGGGGCGAACAGCACCCCGGGGGTGACCGGTCCGAAGGACGAGGGGGGCGACGTGGTCGCCGAACTCGCCGAGGCGCTGTGGGTGGCACCTCACGACATTCCCTCGGCCGAGACGGTCTCCCGGCGGGCGGGTGCCTGGCCCGCCCACGCCACGGTCGGGGAGCGGTCGGGGGCCCGCCGCCAGATTCCCGGCGACGTGATGGTTCTGCTCGACGTCGCCTCGGGGGCGTCCGCAGACCCGGCGGGGATCCCGGAGATCGGTGAGTCGTTCCTGGGCCATGACTATCGTGAGACCGGCCGGCCCGCGACGGTGAGGTCCGGCGCCACGGACCAGGGCGCCAGAGGCGTTCCGTCACTGGCCACCGTCGTGCCGCGACTGCGCGCCCCCGGACGGCCCAAGGACACGTCCGCACCCGTTGCCGGCCCGGCCGCCGCTCCGGGGCCGGATGCCACGGTTGCGCCGGCCGTGGCCACGTCTCCGGCCGCGCTCGTGAGCTCGGCGGTGACGTCGGCCTCGACGATTCCCACCGCCCCGGCGTCGCCCGTGACCTCGGCGACCGCCCCGGCCACGCCGCCGGGTGCGCGGACCGTGGCGACGGCCGGACCGAAAGCCGCTCCGGCGGAGCCGGTCACAGCGGCATCCCCGGCTGAACGAGCCGGGACCGGAACGGAGCAGAACGAGAACGGACAGCGTGAGCCGGGACAGCGTGAGCCGGGACAGCCCGAGCCCGCAGAGGCCGGGCCCGCCGAGCCCGAAGAGCCCGGGTCCGACGAGCCCGCGCCGGAACCGGTCGAGCTGGACCGCCGCGGTGGTGAGGCGGGAGAGCGCTGGCTGGCCGACCGGGTGAGCACGCCGGTGGAGCGGCAGGTGTTCCGGACCTCGCTGGGCTGGCGGTACGACTCGCACGCCAAGGCGGTGGCGCGGATGCTCGCCGAGTCGCCGGGGCTGCGGGTGACGTCGTCGGTGGACGAGGCGCTGGTAACAGAACTGGCTGCGGTGCGCGCTCTCTCGGAGAAAGACCGGGACGAGTTCGTGCGCTCGGCGCGGACCGGCTGCCGTGAGAGCGAACGCCCGATGGCCGTCTGTGCGTCCGGCGGGCTGCGCCGGCTGCCGACCTTCGAGGGGGTGGTGCTGCGTGGCGGTCCGGCGGACCCGGCGGCGCTGGACGACTACCGCGTGGGCGACGAGCTGTGCGAGGTGGCCCCGCTGGTCGCCCTCGACGATCCGGAGGCGGAGCTGGGCGGGCCGGTGGAGGTGCTGATCTGGTCGGTGACCGCCCGCCGGGTGGCCGGGCTGGTGGACACCGAGCGGGCGGGTGACCTGATGTTCCAGCCGGGCACCGGGTTCCGCGTGCTGGAGGTGGACCCGGCCGGCCGGGAGCCGGTGCGGCGGGTACTGCTGGCCGAGGTTCCGCCGGGCCGGGCGCGGCCGCAGGAGGCGACGGCGCGGATCACCGCCCGGCTGCACGAGGTGGTCCGCCGCCGCGACGAACGACGTACCACCACCGGCGAGAACCCCGACGGGGGGCCCGGCGCGTCGTCCACCGGTTTCACCGCACTGCCCGGGGACCCGGCCTGGTTCGCCGAGAATCCCGATGCCCGAAGGAGCGTGGAGTGAGCCCAACCGAGAGTCCTGACAGCGCCGACGGTCAGGACGCCGAGGACGGCCGGAGGCTGTCGCTGCACCGGCTGCTGCTGCGGCTGGCGGGCCGGGTACCGGACGACGAGATGTCCCGGATGAGAATGAGTCTGGCCGACGGCGAGCGCGGGGAACTGACCGATCTGCTCGGCGCGGCGATCGCCGCGGGACACGGCGACCCGGACGTCCTGGACGATCCGGCGGTCCGGAACCTGCTGGAGCGTGAGGGAAGAGCGGTCCCGGCGGCTCCGGTCGCGCTGATCCCGGTGCCGATGCACCGGTTCACCGGCCGCCGCGGTGGTGACGACGCGGTGCCCGATCAGGCCGGGAGCGAACAGTTGCGGCTGACCCCGGCCGACGAGCTGGACCAGGCCGCGGTCGAGTCGGCCCGCCGGGTGGGTGACGTGGTCGCGCTGTGGCGGGTCTTCCGCCGGGGCGAGGCCGGCACGCTGCTGCGGGTGTATCTGTGCGAGGCCCGGGCCGGTTCCGACGTGGTCGAGATGACCGCCGAGATGCAGTACGCCCTGGAGGAACTGGGCGAGCGGCCGAGCCGGGTGGAGGTGTTCCACGACACCGGGGAGACGCTCACCGCCTATCACGAGCAGGCCCTCACGGCGGCACTGCCGGTGTGGGCCGCGGACTCCGTCCCGGTGCGCCTGGCCCGGGTCTTCGACGGCGCGGAGGAGTCCGGCCCGTACTTCAGCGACGACCACCTGCGGCTGACCGGCCCGGACCGCGACCGGGTGCTGGCCTACCTGCGCTCGGGCACCCCGGTGCTCGACTCGGTCGGGACGATGGACGACGTGGTCCGGCCCGAGCGGGTGGCCTGCGTGCCGGTGGACTTCCGGTCCGACCGGGTGTGGGTGTGGACCGAGGCGGTCGCCTACTACCTGGCCGAGTACGACCTGGCACCCGAACCCGACCTGATGTCGCACATTCTCGGCGGACCGCCCCCGGTGCGCGCGCTGGGCCGGTACGACCGGCAGCGGGTGACGGCGGCGCTGTTCGCCCCGGCAGAGAGGGAACCGGTGTGGCAGGCCGGCTGATGTCGACCCGGAACATCCTGAATGTCGCCTCCAGCGGCCCGGACTCGTACCGCACGGTGAGTGACGCGGTGGCCGCCGCGGTTCCCGGTGACGTGATCTCGATCCAGCCCGGCACCTACACCGAGTCGATCGTGCTCGACCGCGAGGTCACGCTCTCGGCTTCGGGTGCGTCCGGGGTGTGGATCGAGTCCCGTGACGCGCCCGTGGTCACGGTGACGGCGGAGTCCGCGGCACTGTCCGGAATTGGTCTGCGGCACAGCGGGAAACAGTCGTCGGCCGTCGACGTGCCGACCGGGCGGCTGCGTCTGGACGAGTGCACGGTCGAGGCCGACGGGGTGGCCGCGCTGTTCGCCCACGGGGCGGTCGAGGTGCAGGCCCGGGGCTGCGACTTCAGCAATCCCGGCGGCGCCGGGCTGCTGTTCGTCGACGGTGCCCAGGCCCGGATCGGCGAGTGCCGGATCCACCGCACCAGCGCGTCCGCGGTGGTGATCCGCAGCGGCGCCAACCCGCAGTTCGTCGACTGCACGATCGAGGACGTCGACGGCAGTGGGCTTCTCGCTGCCGACAACGCCCGCGGCGTGATCCGCTCCACCCGGATCAGCCGGGCGGGCAACCCGGCGGTGGCGATCGAGGGCTCCAGCTCGCCGCAGATCAGTGGGACGACGATCGAGTCGGCCTCGGGCGTCGGCCTGCTGATCGCCTCCGACTCCACGCCGGTGCTCCAGGACTGTGTGATCGTCGATTCCGCCGCCCAGGGCATCGTTCTGGTCGAGCGGGCCGCCCCGGAACTGCGCCGGGTGGGGGTGCGGTCCCCGGCGAGCTACGGCGTGCAGGTGCTGTCCGGCTCGGCCGGGACGTTCGCCGAGTGCTCAGTGTCGGACGCGGGGAACGTCGGCGTCACCGTGACCGACGACGCGTCGACCGCTTTCGAGGCGCTGTCGGTGAGCGGCGGTGCGGCCGCCGCGGTCGCGGTGAGCGGTTCCGCCACCCCGATGTTCGACGATCTGCGGATCGACCGCCCGGCCGGGGCCGGGCTGACGCTGGCCGGCCAGGCCGCGCCGCAGGTGCGGCGGGCGGTGGTCGCGGGCGCAGGCGCCGACGGGGTGCTGGTGGGCGATCAGGCCGCGGGGGTGTTCCAGGACCTGACGATCAGCCGGCCCGAGGGTGCCGGGCTGAACGTGACATCGCCCGGGCAGCCGCATTTCAGCGGGGTGACGATCACCGCCTCGATCGGGGCCGGGGTGCGGGTCGAGGGTGGCCGGCTGGATCTGGCCGGCACCGAGATCACCGATGCCGGCGCGGAGGGCGTGCTGGTCACGGACGAGGGCACGGCGCGGGTGAGCCGGACCCGGATCAGCCGGGCCCGTCGCTCCGGCATGGAGTGGACGTCCGGGGCCCGCGGTTCGGCGAGCGAGTGCGAGGTGCTCGACGGCGGCGGCGACGGGATCGTGGTGCGCTCGAACGAGGAGCTGCGCCTGAGCGACTGCACGGGCCGCAACAACTCCGGGGCCGGGCTGCGGGTGCAGACGGCGGGGGAGCGGCTGACCGTGACCCGGTACCGGGGTGCCGGCAACGGCGCGGGCGACGTGTTCGGCGACCACACCACGGTCGTCGACCCGGCGCAGCACCCGGACCCGGGTGAGGCAGACGCGGATCAGGACGGGCCGGGGACGCCGCCGGAGGGTGGGCAACCCGGTGACGAGCCGGTGCGGGCGCCGTCGGGTGCGGCGGAGCCGATCGGTGCGGTGCAGCCGCGCGTTCCGTCGTCCCCTGTGGTGATGGACGGCGGAACACCCCGAGGAGGGCCGGGATTCGGCGGTGGCCGGCTCGGGCAGCTGCTCGGCGAGCTGAACTCGCTGGTGGGTCTGGCCGGGGTGAAGCGTGAGGTGGCCACCCTGGTGCGGCTGCACCAGATGGCGGATCGCCGTGCGGCGGCTGGACTTCCGACCCCGCCGTTGTCGCGTCACCTGGTGTTCACCGGTTCGCCCGGTACCGGTAAGACGACGATCGCCCGGCTCTACGGGCAGATCCTGGCCGAGCTCGGGGTGATTCCCACCGGGCAGCTGGTCGAGGTGGGCCGGCCCGACCTGGTGGCCAGTGTGGTCGGTGGTACCGCGCTGAAGACGGCCGAGAAGTTCCAGGAGGCGATGGGCGGGGTGCTGTTCATCGACGAGGCCTACACCCTGTCGGCGGCGGCCAGCGGTGGCCCGGACTTCGGCCGCGAGGCGATCGACACGCTGGTGAAGCTGATGGAGGACCACCGCGAGGAGATCGTGGTGATCGTGGCCGGCTACACCCAGGACATGCGTAAGTTCCTGGCCAGCAACCCCGGTCTGTCGTCCCGGTTCTCGCGCACCATCGAGTTCACCGACTACGCGGCGGCCGACCTGGTGACGATCGTCGAGGGGCTGTGCACGACGCACTCGTACCGGCTGGAGTTCGAGACCCGGGCCGCGCTGCTGTCGTACTTCCAGAAACTGCCCCGGGACGACGCTTTCGGCAACGGCCGCAGTGCACGCAAGGTGTTCGAGGAGATGATCGGGCGGCAGGCCTACCGGCTGGGCGACGACCCGGACGCGAACCCGGTGGCCCTGACCCGGCTGATGCCGCAGGATCTGGGCGAGCTGCCGGGCAGCGCGATCGGCGCGGGGGCGGGCAGCGTCGACACCGACCGGGTGGAGTCGCTGCTCGGGCAGCTGGAGCAGATGGTGGGGCTGGCCGACGTGAAGCGGGAGGTCAGCAACATGGTCGACCTGCTGGCGTCGTCGCGGCAGCGGCTGGCGGCCGGGCTGCCCGCGCCGCCGCTGTCGCGGCACCTGATCTTCGCCGGGCCGCCCGGTACGGGCAAGACGACCATCGCCCGGCTCTACGGCCAGATCCTCGCCGCGCTGGGGGTTCTGGCGGGTGGGCAGGTGGTCGAGGTGGGACGCCCGGACCTGGTGGGCGAGTACGTCGGGCACACGGCGCAGCGCACCACGGAGGCGTTCGACAAGGCGCGTGGCGGGGTGCTGTTCGTGGACGAGGCCTACGCGCTGAGCAATCAGGGCGGGGGCTCGGGTAACGACTTCGGTCGGGAAGCCGTGGACACCCTGGTGAAGCTGATGGAGGACCACCGGGACGAGGTGGTGGTGATCGCGGCCGGGTACGAGGGCGAGATGGAAGCGTTCCTCAACGTGAACCCGGGCCTGGCGTCGCGCTTCTCGCACCGCGTGCGGTTCGCCGACTACACCGTGGACGAACTGGTGACGATCGTCTGCCAGCACGCGGCCACGGCCGGGTACGAGTGCGACGGTCCCACGGTGGCGGCGCTGCGCACCCGGTTCGCCGCCACGGAGCGGGGAAGTTCGTTCGGCAACGGGCGGTTCGCCCGGCAGGTGCTGGACCAGGCGGTCACCCGGCACGCGAAACGTCTGCGGGGAATGGCGTCGCCGACGATGCAGGACCTGGTGCTGCTGCTGCCGGAGGACTTTTCGGTGCCCGCGGCGCGGCAGCAACCGGCCGCTCCGGGGCCAGCCGCACCCTGAGCCGGCGCAGGGCGTGGTGGGTGCGGGTCTTGACCGTGCCCACCGGGATGCCCAGGACGGCGGCGGCCTCGGCGGTCGTGTACCCGCCCAGGTAGACGTGTTCCAGCACCTGGCGGTGCTTGGGGGACAGGTCGGCCAGGGCGTTGGCCAGCAGCACCGAGTCCACCACGGCGCCGGCGTGGTCGGCGGTGATCTCGACGTCGCGTTCGCTCTCCTCCACCTCGGTGGGGCGGGCGTTGCGGGCGCGGATCCGGTCGAAGGCGACGTTGCGCGCGACCCGGCTGAGCCAGCGGTGCAGTGAGCTGGGGTCGCCGGGGAAGCAGGTGAGCCGGTCGGCGTGGCGCCAGGCCCGCAGCATGGTCTCCTGCACCACGTCCTCGGCCTGCTGGGCGTCACCCAGGATGCGGGTGACGTAGGCCTGGAGCGAGGCGGCGTGGTGGGTGTAGAGACTCTGGACGAACGCCTGCCGGTCGAGGCGCGGATCGCCGGGGGTGTGGGAGAACGTGGGCTCGGGGAGGGGGAGCGTGGTCATGGGGACCATGCTTCGCCGGAACCGGATCACGCACACCCGTAGCAATACTTGTTTTGTGGGTTTCGATACCAACATCCCAACTTCATAGGTGCGGGATGCATGACTTTGGCTCTGGACGAAGATACCTTCTAACCAATGATTCGGTGGTGTAACAGGTGGATGAGCAGGCGGAAGGAGTCCGGATGAACGCCGAGGAGCGCCAGAAGGAGATCCTTCGCCTGGCCCGGGCCGACGGCAAGGTCGACGTGGTCACGCTGGCCACCGACTTCGCCGTCACCACCGAGACCATCCGCCGCGACCTGACCCTGCTGGAGCGCTCGGGCAACGTGCGCCGGGTCTACGGCGGGGCGGTGCCGGTGGGCCGGGCGCCGGATCCGGTGCTGTCGGTGCGGGACTCGGTGATGACCACCGAGAAGGAACGCATCGCCAAGGCCGCGCTGGCCGAGGTGCCCGACGAGGGCTCGATCGTGCTCGACGCCGGCTCCACCACCGCCCGCCTGGCCGAGGTGCTGCCGCAGGACCGGGAGCTGACGGTCATCGTGAACTCCCCGGCCCTGGCCATGATGCTGACGCCGCGCACCAACCTCACGGTGATCATGCTCGGCGGCCGGGTGCGCCGCAGCACCTTCGCCACCGTGGACGAGTGGCTGCTCCAGCCCCTGGCCAGGATGTATGTCGACGTCGCGTTCATGGCCGCCAGCGGGGTGTCGCTGGAACGCGGCCTGACCACGCCCGACCCGGGCGAGGCGTCGGTGAAGGCGTCGATGATGAACGCCGCCCGCCGCACCGTGCTGCTGGCCGACCACTCCAAGGTGGAGAACTACTCGCTGGCCCGGTTCGGGTCGGTGTCCGACCTGGACGTGCTGGTCACCGACTCCGGGCTGGAAGACAGCGCGGCCGCCGCGCTGGGACTGGCCGGGCCCCGGGTCGTGCGGGCCTGAACCAGGTCTGAAGCGGTGGCAACGACCGGACGCGATGATCCGCGACGATGACCGACGCGTCTGCTGCCCGAGCACGCGGCATGTCTTGTCGAGAATTGACACCGGCGAGCGCGGTTCGGTGGTGTCAAAAAAACTTGGTGGACGCCCGACGGCGTCCGGAGGGGTGCGGGGCGGGGTGTTCAGCCCGCCAGAGCGGCGGCCCGGCTGCGGCGCCCGGCGTCGCGGGCCAGTTCCACCCGTGAGCGCAGGCCCAGCTTGGCCAGGATGTGTGACACGTGCCCCTCGACGGTGCGGCGTGAGACGAACAGCTGGGCGGCGATGTCGGCGTTGGTGCGCCCCTCGGCCACCAGCTGGGCGATGCTCACCTCGGCCGGGGTCAGCGCGGCCCAGCCGGTGACCGGGCGTTTCGCCGCCCGGCGGCGTTGCACGCCGTGCGGGCGCAGCAGGGCGTCGAGGCGCTGGAGCTCGCCCTGGGCGCCCAGGGTCAGGTAGAGCGCGCCGGCCCGGCTGTGGGCGGTGCGGGCGCCGGGCAGGTCGCCCGTGCGGGCGCGGACCAGGGCCAGGTTCTCCACGTACTGGGCCGTGCGCAGGGGGGTTTCGTCGTCCACAGTTTGCTGGTGCAGGCCGGAGAGGATGTCGGTGGGGACGTCGTCGCGGGCCGAGGTGGCCAGCCGCAGCCGGGTGAGCACCTGGTGCTGCGCGGCGGGCACCGGGTGGGTCACGGTGAGCACGGCCAGAGCCTCTTCGGGGTGGCCGCGCTGTTCGGCCAGCAGGGCGCGGGCCAGGGTGAGGCGTTCGTCGGAGCCGTTGACGACGCCGGAGATCGCCTCGGCGGCGGTCTCGGTGTCGCCGCGGTGCAGGGCGATCAGCGCGAGGAGGCCCTGCCGGCGGTGCCGGTCGTCCGGGGCCGGCGACGGGGTGGCGGCCAGCAGCTCCAGCGCCTCGTCCCAGTCGCCGTGGTCGTAGAGCAGGTCGGCGTTCAGCACCCGGGCGCGGGCGAGCGCCGGGGACGATCCGTACCGCTGCGCCTGGGCCAGAAGGTCGCGGGCCGCGGTTCTGGCCTCCTGGGCCGGGCCATGGGTGGACAGCAGGTCCACCCGCCGCTCGGCCAGCCACAGCCGGATCTGCGCGGCGGCCGGATCGTCGTGCCCCGAGGCCAGGTCGAGCGCCTGCCGGAGATCGGTGTCCTGCCGTTGCCGGTGAGGACGCATCACGACGGCGTTCACCCCCAGCGCGATCGCCCGGGCCAGGGGGTCAGCACTCTCGCCGCGCAGGATCGTGGCGGCGGCCGAGGCGGCGCTCTCCTGGTCGCCGGCGCCCAGCAGCCGGTGGGCGAGCGCGGCGCGCAGCCGTACGGCCGTCACCGGGGGCAGGCCGGGAGCGGCCAGGGTGCGGCGCAGCAGTGAGCAGGTGGCCGTACCGGCGACCGGTTCGGTGGTGCTGTCGTCGTCCGTGTTCGATGTCGTCCAGGCGCTGATCCAGGTCATCGCGGCGAGCGTTCCGGGATCGTCGGCGGCGCTGATCACCTGGCTGGCCAGCGCGGCTGCCTCGCCGGAACGGCCCTGACGCCAGCGTGCCTGGGCGAGCAGGACTCGCAGGGGGCCGGTGCGGGGATCGTTCTCGCCGACGGCGGTGAGAGCGGCTGTCAGCAGTTCGGCGGTGCCGTCGGGATCGTGAGCCACGAGTGGCTCGCCGGTCTGGACCAGCCAGTCCGCGGTCCGCTCGTCCAGGGTGCGGGTGGGGTCGTGTGCGGCCACCAGGTGCTTGAGGACGATGTGAGCACCCGTCCCGGCGTCGGCCAGATCCGTGCCCGCCTGCCGGTGCAGCATCCGGCGGACACCGGCCGGGATCCGCTGGTAGAGGGCGTCCCGCAGCAGGGGGTGACGGAAGGTGAGGTGGGTGTGCGACTCGGCCAGCAGGCCGGTGGCGCTCAGCTCCTCCAGCACCGAGACCAGCGTGCTGACCGGATGCCCGCCGGCCACGGCCAGGTCGTCGGCGGAGAAGGTGTCGCCCAGCAGGGCGGCGGTGCCCAGCACCGCGCGGGCCGGGAGACTGAGGAAGTCGAGACGGGCCTCGATGACGGTGGCAAGACCATCGGGAAGGCCGTCGGGGGTGTCCTGGTGCTCGGCGGCCTGGACGAGATCGGCCAGGTATCGCGGGTTTCCGGCGGTGCGGGCGGCCAGTGCGTGCAGATGCGTGCCGATGTCGGGCAGGCCCCGGTGGGCGCGGCGGGCTAGGACCGCGTCGACGGTGGCGGTGACGGTGTCGCCGGGCAGCGGGCCGAGCGTGATCACCTCGGCGCCCGCCCGGATCAGGGCTCGTCGCAGCATGGGCAGGTCGTCACGGTGCACCCCGGGCGGTGCGGGCGGTGTGGGCCGGTGGGTGCCGGTCAGCAGGAGCGGCCGGTGACGGGCCAGCCGGGCCAGCCGGTGCCATGCCAGCAACGTCGTCTCGTCGGCCCAGTGCAGGTCGTCGACGGCCAGGAGCACCGGCTGCTCGTCGGTCAGGTGCGACAGGTGCGCCAGGACCTGCTCGACCGTGGTCAGGTCCGCGTCGGTGAGGGCGTCCTGGAGCACCTGGAGAGGGAAGCGGGGGCTGAACTCGTCGGCCGCGGCGGACAGTACGGTGACGCCCGCGACGCGCGCCGCCTCGGCGAGGGCGTGTTCCATCAGGGTGCTGCGGCCCGCTCCGGCCTCGCCCTCGATCAGGAGCACCCCGCCGCTGCCCTCGCGCAGACGCCGGACGAGGTGACGGACAGCGCGGCGCTCCGGCTCACGGCCTGATGCCGTGAGCCGGTCGCTCTCACACGTGTCCGCCACCGTTACCCCGAATCTTTGTTTCCGTGGTTTTGATGCCTAAGTCCCACAAGAATCAGGATCCGGTGTTGGGGAGTCAAGTAACGGTTCGGGCTTCCCTGCTGCCGGCCGGGCCGGTGAATCCCGCGTCAGGAGCCGCCGGACGGCACCGGCACCGGCTGCCGACGGCGCCGCCGTGCCTCCCGGACCAGGGAGAAGACCAGTGCCACCAGTGTCGTCGAGCCCAGGGCGACACCGGACACCAGCAGGGCCACGGAGCGGGGGCCGGTGTCGGGAGATGTGGCGAGCGGCACGTCGAGGACCGGGGATACCAGTGAATCTGCCCGATAGTCCTCCTCCGACGTCAGGTCCGTCGTCACCGCCGAGGTGGGGTCGACGATCCCGTATCCGAGCCCGGCGTCCGGCAGATCGCCGGAGGGATGGTCGGCGGTGGCCTCCAGCCGGGCGATCACCTGCGGCGCGGTCAGATCCGGCCGGTAGGCGCGCACCAGAGCGGCCGCACCGGCGGCGAACCCGGTGGCGACCCCGCTGCCCCCCGCACTGACCTGGCCGGAACCCTTCGGGGCGACACTGATCAGGTTCTCGCCCGGGGCCGCCAGCAGCGGGCGACCGCTACCGGCCGCATTGCTGACCGAACCCTCGGCGCTGACCGACGCGACCGCCAGCACCCCCGGCAGCGCCGCCGGGTAGGCGACCGTGGAGTCGGAGGTCAGGGTGCTGGGCCGGTCGGTGGAGGCCACCAGCACGACATCGTGCTTCTTCGCGTAGGCCACCGCCGCCCGCAGCGCCTTGGTCCCGCTGCCCGCGGAGACGGTCACCGCCACCACCCCGGCACCGCCGTCGACGGCAGCCCGGATGCCCCGGGCCAGCATGGCCGCGTCCACGTCGTCCTGGTCGTCGGTGACCCGCACCGGCAGGATCCGGGCGGCCGGGGCCACTCCGGCCAGTCCCTGCTTCGGCTGCGGGCTGGCGGCGATCAGCCCGGCCACGAACGTGCCGTGCCCGGGGCAGTCGCTGTCGGCCCGGCCGCCGGTGCGCACGTCGCGTCCGGCCAGCACCGACCCCTTCAGGGCGGGAGCTCCGGAGCTGACACCGGTGCCGACCACGGCGACCAGCTCACCCCCGCCCCTCGTCAGTCCCCAGGCCTGCTCCGGCGCCAGGCGCTGCTGGGCCCACGGGACACCGGCGACCGAATCCTTCGCCGCCGGGGCGCACTCCGGCTCGGCCCGGGCCGTACCCGGAGCCAGAGGGACAGCGAAAAGCACCAGAACGAAGCTGATCCCGGCGCGACAGGGCAGACTCGCGGACCTCAGCCGGTGCCTCATGACGGCTGCTCCAGGTCCAGCCAGCCCAGCTGCATCAGCTCACCGCTGCGCCGGGTGACCAGCTGCCCACGGCCGGGCGGCAGAGGCCGGGGCCGGGTCCCGTTCAGCAGCGGCATCTCGGTCGCCGGTGACGACAGCGCCACGTCCGGGGTGTTGGACTCCTGAAGACGGCGCACCACGGCATCCATCGACGTACGCGTCGACCCGGCCGCGCTACGGGCCAGCACCACGTGCAGGCCGATGTCGCCGGCCTGGGGCAGCAGGTCGATCAGAGTGCTCAGCGGGCTGTTCATCCCACCCAGCAGCAGGTCGTAGTCGTCGACCAGCAGATAGACCTCCGGACCGCTCCACCAGTCCCGGCGCTGGAGCTGGGCCGGTGACACTTCCGGACCGGGCACCCGCTCGCGCAGGCGCCCGGACAGGGCGGTGATCAGCTCGCCGGCCGCGGCGGCGTTGAAGGCGTAACCCGTGCGGTACTCCTCCGGGACCGCCTCCACGAGCACCCGGCGGGTGTCCACGATGAAGACCTCGATCTCCGCCGGATCGTGCACCTTCGGGATGGCGCTCGCGATCAGCCGCATCACCCCGGTCTTGCCCGAGCCGGTGTCGCCGAGCACGGTCAGGTGCGGGTCCTGGCCGAAGTCGTGCCAGACCGGCTCCAGTTCGGCCTCTCCCCAGCCGAGTGCCACGCGCATGCCCGGCTCCGGAGCGGGAAGTTGCCCGGCCGGCAACAACGAGGGCAGCATCCGCACCCCGGGGGCGCGCGGGCCCTCCCAGGCGTCGCTGACCGACTCGGCCAGCGCTCGCGAGGCCGCCGCCAGGTCCTCGACCCGGGCATGCCCGTCGATCCGCGGCACCGCGGCCAGGAAGTGCAGCTTCTCCATGGTCAGGCCGCTGCCGGGCTTGCGCGGAACCTGCTTGGCGGCACGCATGTCGATCATCGAGTCGATGTGGTCGCCCAGCCGCAGCTCCAGCCGGGTGCCCAGCTGGTCACGCAGCTGGCTGTGCACGTCGGACCAGCGGTTGGTGGTGAGCAGGATGTGCACACCGTAGGCCAGGCCCCGGGCGACCAGCTGACGGATCGGTACGTCCTGGCTCTCGTGGTCGGCCCGCAGCGCGTGCCAGCCGTCCACCACCAGGAACACGTCACCGTGCGGGTCGTCGGCGAACTGCCCCTGGCGCCGTGCCGTGCGATAGGCGGCCATGTTCTCGATACCGTGCTCGGCGAAGAGCTTCTCGCGCCGGTTGGCCACGGCCGCGACCTCGGCGACCGTACGGCTGATCCGCTCCGCCTCGGTGCGCCCGGCCACCCCGCCCACGTGCGGCAGCCCGGCCAGCGTGGCCAGCGAGCCTCCGCCCAGGTCGAGGCAGTAGAACTGCACCTCCCGCGGCGTGTGGCTGAGCGCCAGCACCGAGATCAGCGTGCGCAGCAGCGTGCTCTTGCCGGACTGGGTGCCACCGGCGATACCGACGTGGCCACCAGCCCCGGACAGGTCCACCATCGACAGGTCGCGGACCTGGTCGTAGGGCTTGTCCACGATCGACACCGGCACCACGAGGCCACCACGCCCGGGCCAGCTGGCCGGGCTCAGGCCGAACTCGGCGTGCGGCGCCAGCGGAGGCAGGATCTGGTCCAGCGTCGGCGGTTTCGTCAGCGGCGGCAGCCACACCTGGTGGGCGGGCGGCCCGGCGTCACGCAGCCGGCTGACGGCGACCTTCAGCAGGGTCTCGCCGTCATCCGCTCCGATCCCGGGGTCGACGGGTTCCACCGCCGGGACCGGGGTCTCGGGTTCGGCCACCGCCACCGGGCCGGCGCTGAACGGCACCACCTGGCGGCGCACCTCCTCCTGGCGCTGCTCGGCGGTGCGCCGGCGGTAGCGGCCGGACACGTACGCGGCCTTGAACCGGGTCAGGGTGGCCACGTCCGAGCGTAGGTATCCGTTACCCGGTGCACTCGGCAGCTGATAGGCGTCCGGCACGCCGATCACCGAGCGGCTCTCCATCGCCGAGAACGTGCGCAGGCCGATCCGGTACGAGAGATGGCTCTCCAGCTTGTGCATGCGGCCGTCGTCGATGCGCTGACTGGCGAGCAGGAGGTGAACGCCGAGCGAGCGGCCCAGCCGGCCGATCATCACGAACAGCTCGGAGAAGTCCGGGTGCGAGGCCAGCAGCTCGCTGAACTCGTCGACCACCACGAACAGCGTGGGCAGCGGGTCGAGCATCACGCCGTTGGCGCGGGCGGTCTCGTACTCCAGCAGCGAGCTGTAGTTGCCGGCGCTGCGCAGCAGCTCCTGGCGGCGCATCATCTCGCCCTGGAGGGCGTCCTGCATGCGGGTCACCAGCGCGGCCTCGTCGGCCAGGTTGGTGATGGTCGCGGACGTGTGCGGCAGGTCGCCCAGGCCCAGGAACGTCGCGCCACCCTTGAAGTCGACCAGGACGAAGTTCAGCACCTCGGACGAGTGCGTGATTGCCAGCGCGAGGATCAGGGTGCGCAGCAGCTCGCTCTTGCCCGAGCCGGTGGCCCCGATCAGCAGTCCGTGCGGGCCCATCCCGCCCTGCGCCGACTCCTTGATGTCCAGTTCCACCCGGCTGCCGTCCTCGGCGATGCCCAGCGGCACCCGCAGCCGCTCGGGACCGCTCGCCCGGGACCAGATCTTCGCCGGGTCCAGCGCGTCGATCTCGCCCACCCCCAGCAGCGTCCCGAGGTCGAAGTTGTTCAGCATCGGTTCCCCGACGTCCGCCGTCGCTCCCAGTCGCAGAGGTGACAGAACGCGCGCCAGCCCGCTCGCGCGGGTGGCCGACAGCCGATCGGGACGGCCCAGGGGAGTGCGGATCTCGGTCCCGGTCCGGTCGAAGCGCACCATGGTCAGCTCCTGTGCCGACACCTCCAGGCGCAGGGTGACCCGTCCGGGGCGCAGAGCCCGCCCTGAATCGGCCTCCACCACCACGGCATTGCGGTACCCGGCGCCGGCGAGCCGGGACTCCTGCGGCAGGTCCACCCCGTCCACCACGACCACCACGTAGGGCTCGTCCCGGGTCGGCATCGCCCCGGCCTCGAACCGGCCCCGGTCGCCGACCTCCGCCGCCAGTACCTTCTCCAGTTCCGCCGCGTCAGCCGCGTAGAGCCGGGCGTGCCCGGCGCCGTCCTGCTGACTCGGATGCTGACTGTGCGGAAGCCATTTCGCCCAGTCCCACTCCGCCTCCCGGCCGTCCGCGGCACAGATCACCAGACGCAGGTCGTCGGGAGAGTGAAAGGTGACCAGCTGGGCCAGCATCGCGCGGACCAGGTCGCGGCCGACCGTCTGGTCACCGCTGTCGTCCCCCCGGAGCTGTACCTGCGCGAAACCCCGCAGGAAGACCGCGGTCGGCTGCCCGTCGATCGTGGTGTAGGCCCGCACGAACCGGCGTAGTGCCCGTGCCGACAACGGCTCCAGGTCCTCCACCGGCTTGGTCTGGATCGGTGTCATCGTCATCGCCAGCCGCTGCTGGCCGGTCGCGATCCGCACCTCGGCGAAGTCCGGGTGCGAGGGGCGCCGTTCCCACAGCCGGTCGCTGAGGGCCACCGACCACAGGCCCGCGGGCGAGGGATGCCGCCAGGCCAGGGCCGCACGCTGCTCGGTGGCCACCCCCCGCACCTTCTGCCGGGACTGGGCCAGATACCGCAGATAGTCACGGCGTTCACCGCGCATCCGCCGCTTGCGGTCGGCCGAGGTGCGGCCCACCTGCCCGAACACCATCGTCATCGAGGTCATGGCCATCAGCCCGGCGGCCATCAATCCCATACCGGGCTTCGACGGGGAGACGAACAGCAGAATCATCACGCTGGAGCCGATCGCCATCGGCAGGTACATCAGCAGCATGCCCAGATTGCCCGTGGGTGCCTCCGGCAGCACCGGTGGCTCCTGCAAAGACAGCTCACCGGCGGGCATCTCCGGCGGGGACTGCCTGGGCGGGCGCCGGAAGAGGGTGGTGGTCATGTCCCAATCGACGTACCCGGGACGTGGCCGGTTCTGTATTGCTCGCACCACGCGATCCGGCGCCCGGTCCGGAGGTTTTCCGGCCTTGGGTGAATCTGTCGGAAACATGTGAACCGCCCCGGCGGCCGGGCACGTTGATTGGGCCGTGGCAGTCGCGAAAGCAACGACGACGAGTTCGGGCGAGGTGTGCAGACTCACCATCTGCGGGCCGGACACCCGGATCGAACTGGCCGTGCCGGCCCATGTGCCGATGGCCGACCTGATGCCGACCTTCCTCGGCTACCTGGGACCCGACCTCGCCCAGTCCGGGCTCGCCCATGACGGCTGGGTGCTCCAGCGGTTGGGCGAGGCCCCGATGGACGAGGACCTCGCCGCGGCCGCCCTGGGCCTCTACGACGGCGACGTGATCCACCTGCGTCCTCGCAACGACCAGCTTCCCCCGGTCGACTTCGACGATCTGGTGGACGGTGTCGCGACCGGCATCGCCGAGCGTGGTGACCGGTGGCGTCCCGATGTGAGCGGACGCCTGCTGACCGGGCTGGCCGGGGTGGTGCTGCTCGCCGCACTGACCGTGGTGCCGGGTGCGGGCAGCGGCACCGCGGTCGCCGTCATCGGCGGCGTGGCCGGCCTGGTGGCCGGACTCGCCGCGCTCGGTGCGGCCCGGGCACTGGGTGAGAAAGGGGCCGGGCGGCTGCTCATGATGGCGTCCCTCGCCTTCCTCGCGGTGGCCGGACTGGCCCTGCCGGTCGGTGCCCACGACTTCCTGTCCGGGCCGTTCACCGGAGCCGGCGTGCTGGCTTCGGCGTCAGTCGTGGCCGCGGTCGCCCTGTGCACCGGATTCGTCCTGGGCCGCACCGAGCCGGGATTCACCGCCGCCGGGCTGTGCGCGGTGCCGGTCGCCCTGGCCGGGCTGCTGCGGACCCTCGACTGGGCCGAACCGTCCGGTGCGGCGTCCGTCGTCCTGGCCCTCTCGCTGATCGGCACGGTCCAGGTGGCCATGCTGGCCTCCCGGCTGGCCGGGCTGCGCATCCCGCCGCTACCGACCAACACCGACGAGTTCCAGCAGGGCATCGACCCCGAGCCCAGCCACCTGGTGCTGAGCCGCACCACCCAGGCCGACCGGTACGTCACGGCTCTCAGCACCGGGCTGGCTGCCGTGCAGACCGGATGCCTGATCCTGCTCGGCTCCGATCCCGACGTCTGGGCGAGGGTGCTCACCGGGGTGGCGGCCCTGCTGATCCTGCTGCACGCTCGCGATCTGCTCGGTATCCGTGCCCGCCTGGCGGTCATGGTGCCCGGCGTGGCGGGGCCCGCCACCCTGATCCTGGCCGAGACCTTCCGCCAGCCGGATGATCTCCGGCCGATCGTGGTGGCCCTGCTGCTGGTGCTCGCCGGGGTGATGCTGGTCCTGGCATGGACGCTTCCGGGCCGGGCGATGCTGCCGCACTGGGGCCGTGCCGGTGACCTGGTCCAGTCCGGGCTGGCCATCGCGGTGATCCCTCTGGTGCCGGCCGTGCTCGGCCTCTACGCCAGGGTGCGTGGCGGATGGTAGTCACCCTCCAGAACCGCCGGGACCAGGTGCAGGCCCACACCTTCATGGTGGGCCGGCTCCAGTCGGCGCTGCTCAAGGCCGAACCCGACCTGGCCACGCCGCCGCTGCGGCGCACCAGCTCCGGTCTGCTGATCGGCGGCATCCTGGCCACCCTCGGCGTCGCCGGGGCCGCGGTGTACGCGTTGATCTCCCCGGGCGGAAACTCGTCCTGGCGCGATGCGGGAACCCTGGTGGTGGACAAGACCACCGGAACCTCCTACGTGTGGGTGGACCAGTCGCTGCGCCCGGTGCTGAACCTGGCTTCGGCCAGGCTCCTGCTCGGCGAGGACATGACGGTCGAGGACGTCACCAGCTCCTCACTCGAAGGGGTACGCCGCGGTGCGGCCATCGGCATCGACCAGGCGCCGGAAACTCTTCCGGCCGCGACGATCTCGACCAGTGCCTGGCAGGTCTGCGCGACCACCGCGGTCGCTGCCGACGGCGACGCGCGGGCCGCGGTGTCGCTCCGGATCGGATCGCTGACGCCCACCGCCCCGATCCGCGACGACCAGGCCCTGCTGGTGCGCACCACCGGTGGCACCCGGTACCTGGTTACCGGCGGACGGCGGCTCAAGATCACCGAGGACTGGGTGCCCCGTGCCCTCGGTCTCGACGACCACGCCACCCTCGACGTGACCACCTCGTGGATCGATGCCCTGCCCGCAGGGCCCGACCTACCGCAGCCGACCGGGGTGAAGGCGGGCGCGAAAGGCCCTTCCCTGGCCGGGATCCGTACCACGGCCGGCCAGATCGTGGTGGTGCACACCGCCGGCAGCCCCGACCGCTACTACCTGGTCACCCTCGACGGTCTCCAGGCCGTCACCGAGACCGCCGCCGCCATCGTGCTCGGCGACCCGGGCACCACCAAGGCCTACGGCAAGAACCCGGTCGAGGCGGTGAGTCTCAGCCCGGCGGCACTCGGCATGGCCGAGGTCGCCGAGGCGCCGGCCTGGCAGGCGCAGTTGCCCGCCAGCCCGATGACGCTGGCCGACACAGGTTCCCAGGCCATGCCGTGTGTGCGGGCGGTGCCCACCGGAGGCACGGTGACGCTGGACGTGATCACGGTGCCCCGGGAACAGGCGGTCGCGTCGTCCACCCTGCGGGCCGGGGCAGCCGGTTCGGGGGCGGTACCGGCCGGGCCCGGGGGTGCTACCCCGTCGGCTCCGTCCGGTGGTTCCGGTGAGAAGAAGCCCACGGCAGCGACTTCCGGCGCGACGGTCACACCGGCGGACCAGGTCGGCATCGCCGCCGGCGCAGGTCTGCTGGCCCGCACCCTTCCCGCTCCGGGTGTGCCCGGGGCGGGGCTCTACCTGGTCACCGAGGACGGTTCCAAGTACCCGATCGCCTCCGCCGAAGCCCTGACAGCCCTCGGGTACTCGGATTCACAGGCGACCGCGGTACCGGCCAACCTGCTGGGCCTGCTGCCCACCGGGCCGGTGCTGGAACTCCTCGGGACAGGAGGTGATGTGGCGGCGTCATGACGTCGCCCTTCGCCGCTTGCCCCATCCCGCACCACGCATCACACATCTACTCGGAGGAAGAGAATGCCCGAAAACACCGGCCAGACCTATGGAATGACCCTGGAGATGCTGAACGCCATCATCACCGAGACCCAGGAGGCGATCGACCAGTTGCAGGTGGTCAACACCCAGGTCAACGCCACCACCAGCGACCTCGGCCAGGCCAACCAGTCGACCTCGGGCACCACCCTCACCGGCAAGCTCAGCGACTGGTCGACCGATTTCCTGCGCGTCAACAACGCTCTCAGTGCCCTGAACGAGAAGGCCAAGAACCTGCGGAACATCAACATCAGCACCAACTCCACCGCAGCCGGCCTGGCCTGATCCAGCTTCATCTCAGCCTTCTGACCTTTCCATCGAGAGAAAAGAGTAGCGCCGTGCCCGACAGTTTCATGATCTTCACCGGCAACTACGACGACGTGAACCTCTCGCTTCGCGCCAGCGTGCAGAAGATGGACCAGGAGATGTCCGACCTGGGCCAGACCCTGGCCAACATCGGCGTCGCCACCAGCGGTCTGGCGACCCCGATCTGGGAGGGCCTGGCCAAGGAGTGGACCGCGGCCTACATCGAGATCCAGAACGACCTCAATATTCACACCAACAACTCCGTCGCCGTCGGCGAGACCTTCAAGACGGGGAACCGGGATACCGCCCGAGCCATCACGGGCTGACCTGTCCGCTCCGTCGGAATCTCCGGGGCGCGGGTGGCCGGCCCGCGCCCCGGGCCATCCCAGTCAGGACGAAGACCCAGGGAGTATTCATGCCTGATACCAGGAACTTCCAGTTCAGTAAGGCCGAGTACGACGCGCTGATGGCCTATCTCAGTGACGTGGACGAAGTGCTCAACACCACGCCCCAGCTGCTCGGTCCCTCGGTCGATCTGAAGCTCGACGCGAATCTGGCCACGGCCATCCGCCCGGGCTCGCAGTCGTGGACGATAGCCAAGCAGTTCGCCACCCAGGCGGGAGTTTTCGGTGCCTCGGCCCAGCAGCAGTACACCCTGACCGAGACCGAGGTGCGGGCGTTCCTGACGGCGCTGAAGAACGCCTCGGACATCTTCCAGGACACCGACAACCTGGCCACCTACGAGGCGTCGAAGTTCTCGCAGAACTACCCGGATGTGGCCGGCACCACCAGCTGACCTCAGCTCCGTCAACCTCATCCCACCGAGCACTTCCGAAGGAGAACCGGTGCCCGACGTCAGCATTCCGGACAACGAGAACTGGTCGGAATGGACCTTCGAGCAGGCCATCGCCGCCGTCACCGATGCCGGTGCCGACCTGCACACCCCGGCGAAGGCCACCTGGTTCAACTTCAGCTCCAGTCCCAGCGCCAGCGACGGCATCAACTATCACGCCTGGGACAAGTACTACTACGGGGCCAACGTCAACACCGAGGCCCAGAACGCCTGGCGGGAGGCCATCAGTACCCTGGACACGGTCACCGCCGACATGAGCCGGGGCCGGTTCGGCACCATGGACCAGCAGACACTGGCCGACACCGCCGCACAGATCCAGTGGATGTCCCAGTGGGCCCAGGCCGTCCACGCCGGCACCAGCGGGTGGGCGCAGCGGGTGGACTCGGACGACTCGCAGTTCAAGGGCAAGGCGGCCTTCCTGATCCAGTGGCGGCTGGAACAGAACGGCAACGGCCTGCAAGACATCTACGAGCAGATCACCAGCCGGCACGGACGTCCCATCCACGTCGCGGTCGGCGAGGCCGCCACTGCCCTGACCACCTTCAACACCACGATGGCCAGCCAGTGGTCGCAGTTCTCGTCGCTGATCGCGTCGTGGCCCGGGAATTTCATGACCACCGAGATCAACAACATCTACAACCACCTGGTACGGAACGGGCTGGTCAAGGGGACAGCCAACTACCAGCTCGACGCCCTGGCGATGGGTGGTGACCGGATCGAGGAGGCCAAGCAGCACATCGACAACGTGATGGCGTCCTACCCGCGGGGCGACCTGCGCGCGGCCAGCACCTGGCAGGCGATCAACGACGACATCAGCAACACCCTGCTGAACAATCTGAAGGCGGCCATCGACACGACCGCCCAGAGCGCCATCGCCTCCCTTGCCGAGGCCTACAAACTGGCCACCAGCTCGATGATCGCGATCACCACACCGGTGAAACAGACCGCACCGCAACCGGACACCGATGACAACAACCTGAACACCGACGACCTGAACACCGGCGGTTCCAACAACGACCTGAACACCGGCGGGTCGAACGACGACCTGAACACCGGCGGCAGCAACGGGAACGGTTCCGCCAACGACGATCTCAACCTCGACGACACCGGCGGAAGCGGTTCCGGCTTGGGCACCGGCTCGGGGAGCGGTCTGCCGGACAGCGGGGCCTCCGCGACCGGCGACGACCTGGGACTCGACGACACCGGCGGAACCGGCTCCGGCACCGGGGCAGGCGGAACCTCGGGCAGCAGCCTGCCCGACAGCGGCGCGGCGGCGACGGCGGACGGTCTGGGGCTGGACGACATCGGCACGAGCGGTTCCGGGAGCGCGAACGGCACCACGAGCGGCCTGGCCTCCGGCGATCCCTCGGCCGGCTCGCTCGATGATCTGACCAGCGCGGACGGCGGTGCGGGGACGGCGGACGGGACGGCGGGCACCGGATCGGGCCTGTTCGCCACCACCGGCACCGGTGCCGGTGGAACGGGCAGCGGCGCCACCGGCAGCTCGACCGCGCTCGGATCCGACGACGCCTTCACCGAGGCCGACGGCAGCACCGCGTCGAGCATCGGCAACGACGACCTGGGCCTGGGCTCGGCGGACTCCGGGGCCGGCACCGGCACCGTGTCCGGCACCAGCCTGCCCGACTCGGGTGTGCTCGACGACGGCACCGCCGACGGGACCACCGAAGGACTCACCGCCTCCAGCGGTCTCGGCTCTCTGCCCGGGACGACGGATGCGGACGGCGGAACCGGCTCGGGTCTGGGCTCCGGTCTGGGGTCCGGGTTGGGCTCGGGGTCGGGCACCGACCCGGGGACGATCGACGCGGACGGCGGGCTCGGGTCGGGCCTCGGTTCCGGTCTCGGTTCCGGCAGTGGGCTGGACTCCGGGGCAGGTGTCGGCTCGGGGTCCGGGCTCGGGTCGGGAAGCGGTCTCGGCTCGGGCTCCGGTCTCGGGTCCGGAAGCGGACTGGGCTCGGGACTGGGTTCGGGCAGTGGCAATCCGTTCGGCGACCCGGTCAGTGGAACGGGTGGCCTGAACGGGCTGGACGGTCTGGGCGGTGGGACGTCCGGTCTCGGTGGTAGCGGTGCGGGTGGTCTCACCGATCTGCCTTCGCAGGTCTCCGGTCCGACCGGCTCGGCGAGCGGCACCAACGGCCTGTCCGGTGCCAACGGAACAACCGGTGGCACGACGACTTCCAAGAGCTCGGATGACTCCAGCGGGTCGTCGGGCGTGCCTTTCTTCCCCCCGATGATGGGCGGGGCGGGTGCCGGTGCCGGCAACAAGCCGGAGGAACGCGAACGCCAGACCTGGCTGTCGGAGGACGAAAAGATCTGGGGGACGAACGCAGCCGCCGGGTCCGGGGTGATCGGCCGGCCCGACGACGACGAGTTCGAGGAGGAAGAGGGTTTCGTGCCCAGCCGGGTCTCCCGCTGGCAGCGTCCCACCACCCGTCCCCGGCCCACTCCGGACCGGGCGCCCTCGGGTGCCGAGGGCACCGGCGAGAGCGGGGCAACGGCTGGTTCCCCGTCGGCGGGCTGAACCGCTGAACGATCTCATCGTCGTCCCAAATTACTGTGAGGAGAAGCAATGTCATCACCGGAAGAGCTGGAGCAGGCGGCAGCCGAGCTGCGCGAGCAGCGCGATCTGATCGGCCGGGCCGGCGCCCAGGTGGCCGCCGTCACCAGCACCACCACCTCGCGCGACCGGATGATCACCGTCACCATCGACGGCCAGGGACAGCTGACCGGGCTGAAACTGTCCGGCACCCGCTGGCAGAAGCTCGCGGCGCCCGACCTGTGTGCCAAGATCGTCGAAACCGCCCGGGCCGCACACGAAGAGGCGACCCGCAAGAGCATGGCCGCCTTCATGGAGTTCGTCCCGTCGAGCCTCGGCGGTGTGATGGGCGGTGGCGTCGACCTCGACCAGATGCTCAGCGAGGCGCTCCGTGCCGGGGACGAACCGCTTTTCCCTGAGATGAACCTGGGCCGCCGGCGGAACGAGGGCGATCGTGCCTGACGACGACGTCTTCTCCGGCGACCCGGAGGCAGTGGCCCGAGGTGCACAACGGCTCAAGTACCTCCAGCGGGTGGCCACCGGCATCACCGCCCGGCTGCGCACCGCCCACGAGGCGGTCGTGATCGAGAACACCGACGAGTTCGGGCAGACCCTGACCGCGAACTACGTGCCGGCGGCCGAAGCGTCGCTGCGTTTCATGGACGACGTGGGCCAGCTGGTGTCGGGGCACAGCGGCCAGACCAAGGACGTGGCAAGCATTCTCGACGGAACGAACACCACCGCTACCGGCGTGGCCGGGGGACGGGCGACCTGAGTCATGGCCTTGTCGGTACCGGAAGAAGTCCGGGGACTGTTCCGTGTTCTCACCGGGGAGCAGTGGCCCAGTGCGAACGAGGACGACCTGCGCGTGCTGGCGCAGGCCTGGCGTGATGCCGCGACCGACGTCCGGCAGGTGCTCGGGCCGGAACTGATCGAGGTCATCAACTTCATCCGGTCCAACTTCTCCGGCAAGGCCTCCACCAAGTTCATCGAGGCCGTCGAGCCGTATGTGAGCGGACCGAGCTATCTTCCGACCGCCGCAGGGCAGTTCGAGGACCTGGCGGACTTTCTGGAGAAAGTCTCGCTCATGGTCGAGTACATCAAGCTGATCTCGATCCTTACGCTGATCGAGTTGATCATCGAGATCGCCTGGGCGATCAAGGTCGCGGTGCTGACCGGCGGGGCCAGCCTGGTCTGGGCGCTGATGCGGATGCGCATCGTCGCCTACCTGCTGAAGACCTGGTGGGGACGGCTGTTTCTGGCCATCGCCCAGGCCCAGCTGGTCGGGATAGGTCTCCAGGTGGCCATGGACGTCATCGTCCAGACCATCCAGCGGATCGAGGGACACCGAAAGCACTGGGACGGCAACCTGACCCGGCAGGCCGCCGAGGTCGGCGCGCTGGGCGGCGCGCTGGCCCCGGCGTTCTCGGCGCTCGGGCACGCGGTGACGAACGCCATCAACGACGGGCTGAAGAAGCTTCTGGGCAACAGCCTCAAGAAGTCCGACTACACCGTACTGAAGAACGCCGTCGCGACTGCGGTGTCCAGCAACATCAGCTCTTTCAGCGCCGCCGGACTGCGGGCGACGGCCGAGCGCATCTCCAATTCGTTCTACCGGGCGATCGAGGGGCCGCTGCGCGTCGCGCTGTCGGCTGCCACGGTCAAGGCGGTCGTGGACTTCGCCGAGGAGGGTGCGCACGAGGCCTTCACCGAGGGCATTCTGCTGGTGCTCCAGGGCGAGGAATTCGCCTGGAACTGGTACTCGTTCAGCTCCGGTGCGGCCTCCAGTCTGGCCGGCAGTCTCGGTACCGGCATCGGTGGGCTGATCAAGGGGAACGCCGGCGACCGGGGCATCGGCGACGGTGACGGCGCGCTCACCGGCCGCGCGGCTCGCAACTTCGTCGATCCGGCCCAGAACGTTCCCCTGCTGAGTTCGGCGGCTGCCAACGACTTCCGGGCGCCCACGGACGGGACCGGTGATCCGGATCTGGATCTCGGTGCCGGCACGGTGCAGATAGCCGGGAACGACGGAATCGGTTCCGTCACGGGGCTGACCGCCGCCACGGGGGCGGTCGCGGCCACCAGTGTCTCGGGCGCGGGTGTCTCGGGCACCGCGAACGTCTCCGGGGACGGGGACATCTCCGGCGCTGCGGGCACGGCAACCGCCCCGAACGGCTCGGGTGTTTCGGGTGTTTCGGGGGCAACCGTGGGTGCCGGAGCCGGGGGAGCCTCGACCCCAGGTCACCAGATCGGCGCCGGTTCTGCGGGCGCGGCCTCGTCTTCCGGCGGGTCCTCGGCCTCCGTGACGTCACCGGCCGGGTCGGGCACTTCCGCGACGGACGGGCCGGCCGTCGCCGACCTGCTCGGACTGGACCAGGACGACACCCCCCTGATCGACCTCACCTCCTATGACGACCTGGAGGGTCTCGACTTCGGAAGTACCGCGCGTCCGGAGCAGGCCGCCGAGACGCTCTCTTCAACCGGGACCGGTGCCAGGTCCGCTGACACCACTGACACCACGGGGACGAGCACCCCGCTGGTGACGAGGCCGAGCGGCGCCGGCGTCGGCCCGGGCGGGAACGTCGCCGGAAACACGACCGGCAACACCGGCGGAGCCGCGGACGCCGACGGACGGGCGGCCTCCGTCGCCGGGGGCATGCGGCCGGAGCGGAACGGCTCCACGACCACCCCGGCGAGCGACGGGATCGCGGCCACGACGTCCCGCACCTCGGTACCCGTCACGGGAACACCGAGCGGGCCGAACGCGAACACCTCGCCGGGGAGCGAAACTTCCGTCCGAGCCGGAAACACTGGATCTGGCACCGCGACCCCTGCCACGGCAGGCGCCAACTCGTCCAGCACCGCAAACCCGTCGACTCCTGTCCGGCCCAACACCGGCGCAGGTGTCACTAGCACTGCCATCAGCACTGCCCCGGGCGAGGCGAAAACGGCTACGGGAAACCCGAATCCGGCTGGTACCGGCGTGAACCCTGTCACGCGGAACACTCCGGGTGCCTCGCTCCCCGGTACAGCGGGGCCGAAGCAGGTCACGTCCACCACCGAACTACCGGCCGCCACCGGTACCTCCCTCCGAGGGAACGCCGGTCCGGTTTCCATCGGAACCGATAATGCTGCAACAGGTTCCACAGCAGCCGAAGGAGGTGGCAGAGCTTCTTCCAGCTCTTCCGCCTCTCCTGGGCAGGGTGCTTCGGAGCCCGCGGACCGGCCTCGGGCGGAGAGGTCCGGGACGTCGGCGACCACGTCCTCGCTCGCGGACCTGCCGGCCACCGTGACCGAGAACTCGCGGATCGTGCATCTGGACGAGCTGGAAGGTCTACGGCCCGGAGATGTCGCCGTAGGCGAATCCCTGGTGCTCGACGAGAGCAAGCCGGTTCCCCTTCCTCTCGTTCAGCGGGCGGTGACCGACTTCGGTACCGAAGTAATCGCCCGGGTCGACCGTTCGCTCATCCCCGGCAGTGTGCGGCGGGGCGTCGCCTGGATGAGGTTCCCGGTGACGGGTCGTCCCCGGCCGGTCTCTGTACCGGTGTCGGCCGACCGCCTTGCCGATGCCACGACCGACAACGTCGTGCCGGTACGGACGCTCACGGGGGCGTCCGTACCGGAGGTCGGCTCGGGCGTGGAGGAATCCGGCAGGTCGGGTCCCGAAGCGGTGGCGGCGTCGTCCGCGGCGACCTCGGACGAGACGGCTCGTCAGGAGTTCGAGCGGCGTTTCCCCCTGCCCGACGTGCTGAACGCGGTGAGGTCCGAGTATCCCAAAGTCGCGCAGGGCAGCTCGGCGGTCGACGCGGGACTCGACGCCGACCGGGTCAAGGACCTGATGACGCAGGTCAGCACGCCGGTGCACAACATCGGTGACATGGCCCACGAGGTGGTGAACCTGCATCTGGGGGGAGGACTGCGCCTGCGGGCCGGGGCCCCCACCACCGGGGGCCCGGGCCGGGGCGGCGGTGTCCGGATCGCCGGGGACACCTGGGACGGGCGCGGGGCGACGCCGGAGCAGCGGGACAAGGCCGCCGACGGCATGCTGCACCTGTACTCGTCGTTGCAGGAGTTCCGCGACCATGCCGCGGGCCGCACCGATTACCTGGGCAACCTCCCGCTCACCCCGGGACAGACCGACGTGGCCCAGCGGACCTGGGTGAGCTTCGAGCCGGCCGGCACCAACATCATCGGCGAGGACCACACCCGGGCCACCCTCCCGCAGATCCTGCGGACGGTCGGGTCGGACAGTTTCGTCTACGAGCTGTTCCCCAAGGACGACCTGAGCGGGAACCCGGCCACCCGCCGGGCCTTCCGGCAGATGAGTCAGCACCTGTGGCAGCCCTTCCTCGGAGAGCTGTCCGACGCCCAGATCCGGCGTCACGGTGGCGAATCTCTCTACCCCAAGCTGGGTGTGGCCGTCAGCGACGTGTTGCAGGCGATCCGGACGAACGGCCTGGCGCCGGGCCGGGACACCGCGTACGCTGACGTGGCCTGGCAGCGCATGCTCCGAGTGGCCTGGGCCTACGCGGGCGAGACCCAGCCCAGCACGCGGGACCGGCTGCCGGGCCGGAGCGGGGTGCGCCGCACCAAGACGATCCTGCGGCAGGTCGCGACCGAGACCGCCCCGGTGCTCAACGGTTTCATGGCCGGCCTGACGCCGGACGGCGGCCTGCGGGAGAGCCTGCAACGGCACCGCGAAGCCATCGGCGAGAACGCCTTCACCAGCGAGTTCCTGCCCCGGCTGGAATCTTTCGGGACGACGTTCGTGCAGGCCATGCGCGCCCGTGCGGCCAAGGACGACGACCTGGGACAGAACGAGCGCACCGCGCTGGAGCGCGAGCCGGACGACCGCAGGATGTTCGAGGCCTGGCGTGACCTCTCGATGCTGGCGACCACCCGGGCGGCGATCCGGAACGGCACGCGGTACGTGGGGATGGGCGGTGACCACGTCGCCTCCCTGGAGTCCGAGCTCCGGCGGGAGAGCGGTGCCCACCTGTTCCGGATGGACCTCACCCAGACCGCTCTGGAGAACCGGACCAATGACCTGACCTTGCGTCGCCCGCAGCGAGGAGACGGTCCGGCGGCCGGGGTGGACGGGAGCGACGACGCTCTGGACGTGGGGGTGGGCGACGACGGCCTCACCGGTGGTCTCAGCTTCGCCGCCGGCCGGCGCAACGATTCCGACGCGGATCTCAATTCGGACGACGACTCCGATTCCGGCGTCGGCCCGGGCGGTTCCGTTCGTGCCGCGCAGCCCCAGCCGGTGGCCGGGTCGTCCGGATCGCCGCTGCGACCCGAGGACGTGCTGAACGACGTCAATCTCCAGTTGCGGCGGGTGATGCCGGAAGACGTTCTGCCGCCGCTCGACGTGACCCGGGTGCGCGATCTGATGCGCCGGATCGAGGCGGGCGATGCGGCACCGCGCAACAGCCGGGCGATGGCCTGGCAGGTGCTCAACCTGCACTCGGGAGGACGCCTGCGGGCCCGTGGAGGGGCGCCGGCACAGACTCCGGCGCAGGCCCCGGCACAGAGCCCGGGCGCGGGAGCGAGTGGGGCCACGGCGCAGGCCGTCACCCCGTCCGCGGTCATCGACCCGCCGGCGGTCGCCGCCGATCCGGTGCTGATCCTCAGCGACCTGGTGAACCAGCTCGGTACGACGCAAGACAACGCCCATCCGCTGTTGCATTTCGCCCCGGTGCCGGACTCCGTGGTCAGGGGGCTCCAGGCACGCATCATCACCACGGGCGAACGCGGCCGGGGCCAGGACGACGCGCTGCGGGCCTGGGTGGGGCAGACGGTCACCGGCCGGCGGATCTCCGCCGAGTGGGCCCGTGTGCTCGGACGGGGTCTGGTCCTGAAGCTGCCGTCCGGCCCGACCATCGTGCTGCGGCTGTCCCTGAGCGAGCCGCGGCAGCTCCCGGACGGGATCGACCGGCTCGGCGGGAACCTCCCGGTGCAGAGCCAGCGGTGGCAGTTCGGCATCGGCGAGGCCGGGAACACCATGTCGTCCACCAACTTCCGCAGCGGGCGGGTGCAGTACAGCGGAACCGTGCCGGTGTTCCACCGGTTCCCGCTGCTCCAGATCGGCCTCACGCCCCGGGTCGAGTTCACCCACAACCAGAGCACCTACGGCACCACGACCGGCATCAGCGTGCAGGCGTTCACCATCATGCGTAACCGGCAGCCGCACGAGCGCATCGGCTTCACCATGGCCTGGCACATGCTGGAGCTGGAGGGACCGGTGGACGACTCGGTCCCGGCCGAGGACCGGAACTGGCAGCCGATCAACGATCTCGGGGACGAGCCGCTCACCGCCTGGATCGGGCAGAATCAGGCCGTGCGCCCGGAGAACGGCGACGCATCCGCCGACCCGGCCGAGATCCCCACACCCGAAGACCTCGCCGTGATGCCGTTGTTCGGCGTCGAGTCGGTTCCGAACCATCAGCAGCTGTACGACGACTTCCTCACCTCCTTCGCGCCGTATCTGACGAACCTGCGTGAGGATGTGCTGGACGACCTGAAGAGCGCCCTGTCCGAGGGGGACCTGCGGGCCAACCTGCCGCTGATGATGGGCGGCAACGTGGTGACGCTGCCGCTGCTGAACGACGGGAGTGGTTCCGCCATCGGGTTCGTCGAGATGTCGGCCGAGCTGGTCGGCACCTTGGAGGCCAACGGGCCAGCCCTGGTGAACTCGGTGATCGAGTCGTACCGGTTGCGTTCGGTACGGACCCAGAACACGGCCACGATCAGTTCCGCCATCGGCCTTAACCTGACGGCGGAGTTCGGTTTCGCCAGTGCGCCGGGCGCGGACGTGGACGGCCGGCTGGCCGTCAGCGCGGGGGCACAGCGCCAGGCCGCAGTGACCTCCACGGCGGGAGGGACCTTCCGCGACGTGGTATCGGTGCGGCACGCGGGCAACCTGCCCCGGGCGCGGGGAAACATCCGGGTCACGATGCGTCTGCGACTGGCCGACGGGCGGGAGATCGCCCCGGTCGAGGGTAGTCCGCTGGCCCTGGCCGGCACCACCTACCCGGTGCATCTGGTGGTGCCGATGCGCAGCGGTCTGCATCAGACGCCGAAGGAAACCCGTTACCTGCCGGCCGATCTGCTGCACCTGCGCACCATCGGCCTGTCCGTCACCCCGCTCGCGCTGACGCTGGACGCACCTGCCACCGCTGCGGTGGAAGCGGGCGGAGCCGCGACCTCGACCGGGACGGCAGCCGCGACCGGCGCCGTGACGGCAGCCGCTACCGAGGCGGAGCCCGTGACCGAGCCCGCGACCGAAAACCCAACCGGGCCCGCGACCGATAACGCGAGCGATGAGGCGACCGGGGCCGCGACCGAAAACGCAACCGGGCCCGCAACCGAGGCGGAAGCCGTCGCCGGATCCGGAACCGGTGCCGGCGGCGTCCCCGAATCCGATCCCGCGACCGGAACCCCGGGCGTCCCCGAAACCGGGGCCGCGGCCACTGCCGTAACCACGGACGTCCCCCAGACGCCACCGCTGACCGGCTTCGTTGCCCTCGAAAAGGTACTGCGGGACGAGGGTTTCCTGCCCGACCCGTCGAGGGCGCCGGTGATCACCACGCGCGGGCCGGCTCGCCGGCTCGCCGGCCCGGACGCCGCGGTCACCATGCAGCTGCTGAACCTGCGCAAGTTGCAGCAGATCGTCGGGCAGGCCGCGCAGGTGGCCGGGCTGGGAGCCGCTCTGGAGGGTGGTGACACGGCCTGGTTCGAGAGGATTCACCACGGGCAGGTGCGCCGGATGGCGGTCCGGGTCCGGGTGGAGCGGCGGTACCCGGACGCGAACGACCCCGAGACCGGCGTCGAGCACGCGTATCACGCTCCCAGGACCCAGACACTGAACTTCATGGGTTCCACCCTGGCCGGCGAGGAGCAGCAGACCTTCAGCCCGTTCAACTGGAGCGTCGGTGTGGCCGGCGGCCCGACCCGGCACGGCCTGGAGGTGCTGCCGCAGGGCAGTGTGCGCGGGGGCACGTCGACCACCACCCTGGCCGGAATCGGCACCGGTCACGAGTATTACGCGCTCAGCCCGACGTCGCAGGGCTCGGAGATCTTCCGCGTGCCGATCACGCTGTCCATCGACCTGATCGACTCGCACGGGCCGGCCAGGTCCATCGACCCGGTCGACGGCACGGTGACGCTGGCCGTCCCGACCGCCCGCACCGGTGCCGAGCCGAGCACCGAACCGCGCCGTGCACCGCTGACGGTGCGAGAGGTCACCGAGAACGACCGGCGGATGCTGGCGGCGGCGCGCTCCGGCGACGGCACCCGGCTGGGCGGGATGCGCCTGCCGGAGACCGCGATCATCGAGCGGCTCGAGGGCAGCCAGGCGGTTCAGGCGGCACTGTTCCAGCTGCTGGGCGCGCCCGCGGACACACCGGTGCTGCCGCAGACCGGGCAGAGCTGGTCGGAGTACCTGAATCAGCGCGTGTACCAGCCGTTCCTGAACAGCTGGGCCGGTGTGCTGGTCGGAGGCGCGGGACAGGCCCTGGTGACGGCCGCGGTCGGTGAGCCGATGTCGAACGGTGCCTCGTCCGCCGCCGAGTTCGGCAGCCTGGCCACGTCTCCGGAGGCACTGCGCGCCGGTGTGCTGCGGATCTTCAACGACGAGTACGTGGTCGAGGGGTTGCGCGGGCCCGGTGGCGTGGGGACCGAGCGGACCGTGCGGCTGCGTATCCGGGGCTATGTCACCGATTTCCGGGCGAATCCGAAGGTGGAGGTGATGGACGGCGAGCGCTGGGCCCAGGCGACCACGAGCCACGCCCACACCACCAGCACGATGCTGGGTGGGCAGATCGGTCTGGGGCTGGCCGGGCGGGCCGGCGACGGCAACCGCACCACCGGCCAGTACACCTTCGGGCGCGCCGACACGCAGAGCACGACGGTCGGCAACAACAGCAGCTCCTTCCGGGTGACCAGCCAGGACGAGTTCGAGGCCTACCGGGGCAAGGGGAAGGTCGTCTTCGTGATCGAGGCCGAGTACGGCCATCGGCAGGAGGCGGCCGGCCTGCTCGGGGCCGGGCAGTCGCGGCGGTCGCTGGCCGTCGAGGTGCCGGACGGCATGGAAATGATCTTCATGGATCACGACATGCACAATCATCCGGCTCTGCTGAAGGCGGTGCGGGACAGCGGTGCGACAGTGCCGCCGGCGACGCCGCAGAACCTGCGCCTGCCGAGCCGTTTCATCAGCAGCGGCGGGCAGATCGGCTTCGGCAAGGTCACCGAGGCGATCACGGCGCCCGGTTCGGCACCGGCCGGGCGGGCCCTGCGCGACCTGGTGGAACGAGTGGCCCCCGGGCTGACGACGGTGGGTTCGGCCACCTACTCGCCGACGGCCCTGACCCGGATCAACGAGCAGACCACCTCTTTCGGTCTGAAGGAGGCCGTCAACGCCGGCCCGGACGGTGCCGTCACGTTCAACGTCCCGTACCGGTCGGCGCGCGGTCCGGCCCGGGTGCGGATCCGGATCTCGGCCCGGCCCAAGAACCTGGGCGAGCTGGAGCAGGTGCGCGGCCGCCGGGCCGGCAAGGGTTCCGGCCTGGACAACGTGTTCTCGCACATCACCGGCAACGGCGCGTCGCTGGAGGTGCCCGGGGCCACACGGATGGCCCAGACCTCCACCCGCACACAGAATCTGGGCGTCACGAGTGACGCCCTGCTGCCGTCGCAGACGATCAGCCCGACCCTGAACGAGTCGGTGCGCAGCGACGTCGGCCACGCGCAGAGCTCCACCCGGGAACTGCGCACCTGGGAACGCACCATGAACAGCGCCGAGTTCTGGGTGCGCTACGAGTACGTGATGGAGGCGACGGTCGAGCCGGACTGGCTCGCCATCGAGGCACTGCTGATCCAGGGCACCGCGGTGCTGGTGGCCCAGAAGCTCTTCCTGGTGATCCCGTGGCTGTGGGCCGGGATGATCGGTATGGCGGCCACGGCCGCGGGCACCATGTCGACGGCTGACGCCGTCGCCCTGGAAGAAGGCCGTCTGAAAAAGCTTTCGGACGACGAGAAGAACGGCCGGGTCCGGGTCGACGTCGACGTGGCCCTGCGGTTCGCCGAGTCGGAGACCCGCCCGGAGGGCAGCGACGTCCCGACGCAGGCCGGTCCCGTGCCGGTGGATCCGGTGCTGCTCAAGGAATCCCCGCTGCTGCCTCGCCCGGTCGCCACGCCCGGCGAGACCCGGATCACCATGGACCCGGACCCGGAGCTGACCTCCCGGCTGGAGGGCCGGCGCTGGCTGCCGAAACGCCCCGTGGAGATCTACCAGTTCGGCGGGATGCCGGAGCTGGCCCGGGCCCTGAACCAGGTCTCCCCGGACTGGATGCGCCGGATCACGCCGTCTTCCAGTGATTTCGGTGAGGGGCAACTGATCCGGCTCAACCAGTTCCTGCGCAACGGCGAGCAGGTGAAGGCCGAACGGGCCGGCACCGCCGCGTTCCTGAACCGCTCCGGCACGGACGGCACCTCGATCGTCATGACGCTGCACGAGGCCTGGGCGGTGGAGGAACGCAAGGACATCGCCATCGACGGGATCGAGGTGTCCAACGACAGCGTGACGAACACCAGTTCGTCGTCCCGTGGTCGTTCCCTGGCCCTGGGGCCGAGTTTCGCCATCGACACCCACCAGCGCAGTGGATTCTCGCTGCCGGTGACCGGGCAGACCCTCACCCGGGGCGAGATCTCCATGCTCGGCAGTCAGCGCCGCGAGGTACTGCGGTACGGGCAGCCGTTCAGCACCGAGGCCAAGCCCGGACTGCCCGGTTTCGTGGTGCAGGCCACCGCCGTGATGGAGGTGACCGGCCCGAAGGGGAAGGTCTGGGTGGTCGCACCGATCCAGATGGGGACGACGGAACGACCGGTCACCGCCTGGCCACAGATCGCGGACCTGGGCGACAGGCGCCTCAGCAAGGTCGAGACCGAACGGTACGACGGCCTGATGCGCGACGCCCTGACCCGGTTCCCGCAGGAGCGGTGGGACGAGCTGGCCCAGGCTCCGGGAACGGCTCTCGACGGTGCCCTGATCCGGGTGGCGCACGCGCTGCTGGACGGTGATCCGGACGCTGCCCAGCGGGTGGCCGAGGAGGCGGTCGAGCGGGGACGGCCCGCCACGGACGCGGTGGTGCCGCCCGCCACGGACGCGGTGGTATCGCCTGTCACGGACGCGGTGGTGCCGCCTGTCACTGACGCGATGGTGCCGCCTGTCACGGATGTGTCTGTACCGCCCGCGACGGACGCCCCCGTACCGCCCGCGACGGACGCGCCCAGCCCGCTCGTCATGGACGAGTCCGCGCCGCCCGCCACCACGAGCAGGACGGTGCTGCCCCCCACCGGGCCCGCTGAAGCGTCCGGAACGGAGAATCTTCCGGCGACGGACGGCGGATCGCAGCCGGGTGCGGACGCGGCCGATCCGGGAGTCCCGGCCGAGACCACCAACCGGCAGGAGGCCCCGCCGACGTCCGATGCGCCGACGCCCGACGCACCGACGGCCGGTGACGGCGACGGGGCGACCCGGCCCGCCCGGCGGCGCGGCATCGGGAACGGTGGCCTGCCCACCATTCCGGAGGAGACCGAACCGGCCGAGGGCGCCCCGGCGTCGGCCGACCCCGTGCGGGCGGTGGCACCGGTGCGGCCCGAAACCCCCGCCGAACGGATGCTGCCGAAGGCCCGTCCGGTTCTGCCGAAGGCCGGGCCGGTGCTGCCCCGCACGACCAGGGGGATCAAGAACGTCTCCACGGTCAACGACCCCGACCACGGTGGTCCGGCCGGGTGGCCTCGCACCGGCCGGGCCGGGCGGGTGGTCCGGGTGAAGAACGCGACCGCTCCGGACGGACCGGGGCCCAGGTCGTGGAAGGACCGTCTGGCCGGCACCTTCAGGCGGGCGCTGGACGGCGCACCGGGCGGTTCCCACCGGGTACTGACCCGCCGGTCCGGCCGGCGTACCGGCAAGGCCGAACTGCCGCACCGGGCCGACCCGTTCGTGTCGGCCGTCGAGACCCCGGCCGATCTGGTCGCGATGGCCCGGCACACCGCGGTCGAGGTCGAGATTCCGGCCGTCCTGCACGAGGAGGCCCGTTCGCGACGCAGCTGGGCCGCGCTGCGGGAGCGGTCCCCGCACAACCTCAGGGTGTTCAGCCCTCCGGCGCCGGCGCATCCGGGGCTGGCCGACGTCCTGTCGACGGTGACCGCCTCGACGGCCGGGTTCCGCTACGTCGTGGACGAGGGCGGCGTGGTGCGGGGCGCACTGCGGATGACCAGGCCCCACCCCACCGTGGCCGGGCACGGCCGTCGTGGGGCGGTGGAGTTCGTGCCCAACCCGGCTGTGCGCAGGGCGGCGGCCCCGGTCATCGGGCCCGCCCCGGAGGCCACTGGCCGGCCGGGCGTGACCGATCCGGCTGCCGTGACCGATCCAGCCGCTGTGACCGATCCAGCCGCTGTGACCGATTCGGCCGCCGTGACCGATCCGGCCGGCCTGGTCGATCCCGCCGACCCGGCGGCTGCGGTCGAGTGGACGCACTGGTCGACGTCCCCCGATGCGCAGGTCGTCACCGAGAACCACGAGATGCGGGTCCTGGACCCGCGACGGCAGAACCTGCCGATCATCCCCGAGACGTCCGAACCCGGCGGTCCGGCCGATGCCGTCACAACCGCCGCGGCAATGGTTTTCGCACCGGCCACCGAGCCCCGTGGCCCCGTCGACCTGCCGGTTCCGCCTCCCGGCACCGAGGCGATCGGCCGGGCCCGTGTCGATGCCCTCGTCGTCCTCTTCCGCTCTCCGGCGCCTGACGGCACCACCTGGCCCGCCGTGCTCGACCGGGTCGAGGCCCGGATCCTCGCCGCGGTCACCGCCGCGGGAAACCGGGTGACCGGCGCGGTGATCCGGCAGGCCGCGCGCGATCTCGACGGCCTCGCGATCACCGGAAACGACGCCCTGACGGCGTTCTCGGCCGCCGTGCTGGACGCCCACCGGGCCGCGGCCGATCAGGCCGTCAGGACGGTCCTCGACGGCTGGGACGGCGTGGCCCGATCGCCGGGACAGCAGATCGCCGAGCGCCGTCCGGTGCTGCCCGTCTACACCCTGGAGGGTGATCTCGGCAGCGGGAAGATCCTGCACGCCCAGAACTTCACCCGCCCGGACCAGGTGGCCGCGGCGGTCGCCCGGCGGATCGGCCAGCCGCTCACTCCGTCGCAGCTGGAGGCGGTGGAAACCGTTCTGGGACGAGAGATCTCGGTTCCCGGTGCGACCACTCTGATGCGCGGTGGTGTGCCGCTCCCCGGCCGGATCCGGGTCGGGAACCGTTCCTACGAGGCCCGTCTGGCTGTGGACCTGCTGGGCGGCGTGCCCCTGGAGAAGGCGCCCGGGAGCGAGAGCATCGAGGACCGGCAGATCGCCTACGACGTGCGCTACCAGACCTCGCAGGGCGACCGGAGCGCCGGGCTGACCACCCAGCGCTCCGGCGGGGTGATGGCGACCAACGCGCTGTCGCTCGGCGTGGGTGCGACCCTGCGCACCGCCGGGATCCCGGCCTCCGTGCGGATGAACGAGCAGGAGTCGCTCGAAGGGGTCAGCGGTTCCGGAACCGAGATCTCGCGCAACATCAAGGGTCTCATCGGCAGTACCGAGTTCCTGGCCCTGGCCCGGCTGAAACTCGTGCTGAACGATGCCGCCACGTCAGCCGCGCCTCTGGAGCACACCGTGGGGTCGGGCCGGGTCTGGGCCCGGTTCAACGACGAGGTGGTCCGGATGCCCGAGACCGCCGCCGACACCGAGACCCCTGCCGACACCGACGCCGACACCGAGACCGCCGCCGACACCGAGACCGACGCCGCGACCCGTCCGTTGCCCACCCAGATCCACCCGGTGATCTCGGTGCCGGAGGGGATGAGCAGCGTCCGCTCGCCCCTGCACGAGGTGTTCCACATCGTCGAGTCGCTGAATGCCGGCCGTCTGGCCGCGGCCGTGCGATCGCGGCTGACCGGGGCCGATGCCGGAACCCTGCGACAGCTGGATGCCTTCCTCAACAACGAGAACCTGCTGCTGAATGCCGGTTTCATGACCGGCGGGCGGCTGATGTCGCGGGTGCTGCCGGTCTTCGGGGGTGTTTCGCTGGAGGTCACCGCCGGCCTGTCCGACGTGCAGCGGGTGTTCTCGGTGCCGAAGAGCACGCTGCGGCAGGACGCCGGGTCGTCCGTCAAGATGGAGGCCAAGCACGGCATCTCGTCCACCGCGGACCTGAGCCTCGGGCTCCAGGGCACCTGGCAGACCGGGTACGACGGCACCGGCCGCACCGGTCTGGGCACCTACTCCTCCACCACGGTCTCCGGGAACCTGGTCGGCCTGGGCACCACCCGGCCGGTGTCGGTGTCGACGGGCAACAACGCGGGATCGAAGGCGGTGTCGGAGTACGCCGGCCCGGTCGTGTTCCTGCGTGCGACCATGCGCGTCACGGTCGCACTCGACGCCTCCACACCGATCGACCCGGTGCACGAGAACGTCACCGTGTATCTCGCCGTTCCGGAGAACGAGGTGGCACGGTTCGAGGAGGCGGTCCGGCACCCCTCCGAACAGGCTCCAGCGGCCGGGACGCAGGTGGTGCCGCACAGCGATGATCCTGTGCGGGCCGTCCGCCGGCACAACGCGAGCGCCTCCGTGACCATCCGTAACGGCGAGACCCGTTATCTGCCGGACGGTCTGGTGACGGGACAGGCCATCGGTCACGGCGGCGTCGACCTGGTGCCGGGTGCCGAGAAGATCATGCCGGAGATCGAACGGCAGGTGCAGGAGCGGCTGGCGGCGGAGTGGAGCCGCAGCACGGTGGCGGAACGCAACTCGTTCCGGAGCCAGGTGAACCAGATGTTCTCCGCCCCGGCGGTGCTCACCCGCATGCAGCACGGTCTGCCGTCCCGGTTGTCGCTGGACCTGGCACTGGGCGGGCGGGGCGTGCGCATCGTGGTGGATCCCACGCTGGGCCGGTTCATCGAGAGCATGCCGCAGTCCACCGAACACGATGCCACCGTGGATGTCTCGTGGAAGAACTCGACCAAGCTGGACGTGAAGCGCACCCTGGGTTCGGTGGTGCGTGGCAGCCTCGACGTTCCGTCGCTGTTCGGCACCGGTAAGGGACCGCTGCGGGCCATCACCCCGGTGGCCGGGGGCAGTGTGTCGTACACCGATCAGCAGACCGAGACGGCCGGCCAGGCGGTGAAGTCCAACCGGCGCTGGAAGTTCAAGAGCCCCACCCAGCTGCTGACCTTCGGCGTCAGCTACGACGTCAGCGTCGAGATCGACGGGGTGCGGCAGCAGCCCCCGGCCACCCGGCTGGACGGGGAGGTGCGGGTGGCGGTCTCCGAGGAGATGCTGACGAAGTCCCCGGCCGAGAACCCGGACGGCCTCGGGCGCGTCACCCACCCGGACGACGCGCAGGTCGACCAGTTCCTGGCCCAGGCCATCCGTTTCGGTGGCCGCGGCAACCAGGTGATCCCGGTCAGCATGCTGGGCCTGGGAGCGGTCGAGGCGGCCGTGCTGGAGAGTCTGGGCGACGTCGGCACCCGAAACCGCAGGCTCCAGGTGGCAGAGGCGGTGGCCAGCCCGGAATCGCTCTACAGCAACCTGGAGCTGATGCTGAGCGACAGCGGCGCGGCCGTCTCCGAACTGGTGACGCCCGGCCTGATCCGGGATCTGCACGCCGCCGGGCGGATTCGCGTGCACCTGCGTCACCGTGGTGACGCCCTGCTGGAGACCTCCGCCGGAACCGCCGACGACGTCAACGAGTCGGCCGTTCGCCTGGACCACCAGAGCAAGCAGGCACTGGCCGGGGAGGCCGCGTTCGGCCTGGGTGGCGTGTTCCGCGCATCGGTGGACGCCGGAGCACTGTCCAGCGTCACGGTGGCACCGAACGCGCAGTACCGCAGAGGTTTCCGCCAGGACTCCGTGACCGGTGACAACATCTCCGGTGCCGTGCGCCGCACCGGTCGTGCCCTGGGGGCGCACCGGTTGTACCGGGGCGACCTGATGTTCGAGATCATCGACTACACATGGGGCCAGACCGGTGGCGGCCGCGGCGGCCTGGCCCGGCGCTCACGTTTCGTGATCATCGAGCGGGGTGTGCAGTACCTGATCGACGCGACCAGCGCCGACGCCCTGCACCTGCCGCCCATCACCCCGGCAGCCCCGGCAGCCCCGGCGGTCCCGACCGCCGCGGTCGTTGAGGCCGGGCAAGCCGGCGCAGCCCCGGCCGAACCCGTCGCCGCAAACCCGGAGACCGCTCCAGAAGCTGCCCCGGACGTCAATCCGGACGTCAATCCGGACGTCAATCCGGACGCCCACCCGGACACTGATCCGGACGCCGCAACGCCGACGCCCGAACCGAACCTGCTCCCGGCGTCCTTCGTGAATGACGGCCACGTGCTCGGGCTTTCGGAGGTGGTCGGCTTCGGTGACGCAGGCAAACCGCTGAGGCTGGCCAAGGATCTCCTGACCCGTAGCGGGTTCTCCGGGTACACCGACACGGCCTGGCTGGACGCCCCCACCGGTGCGATGGTCTCGCTGGAGAACGGTCTGGGGGCCCGGGCGGTACGCGCCCGGATCGGCAGTGCACTGGGCGCCAGGATCGCCCTGACCGTGACCGAGAACATCCGGAACACCCCGCTGCGCCGCACCCTCGTGTTCAAGGTCGGTGCCAGGATCGGCCAGGCCCTCGGGCCGACCAGCGAGGTGGCCGCGTCTCTGGACAACTTCATGCAGTACGGGTCCCGGCACGACGAGGGCTCCGGCCGCGGCCAGTCGTCCTCCTGGGCCGGCGGCGTCACCGCCTCCGGCACGGTGCTGACGAGCAACCGCCCGGGCATCGGCGGCAGCGCCGGCCGCACGACCGAGAGCGGCCTGTCCCGGTCGGCGAACACCTCGGACAAGCAGAACCGCCGGGTCAAGCCGAAGGCGAAGAAGGCGCTGCGCAGCACGCACGAGATCGTCTGGGAGGTGGAGCTCCAGGTCACCATCCACGGCGGGGCGGGCGTGGAGGCGGTGGCCGGTCCTCTGGCTCACCACTCGCCCTCCGGCTGGACCTCCTACGGTTCGGCCACGGACACCGTGACTCTGCACACGCCGGTCGATCTCGCCACCCCCACGCCGTCCACCGTTGCCCGCAACCCCTACCGGGTGACCGACCCGGAGAACCCGAACCGGAAGTTCCTGGACCTGAAAGGTCAGGTGCCGGAACAGTCTTGGCTCGCCGGCACCCGGCTGATCCCGGCGTTCCTGCGAGCCGGCCTGACCGGATCGGCCACCGGAAACCGGAGGGTGCCGCAAGGGCTACAGATCGACCATCAGCTGCACATGGCCTCGGCGGAAGAGATTCTGTCGGCCAACGTCCCGCCCCTTCTCCAGGCCCAGGGCCTGAGCATGCCCGCGGTGACCGTGCGCGGACTGCTCGGCAACACGCTGCACCACCAGAATCTCAAGCTCCGGCTGGCCGATGCCGTGCTGCTCAACCCGACCGAGCCGGCCGACCCCTCGGACCCGGACGGCCGGCCTCGCGTGCGCCCGTTCCTGATCGGGACCGAGCGGACCGTCGAGAAGGGCGGGGAGGCCGAGAACGTCGTGTCGGCCGAGACATCCTTCGGGCAGGGCATTTCCGCGCCGGTCATCCGCACCGCGCTGCGGGAGGGGGCGGACGAGGACAACATCAGGCTCGGCGAGTCGAGTTCCGCGGCGGCGCAACCCGCGCTGGGCAAGGCGAACGTGACCGGCGGCGCACAGACCTCGAACTCCGGGCGGGTCACCGAGGAGACCACCGAACTCGACACCCCGTCCTTCCTCGTGCGCGCCGCGACCTTCTACACGCTCGTGAATTCGCGCATCCCGCAGTCGATTCTGGGAAGCCGTTCGACGCTCGCCGCTGAGCCGGCGGAACTGGGCGTCGAGAACGGCGGCTACTTCCTGTTCACCGAGGAGCAGGCCGTGGCCGCGGGCCTGATCGAGGTCGTCGAAACCCCTGGGGACGACGGGGAGGTCACGAAGACGTACCACGCCGGCCGCGAGGTCGCGGCGGAGCCGCCCACGGCATTCCCGGGTGTGACGAGTACCCTCACCCGATCCGGCCTTTCGCTCGACTCGTCCCCGCAGTCGGTCCGGCTCGGCGACGCGCTGCCCCGGGTGCCGGGATGGCTCGCGGTCACCGGACGGTACGACCCGGCGACGAACCAGGTGCAGATCGGTTCCGGGACGTCGTCCCGGCTGGTCGGCCCGGAAGGTCTGGTCGAGTACCTGAGCGAGCAGCCGGCCTGGGGCGGCCGCGGCCTGATGCTGATGATCGACGGCATCGCCGCGCCGTCGGGAGTTCCCGCGGCGCAGTCGTTCCCGCAGCGACTGCGCGACCTGCTCGAGGTCGGCGTGCTGGCCCCGACGAGTGATCTCCTGATGATTCCCGCGCCACCCTCCGCGACGCAGGATCCCGCCGTCCCGGGACCGGTGCCGGCGCTCACCCCGGACACCGGGGCGATGGTGGTCCGTCCCCCGCAGGTGGACACCCCCCTTGCCGCATCGACGCAGGAGAGCGGCCCACTGGGCTGGGTGCGCGTCGTGCCGTCCGGCCAGTCCTCGGCGAATGGCCTTCCGGGACAGGCGGTGACGGGTCGCGACACGGCGCCGGTGTTCCACTGGTTCACCCCGCGGATCGGTACGCAGGGCCGTGACGTGGGCGCGGACTTCACCGGTGCGCTGGAGCAGATGCGGTCCCCGGCGGCGCAGGACCAGCAGGTGGTCTGGTCACCCGCGCCGGTGGAACCCGACCCGGCCACCTCGCTGGCCGGACGAGGGAATCTGCCGGAGGACACGGACGTCTTCGTGATCGGCGACGACCCGGACGGTGTGACGGCGGACGGCGTGACGACGGCGGAGGGCATGACGGCCGATGCCCTCGACGGCGATGCGCTGGGTGCCGCCGTGGTCGCGTCCGCGGTGCCGACCGAGGGCGGGCACGTGCTGTTCGCCGCGGCCGACCCGGCGCGGATCGAGTTCGCCCGGCGTCTGCCGGCCGACGCCGGCGCGGCCACCCTGGCCTCGCGCGGCACGGCTGAGGGCGTGCGCGACCAGAACGGCAACGTGGTGACGGTTCCCGCGCTGGCGCAGGCCGTCACCCGGCTCCAGGGCGAGGACCGCCGGGTGCTGCGCCTGGTGGTCTGTGACACCGCCGTCGGCGGGACCAGCTCGTACGCCGCCCGGCTGGCCACCGCCCTGGGCCGTCCGGTGATGGCCCCGCGTGGATTCGTCTGGCAGGCGGCACCCGGTGCGCCCGGCGGTCTCAACGGCGTCGTCAGCCCGCCGCAGGTCAGCGCGGACGGCCGGATCCGGCTGTCCCGGCCGGTGTTGCCGGCCCGGGGGAGCTGGGTGTTGTTCACCCCGCAACCGGACGGGACCGTGTCCGCACGGGATCTCGGCCCGGCGATGCCGTCATCCGTTGCGGAAGCCTCCGACGCGGCGTCCACGGGTACGGTCACGGCCACCGCCGACGGGACGGCCGGCGCCGCGAATGCCTCTGTCCAGCAGACGAATCGGACCGGATCGGCAGCCCTCACCGGCCCCGATACCGTGATGCCGGCCGAGGGGGAGTGGGCGCACTGGTCGTCCGGCGAACGTGGCAGCCCAGCACCCGGTTTCGTCGAGGCCCGGCTGCGTGCGGTGACCAGCCTCAACATCGGTGACGACTACCGGTTCGCCGCACCGGAGGCTGCCGGTCTGGCGGAGCTGGAACGCATCGTCGCCCAGCACTTCCCGGACCAGGAGTTCTCGGACGCGATCCAGGAACTGGTCGGCCGGGCGCAGCTGAGCGGTTGGCAGCGGGCCTGGAACTTCATGGCCGGAGGCTCTGCCCGCGCCGACCGCCGGGAGGAGCTGCTGACCGTGGCCACCCTGGCCACGCAGATCCACGGGCCGGGCTTCAGCATCGAGCAGATGCGGGTCCTGCGCCGGCTCCACGACACGGTGCTGCTCGACGCCCCCGTCACCCTGACCCGGCCCGGGCGGCAACCCGGACAGCAGCTGACGGTGGACGATCTCGGCTGGGTGGTCGCGGGCCTCGGTCCCCGCGGCGATCTGGGCGACGTGGGCAACCTGACGGCCCTGACGATCGCCGCGGCGTCGGTCCCGGTCTCGCCGGGCACCACCCGGATGACCCTGGACGACCTGCGCGCGGCCTGGCAGGGGGAGGCGACCGGAGAGGGACCCGGCACGGGTGGCTCCGCAGCCCGGGCCGACGGTGCCGAGAACCGATTGGCCGACAGCGGTTTGCGGACGACCGGTGTGGTGCCGGGCGCCGAGGTCGCCGGGACCCCGGATTCCCCGGGCGCGACTGCGGCACAGCAGGCGCAGCAGGCAGAGACGTCCGGCACCCGGCCCGCCGGGGACGACGCGGACGGGGCGGACGGCGCCGGGACCGGTCCCGACGCCTGGGGCGACCCCGAGCCGCCGGCCGGGCGGCCGGACGATCCCGGTTTCGTGCCGGTCGACCTGGCCGACCACGAGGCGCTGGGGGTCGACCGGCGACCGGCGCGGGAGGTGCACCAGGAAACCCTGGACGCGGTCCTGGAAACGCTCACCGGCCAGGCCATGACGAACGTGGGACCCGGGACCGCCGGACCCGCCGTGCCAGAGCCCGGCCCCGAACCGGGGACCCAGGACCCGGCCGTGGCCGCGGAGCCCGACATGGCCGGGGAACCCGACGTGGTGGCGGACACCGGCCTCGTGCCGGCTGCCGACCCGGGCGACGGCGACCGGCAACCGCGACCCGGCACACCCGACCCCGGCCAGAACGCCGAGCAGAACCCAGCCGAGCAGGACCTGGCCGAGCAGGACCCCACCACGCTGGATCCCGTGGCGGTCGCGGGTTTCGAGGTCGCGGCCGGGGTGCGCGATCTCGTGGTGAGCCGGGTCTGGGCGGCACTGGAAGAGGCCGGTGCGCTCACCGGCGGCCTGGGCGGCCGGTGGCGGCGTGACCTGGTGCACCTGGTCGACGACACCGTGACCACCCGGGCGCTCACCGCGCTGGTGGCCGAGATCGCCCCCGGGCGGCCGATGACGAACGTCGTCACCGTCAACCAGGGCTCCGAGGACGGGGCCTTCTCCCGCAGCCGGGTCCACATCTGGGTGCGGGCCGAACGCCGGGACGACCCGGGCAACCCCGCCGTCCCGCTGGTCCGGTTCACCGTCCGGGTGCGGTTCCGGACCGGTCCGCGCCCGTGGGTCCGCGCCATCACGTCACCGGCGGTGCGCCGCTGGCTGGGCGGTGACGACCTGGTCACCTCCACGACGCGCCCGGTGGACCAGGCGGTCGTGCCCAGCGACCACGGTGTGAACGCCGACGGATCACCCCGCCCGAACCGGGACCTGCCCCTGCCGACGGAGGCCCGGAGCGCGTCGCCGGGTCCTCGTCGTCCGTTCGCCTCCCCGGCCGACATGGCCGTGCCGCCGGCAGACCCGGCGAACCAGCCGGCCGTGACGGTCCGCAGCCGCACGCAGTGGCAGGACCCGATCGGAACCCTGCGGCGCCGGCTGAGCACCCTGGGGCAGGAAAGGCCGCTCCTGCGCTCGCGGAGCCAGGACCGGCGCGACTCGCTGAACGAGCCCGACGGCCACGAGCTGCTCGCGACCCTGCGGGACGAGCAGCAGGTGCACCGGGCGCTGGACACCGCCTACGCGAAGGAGACCGGGCGCTACGAACCCCTGGACCTGAGCGACGTCCCTCCGGTCGTGCACCACCTCGCCGAGAACTACGCCTCGGTGCTGCTGGCCGATCCGCACCAGACCTCGCTCACCCGGGCGCAGCTGAGGACGATCGACTTCCCGGCGGTGATCGCGGCCGCGCGGATCGCCGGTGAACACCGTGATGCCGGGCGGGAACTGCCCGCCGGCAACCTCCTGCGGCTGCGCCGCGACCTGGCCGCCGGCCTGGTGAACCAGATCTGGCAGCACTTCACCGAGGTCGTCTACCTGCGCCCCGGGCACGCGCACGAGTACCGGCCGCTCCCGGAGGCTCGGAGGCATCCACGCGGGGTCAACGACCGGCTGCTGCGGGAGGTCCGTCATCTCGGGGGAGCCCGTCCGTCCGGCTCGGGCGACGGTTCGCGCAGCGCACCGGTGAGCCGCCCCGGCACCCCGGTCCCGTCGCGCCCCCAGAGCCCGGTCGCGGGCCGTCCGGCCTCCCCGTCGTCCGGGCGCGCGGCCAGTCCCGCCCGCCCGGCCAGCCCTGCCCGCCAGCCGTCGCAGGCCGGCCAGTTCCCCCATCCCGACCTGTTCCGCCGGCTGCTGCAACTGCGGCGCAGCAGCCTCGGGTCGGAGTACGAACTGCGCCAGCGCCAGCGTGCCCTGAGCCTGCCCGGTGAACCGGCCCGGCCGGCGCGACGCCAGAGCTCGCTGCTGAGCGAGCGGCCGACCTCTTCCCGTGCCGGCACGCAACCCACCGGCACGCAACCCGCCGCCGCGCTGTCCGAGTCACCGACCACGCTCCCGCAGGGACCGACCCTGTCCACGGTGCCGTACCTGAACCTGGCCGCCGGCCAGGTCACCGCGAACACCGTCGACGTCGAGAGCATCGCCGCGCTGATGAACCAGATCCAGGAGATGGCCGGGGAATTCGACCTGCGGATCGACGAGACCCAGGTGCTGCGCCTGACCCAGCCCCTGGTGCACAACTTCGACGGATTCTTCGGCGCCGGCCGGACGATCACCCTCACGGCACAGGGACGCCAGGACGGCCGGACCTCCTACGGTGCCCGGCGTCACCTGGACGTCACCGTGCGGCTGCGCAACGTGCGGCAGGGGCCGCCGGTGGACCAGCCGGACACGCACGTGCGGCAGGAGATGTACCCGCGGCGAGCGGCCGTCACGTCGCAGTCCCGGGTGCGCGGCACCGGCGCCGGCCTGCCGCTGGCCGTCACCCTGCTCTCCCCGGTGGGTGTCGGTGGCTCGCTGGAGTTCTCGGCCGGCTGGCTGAACCAGGTGGTGCACCGTCACGACCTGGTGATCGCCGACCAGCGCTCGCTGCGCAGCAACGGCGGCACCGAGTTCCCGATCACCTTCGACTACCTGGTGACGGTCGTACCCACGCCCGCGCCCGGGCCCGGCGTCGTCCCGCAGCAGATTCCGGACCGGACGGCGGAGGGCCGGGCCAGCCTGGTGGCCCCCAAGGACATCCTCGACATCCGCTGGACGCCGGCCGAGCAGCAGACCGAGTCGGTCGTCACCCGGCAGCAGAACGCGGCCATCTCGGTCGCGCCGTCCCTGTCGATCGACGCGGTGGTCGACCTGGGCGGGCTGCTGGAGGCCCGGCGTGCCAACCTGCCGCCGGGCATCACCGCGGCCGGCGCGCCGGGCCGGGAGAACAGCGAGCGCATCTCGCACGCGACGGCGCTCCAGACCGACCTGTTCGGCATGCTGGAGGGACGTTTCGACTCCCCGATGCTGCGGGCCGCCGACGGTGACTGGACGGCGCTGAGGTCGACGGCCACCATCACGCACGCCAGACCGCTGGGTCTGGCCGGGGCGGCGAACATGCGGTCGGCGCGGGTGACGGGTCAGAACGTGGCCCTGACCCGGGGCCGGGTGCTCGATCTCGGTGGTGCGCTGGGCCCGGCCGTGGGGGTCTCGGCCGATCCGGTGTCGTACCTGGCCTGGCGGCTGATGCTCACCGGTGGGTACAGCTGGAGGGACACCGAGGAGGTGGCGCGTGCGGGACAGGACAAGGAGGGACACCAGATCAACCACCCGCGGGCGCTGTACCTGGTCAGTGTGCTGGTGTCGGACCTGGCGTACCGCCCGGCGACGTCGACGTGGAAGCAGCTGGTGCCGGGCGGTCACGAGATCCACGCGGTGCTGAGCCTCTCCAAGTTCGAGGCGGCCGAGCTGGGCCTGCCCGGAGTGGACGGCACCGAGCCGATGCTGACGCCGTTCGTTCCGGGCCCGGGCGTTTCGGAACGGGCCCTGCCGGCCTGGTTCTCCGGCGGTGAGCCGCCCACCGGAACCCTGACCAACGCGATTCTGCGGCACGATCTTCCGGGTTCCCTGGAAGACACCGTGCGGGCCCTGGTGCACCAGATGGGCTTCGGCGACCTGATCACCCAGGGGCAGGGGGAGCCGGCGACGACGTCGGCCGGGTCGGGCCAGCGGCGTTACCACAACGACGTGCGCATCCGTAAACCGCTCACCCTGAGCTCGCTGAGCACCCTGCGCCCGCGCACGATCGAGCTGGAGCGTCCGGGCGGCGGTGGGCTGTGGAGCGACGTGCTGACGGTCACCGTCACCCCTCGCCGCGGTGCCCCCGAGTACCAGGGCCACTGGTCCACCTCGGTGGTGCGCTCGATCAACCTGAACACCGTCAACACCAGCTTCGAGCAGGCCAGCAGCGGCCGGATGGGGTGGTTCACCGACCTGCGTATGCGTTTCGTCATGGCCAACCTGGGGCCGGGTCTCGCCCTGCGCCAGCAGTGGGAGCGGTCGAGTTCACGCTCGGCCGGCACGATGCAGCGCAGCCAGGCACTGTGGATCGGGGACCCGACCACCGACGTCTTCTCCGCGCCGCTGACCTTCGAGGTGAGGGCCGAGGTGACCCGGCACTTCCGCCCGGCCGTTCCCCCCGGGCTGCCGGCCGCCGGTATCGACCCGCGGTCGGCGCAGGTGCTGTCGCTGGCCACGATCACCGTTCCCCGGGCCCTGACGCGCACGCCCGAATCCCGGCCGTGGCCGCAGATCGGGCCGGCCATCCAGGAGCGCGTGCCGGTGCCTGCCGGGCGCTCGGCGCATCCGCGTCCCGCGCTGATGGATCATCGCGCTGCCCACCTGCCCGGGCACCCGGCCGACCGGCACACCGTGATCTTCGTGAGCGACCTGCACCGGGTGGTGCGGATGCTGCGCGACCTGGCCGCCGACGCCGCCGACCCCGACCTCGTGCACGCCTACCGCCGCGAGATCGAAGCGACCTACGGGACGGAGGCGCTGGAGAACGCCTTCTCCACCACCGCCTTCTACCGTCGTTACGAGGACCTCGAGCTGCTGGCCCGGCCCAGTCTGCACCGGCCGCGGGTGATGGAGGTGCTGCCGCTCGGCCTGTTCAGCGAAACCTCCCGGATGGGCGGGCAGGTCACGGCCGCGGGCACCGGCCGCTCGACCGGCTGGGACGTCACCACGGGCCCGACCGGGCGCACCGACACCTACGGGAACCTCTTCCAGGCGAGCGTGAACGCCCGCTACGGGCGCAGCACGGGTCACTCGCAGGCGCTGGCCTTCGCCGGGGACCGCGACCACAACATGGTGCAGAACACCACCCAGATCCTCTTCGTGGTCAGCAGCGACCTGCACTGGGACCTGGCCGCGGTGCGGGAGGCCGGGGCGCTGTCCCGGGCCCGGCGAGAGCTCGCCCGGATCGACGTGCCGAACGGCGCCGTGCAGTTGCTCACCGAGCGCCAGGTCCGCCAGATCCCGGCCGACCCCGACACCGGGATGCGGCTGCTGGACCGGCTGGACCAGGTGCTGGCGGGCAACCGGGCGTGGGCGCAGGCGCCCGCCCAGCAGGAATGGCTGCGGGGCAACGGGTATCAGGCCGCGCAGATCGAGGCCGGGCCGTCCCGGCCGTCGATGCCGCTGGCACCACCGCCGTACCTGAACGGTGGCCCGAAGGCCTCCCTCGGCTCGGGCATGCCGATCCAGGTGCCGGACCTGACCTACCTGCTGGACCAGCTGATCCAGCAGATGGGCGGGCAGGCTCGCCGCCTGTTCCCCGACGGCGGCGACGACAGCCGGGACAACCGGGGGCTGGCCTCGCTGGTGCTGGGTGCCGACGGGGTGGCCGGGTTCCTGAGCGGCATGATGGACGGCGGCGCGGTGCTGCCCCTGCACGCCTACAGCGGCTCGCTGGTGAGCAGACTGCGTGGTTCGCGGCCCGACCCCGCCGAGATGGACCAGGCACACCGGCGGGCGCACGCCGCGGCCCAGGAGGCGAGGCGGTCCGAGGCCGAGGACGACGCGTCCCTGACCGATGCCGAGCAGCTGCTGCGCCGGCAGCTGGAGAAGGCCCACTCCGCCGCGGCCCGGAACGCCCGGCACAGCAGCACCGCGTTGCTGCGGGTGGAGGTGGAGACCGGCCCGGCCGAGTTCGACGAGATCATCGCCGACGGTGGTGACCTGGAGCTGTACACCGAGGCACTGATGACGCGCAGCCAGAAGCTGGCGCGGGTCAGCCGCCTGATGGGCTCGGTCTCGGCCGGGTACGGGTTCATCGGTGACCCCGGCATGCAGGTGCGCCCGTCGGCGGGGGCGACCCCGGGCCTGAACCTCCAGACGTCCACCGAGGTCGGTTCCACCGGCGCCGACTACGGCAAGACGATGAAGATGAGCTGGGTCGTCGGGCACCGGGTGGCCTTCCGGGTGCCGCTGACCCGGGTGCGGCTGAGTGTCGAACTGCCCGACGGCACGAGCTTCGGCGTCGAGGACATGCCGTCCACGGGGCCGGCCCCGGCCGGTGAGACCCCGCGGCTGCGGCCGATGCTCGTGGAGCTGGCCGCCAGCGCCCTGCGGGTGCCCGGCGGTGCGCATGCGGCGCCCGTCGTCCCCGGCCCGGCCGGTCCGCTGCGGATCCCCGCCCCGCAGCCGCCGGTCACGGACGAGGCCGGGGTCCGCCGGTACGTCAACGAGTTCCTGCACGGCGGCCAGCACCGGATGCCCGCGCAGTCCCTGGTGGAGTGGTTCCTGGGCTCGAACGAGGTGCGTGACCTGCTGCTGGCGGGCCGGGGCGCGAACCACGTGCCCACCGGGCCCGAGGCGTCCCTGCTCCAGCTCGCCGCGAGCTCCGAGAACCTCCAGAGCTGGCTGCCGCTGGCCAACAGCCCGGACGGGTTCCCGGTGCGTCCCGACCTGACCGTCTACGCCCGGCTGCGCAACCCCGTCGTGGTGGCCACCGGCAGCGAGCTGCGGCTCGGTTTCGAGGACCCGCTCGACGGTTTCACCCCCGCCGTGCCCCGGGCGGAGCACACCACTGGACGCTACGAGCTGGACGAGGCGACGCTCAGCATCGGAGTGAGCCCGGGCGTGACGCAGGCCGACACCGGTGGTGGTGGCGGCACCGGCCCCCGGGTCGTGCGGGGCGCCGGGGACCGTGACGCGATCGCCGACACCTCGGTGTTCAACCGCAAGACGGGCCGGGCCGGGCCGTCGGTGGCGGTCGCGTACGACATCCAGTTCCTCGTCGTCCATCGCGGGTCGACCGTCACCATGACCGAGCGGCTGCTCGAAGGCGGCGTCGGACTGCGGATGCACAGCGACACCGCCCGTTTCGAGCTGGGTTTCACCCTGCCGCAGCGGTACCGGCAGCCGGATGCGCAGCTGAAGGAGGTGGACCGCACCGGTACGGTCCGGCAGGAGTCCCGGCGGGCCATGCTGGCGCAGGGCATGCAGGTGCAGCGTCTGCTGGACGAGGCCCGGGTGCAGACGGTGGACGACGCGACGGCTATCGACGCCCCCGCCGCGGACGAGGAACTCAGCCAGGCCCGCCTGGAGCTGTTGCGCGCCCAGGACGCCTACGACCGGGCGGACCTGGACTTCCGCAACGCCGTGCGGAAGTGGCTGGACGCCAAGCGGATCGCCGACGGCGAACTGGACGGCGAGGGTGGTGGCCGGGACCAGTTCGCGCCCGAGCCCTACGAGCCGGCCGTGCGGCGCAGGTCCACGGACCTGCGCACCGGCACGATGAGCACGGACTCCTCCGGGGAGCGCACCACGTCGCGGAGCAGCACCATGCTCTCGTCCCTCCACGACGGGCAGCGTCCGGGCCGGCCCGCCGCGCACCTGCGGAACGTGACCGAACTGGAGGAGACGGCCGAGCCGGAGAGCTACTCCGACACCGAGACCGGCACGCAGCCCAATACACAGCCCAACACCCGGCCCGGCACCCGGGACGCCGATCCGGCGGCGGAACCGGTTCTGGTGCAGGCGATCGGCGCCGACCTGGCGGGGGTGTCTCCCGAGCAGACGCTGCTCGACCACGGGCGCGCCCCGTTCCGGGTGACGGCCGAGGACCTGACCGGGCATCGGGTGGTGGCCGAGACCGTCGACCCGCAGACCCTGCGGGAACTGGCCACCGTGTCGTTCGCGCAGCTGTCCGCCCTGGACAGTACCCCGGCTGTCGTCGTCGACCTGATGACCGCGAGTCCGCAGCCGTTCCAGGACTACAGCGGGGCACTCGGCCGCGATCAGGTGCTCGCCGGACTGCCGAGCACCGTCGGGGCCGGTCACACCTTCAACGGGGTGCTGCGGGACCAGGGCAACGGCGCGGACCTGTTCGTGCGCAACCGCTTCTACGACGCCCGGCCGCTCGGCTGGGCGAGCCGGCGGACCCCCGGCGGCAGGCCGTACCTGCGGGTGCGGGCCGGCCTCCAGACCACGCTGGGCCTCACCCCCTCCAGCCGGCGTCGCCCGGTGACCGGTTCCACCGGGCGCCTGAACTACCGGATGGACGATTCCACGGACCTGCTCGTCGACCCCGAGAGCCCGCTGGGCCGGCAGATGCTGGATGACCACGCGGACTTCCCGCCGGCCCCGGGCCGCGACCTCGGCGGGGCCGCCGGATCGCGGGCACCCGATGACGGGCCTTCGCCGTCCCGGAACGGGACCGGTACCCAGCCCGACACCCAGCCCGGCACCCGGGCCGACACCCAGCCCGGAACCAAGGCCGAAGGGCCGCAGGGCCTGGCACGCGCGTCCACCTCACTGGCGACACCGTCAGGAAAACTGGTCGGCGGAGCCCGGGCGGACGAGAGCATCACGCCGGACACCACGAAACCCTTGGGCACGAGGGGCAAGGACAAGGCGAAGGACACCGGCCCGCTTGCCGGCCTGCTGGGGAACTATGCGGGACCCGAGGACCCGGCCAGTTACCCGGGGCAGATGCTGTCGCTGGAGGTCGCCCACGAGAGCGTCTCCTACCTGGGGCTGCCCGATAACGTGCTGGACGGGATGCGCCGGCAGGCATCTGAGGTGTATCCGAAAGGATTCCGCACGATGCTCACGCTCGACGGAAGTCCTTGGCTCCAGGTGGGTCTGGACGCCGTGGTGCTGACCTGGTACCGGCACGGCGAAGACGCCGCCCGGCACCAGGCGGAGCTCCAGGCCGCGCGGGTGGGACAGGTCGAGGAGCAACTGCTCGGCGGAAAGCTGGGCATGGAGCTGGAGACCAGCCACGCGCGGCTGAAACGTGGCTTCCGGTCGATGTTCGAGGGTCTCGATTACAAGACCGTCCTGGTCGACCACGAGCATCTCCAGCTGGTGGTCGACTACGGGCGGGTGCCGGGCGCGGGGCGCGGGAGCGTCCCGATCATCGAGATCGTCACCAAGCCGGTGCGGACCATGCCCGGTGAGCAGGGCCATGACCGGGCCGCCAGCGACGCCACGGTCCGGCGCGTGCGTCGTCTGCTAACCGGCGCCCGCGACAACGTCAAGATCAAGGACCTGTTCATCCCGGAGCAGGGATTCACCGTCGGGAACCCCGCCCTGGGCAATCTGAGGATCAGCCGCAGCGGCCCGGGAGGCCTGGGCGCGGGACTGTACGCGCAGTACACGGTGGACGTGCCGCTCGGCTCGGTGCGCCGGGCCATGGCCGACGCCCGGCGCAACGCCGACCCCAGCCGCCCGCGGGTGCCGGACGTCATCGCGCTCCAGGATCTCGCGGTCGACTTCTCCGATCGGATGATCGCGGCGCACCTCGGCATGGACCCGGACCACCCGGACCGCGAGCGGATCGCGCGGGAACTGTCGCGGCGCGAGGACCTGGCCCACGCGGCGGACTACTTCGCCCTGATGGCCACGCATCTCGCCGCACCGCTGGTCTCCCGGGCCATCGACGTGCACCTGCCGAAGAACATGACGCTGATGGTGTCGCGGCACTCGCTGTCCGACACGTTCGCCCACCTGTCGCCGCAGATGCAGCAGTTCGCGCAGCATCAGCAGCAGATGTTCGAGGCCACTCTGGAACAGATGCTGAGGAGCACGTTCCCGGAGCTCAACCATCGCCTGCGCCGGGTCAGGAACTGGCGGCAGGCACGGCTGAAGGACTTCACCCGTGAGGACGACGCGACTGTCAGCATGGGTGACTACCTGGACAGCGCTTTCACTGCGCGGCCCGCGGTGCCGGTACGCCCGAGCCAGGTGCTGGACGTCGGCACCGACTTCGGTGACCTGAACCGCGAGGCCGGCGTGGCGAACCTGGCCCTGGAGTACCGCCTGCACGGGCCCCGGTATGTGAACAGCGACGACATCCGGCGCGCCGAAGACCATTTCGAGGCCGTGAGTCAGGCGTACTGGCAGCACGCCATGGCCCTGAAATCTGGTGCCGCGGGGCAGGGGAGTGTCTCCGCCACGATCCGGGACCGCCACGATCTGGAGAGTTTCGCCCACTCCGTCGCCACCGAGGCCCGTCGCCACCAGGCTCTCGGCCGGTCGGTCTCGGTGCTGGTCGAGGGCAGTGGTGAGCGTGCCGGGCAGGCGAGAGAGGACCTCCGGGCCCTGGTGGACGCCGATCTGGCCGGTACACCGAGGCTTCCGGGCACGGTGAACTGGCGGATCCGTGGTCAGCCCGGTGCCGACAGCAACCTGGTGGGCAACGAGGTCCGGATGACGGTCGTCCCGGACCCGGACCCGGACCCGGACCCGGACCCGGACCCCGCTCCCGAAACGACCAGTGATCAGGATGGGGTCTCCGGATCGGGCACCGCGACGGGAAGCCGCCCGCGTAGCACCGGGCTGCCCGGCGCGTCCCGGTCCGCGGCGTCCCCTGCGACACCCGATCCGACGAACGACCCCGCGAACGGGCCGGTGGCCTCGACGTCGTCGGTGCCCTCGTCGTCCTCAGGCACCGAAACCACCGCAATCACCGGTCCGGCCGAAACCACCACACCGCCCGGAACCGCCTCTGCCCCGCGCTGGTTCACGCACCCGGAGCAGATCACCCCGGCCCCCGACCGGGCCCCCACCCGGCAGGAGGCGGACGAGGCCCTGGCCCGGATGAACCTGCCCGGCCACGAGCGCGACGCGATGGAGGCGTGGGCGACCAGGCTGTACCCGGCCGGCTTCCGCACCAGGCTCACCCTGGACGAAAGTCCCTGGACCGCAGCTGGTCTCGATGTCGTGGTGCTCACCCAGATGCGCCATGGTGAGGACGCCGCCCGGGCCGAGGCGCTGAACCAGGCCCGCCGGGTGCGGCCGGGCTGGTACCCGGACGCCGACGGGCTCTTCGGCTCGTTCGAGGTGGAGACCCGGATGGCCTACCTGGACAACACCTCCGGCGACCCGGCACACGGCACGGTGATCGCCGGCAACGCCGACGTGGAACTGGTGGTCGACTGGTACAGCCGGCTGCCCGGCCAGAACCGCGCCCGCAGGCCGGTGATCGAGATCGTGGCCCGCCGGGGGCGGAACCTGCCCGCCGGCGACCCCCGCAGCCTGCACCGGCGCACCGACGCCACCCGGCAGGTGGTGCAGACGCTGAACCAGGCCGCCGACGGCGCCCGCATCGACGAGCTGTTCACCCCCGGTGACGGCTGGAGCATCCCGGACCCGCGGACGGCGGCCTGGACGCTGCGGAAGGTGGAACCCGACCAGGGCCTCTACCCGCAGTACTCGGCGGACGTGCGGCTGGCGTCCGTGCACGACTTTCTCGGGCACCTGGTGCGGCGCGCCGACCGCGGCAGGGGCCTCGTCAACGAGGTGGCCCGGCTCCAGGAGCTGGCATTCGGCTTCTCCGCCCGGATCGCCGGCGCCTACCACGGGCTCAGCGACCTCCACCTGGAGGCCGATGCCGATGCCGGCCACTCCACGATCGACGCCCTGGCCGCCCGGCACCGTCCCACCGCCGACCTGCGCTCCCTGTTCGACGTGGTGCTGCCGCACGTGGCAGCCCCGGTCGTGGCCGCGATGCGGCAGTCGCAGGTACCGAAGAACTTCCTCCTGGGCGTGTCCCGGCAGAGCCTGTCGCGTCTGGCCGGGCTGCTCGACGGCCCGACCCTCGCCTTCGTGCGGGCGAACCACGACCTGATCACCACCGAGTTCGAAACCACCCTGCACCGGGCCTATCCCGGCCTGCGCGAGTGGCTGACCCGGCAGGGAGTCGACAGCGTGCTCGACCTGCCGCTGACCGACCACAGCACCGGCCAGGCAGCCGCCTTCACCGTGGGCCAGTACCTGGACAACGCGCTCACGGCCGAGCCCGCCGTACCCGTCGGCCCGTCCCGGGCGCTGGACGTCAACACCCAGCTGAACGACGTCAATCATCACTCCGGCCACCCGGCAGCGGTTTTCGAGCTGCGCTACTTCGGCCCCCGCAACGTCGACCCCGACGGCCTCGCCACCACACTCGCCGAGGTCACCGACCTGATCCGGCAGACCTGGCAGGACGCCCACGACCTCGACCTGCGGGCGGCCACCGGTCCCCGCCCCGGACTGGCCGGTGGCCACATCGGTTTCGAGGCGCGCCCCGCCGGGGTGTTCCTGACCTTCCCGCCCGGTGTGCCGCGTCCTCCCGCCGGCACCGGGCTGGCAACCCTGGGTGACCTGGTGATCGTGACCGACGACGTCGTCACGCGCACCGGTGAGGCCCGGGTCGGCCTGGAGATCGCCTCCGCACGCCCGATGCGCGCCCTGCCCGGTGAGGAGGGGCCGGATCCGCTCGCGGTGCTCGGGGCGCTCGCCCGCTCGGTGGACCGCCTGCGCCGGACCGGCGGGCCGGTGGAGCTGGCCCGGGTGTTCCCGCGCTCGCAGGGATTCCGGCGGCTGAACGAAAGCCTGCGCCCGACTGTTTATCTCACTCCGGAAGCGGCTGCCTCGGCGCAGGTGGGGCTCGGGATGCACTACACGGCGGGCCTACCGCAGACCTCGGTGCACTGGGCGGTCACCGAGGCGATCCACCGGGCTCACCCGGGCCGCCCCGGCGTCGCCGAGGCGGTGCGGTTGCACCAGCTGGGTTCGGAGTTCGCGGCGCGGGTGGTGTCGCGCTTCCTGCGGCTGCAACCCGTGCTGCCGGAGCACGCGCTGGACACCATGGCGGTGCGTGATCCGCAGGTGGCGGCCCTGCGCGGTTACGCCGGGCTGGGTTTCGCCCAGACCGCGGCCCCGGTGCTGACCCGGTTGCTCGACCGGGACGCCCCGCGGGACCTGCTGCTGGTGGTCTCCCGGCTGGGAGCCGGGGCCCGCACCCTGCTGCCCCCGGACGTCCAGAGGTTCCTGGCCGAGGAGCACGACTGGATCACGGCCCAGTGGCTGGTCTCGCTCGAACAGGCGTACCCCGATCTGGTGACCCGCCGTCCCGAGGGGGAGGGCGTGGACAGCCTGCTGGACATGCCCCTGCGGGATCTGTCCCGTGGCGCAACCGATTTCATGGCCGGAGACCATCTCGACACTTACCTGCTCGAACAGCCTGAGGTCCGGGTCGGCCCGGCGCAGGCCCTGGGGGTGCGGGACGAGGCCGGGAACGCGGGCCTGGCGTCGGGGGTCGCCGTGATCCCGCTCGAGTTCCGCTCCGCGGGAGAGGAAGGCACCGGAGTGGGAACGGCCGCCCTGACCCTGGCCGACCTCGCCGGGGCGAGCCGGCTGGAGTGGGAGCAGGAGCTGGGCCCGCAGGCCCGGATCGCCACCGGCGAAGCCCCGCTGATGTTCGGGTTCCCCGGCGGGGAAACCGATCTCGCCCCCGAGCGTGACCCCGAGGTCGCGGTGCTCGCGACCGCGGTGAGCGGCCGCCTGCTGGAGCAGCGGGCGCAGGGCGGGACCAGTACGGTGCTGATCGAGGGCGGCATGGTGGGCGCGGCCGGCCGGCATGCCCGGCGCCGGGCGGCGGCCCGGGCCGACCGGCTGGTCGCCTGGCTGAAGCCCGTGGTCGACGAGCAGCTGACCGCGGCCGGGCTGGATCCTGGCCTGGTGCACTGGCAGTCGCGGCTGCCGGCGCAGAAGAAGGGTCTGGCACCGGATCTGGACCGCCGGGTGGTCCGGGTCACGGTGGCCCCGCAGGTGCGGCTGATGGACCAGCCCTCCGCCGGTTTCGTCTTCGCGAGCCTGCGCTACCCGGACGAACGCCGTCAGTTCCTCGGACATCTCGCCGAGGAGGTGGACCAGGAGCAGCCGGACACCGTCACCGGTCCGGACCCGGCCGGTCCGGACCCGGCCCGCCACGTGCTGGCCGCGCTCGGGCAGATGACGATCGCGCAGCCGGCGTTCCTGGAACGGGCACTGACGGCGATCGGCGTGGCCCGCCGCTCGGTCGGCGACCAGAACATCGACATCGCCGTGCGGACCAGCCTTCTCACCCTGTTCGCCGGGGACTGGGAGGCGGCGCGGGCTCAGATCCGGGACGCCTGGCCGCAGGCCCTGCCCGAGGAGCGGAGCCGGTGGATCCATCGGCTGGAGGCGATGGCGGTGCGGCACCCGCAGTGGCGCGCCCGGATCGAGCTGCTCTACGGATACCTTCCGTCGGCCGACTCGCCGACCCCGGTGAACGTGCCCTCCAGCGCCTCCTCGGAGGCGTCGAGCGATGCCGGCACCGACATCTTCAGCGACGCGGCCTCCGACGCCTCCAGCGATTCGTTCGAGGACTGACCAGGTGAGGGACTGTCGCGTCGCCCGGGCGGATATGGGAAACTCCGTCGCAGATCGGGCAATTGCCCGGTATGGCAGCTTTCCGTCGCAGTGTCGCGCGGTCGTGCGCCCCCTCAGCAGAAGCAGGAGAGGACAGGCCGATGGCGCGGGACTCCGGGCAGCGGAACGGCGACGGGCAGTGGGACGACGGCAGCCAGTGGGACGGCGACGGGCGGTGGAGCGAGGACGGGAACTGGGCCGGCGGGAGCGGCCGGTCCCGGGAAACGTCCTCCCGCGCGGAGATCTCGGACCTGGATCTGGTTCCCCCGAAACCGATGACGCTGCGTGGCCCGGTGATCGGGACGGCCGTCGCGGTGGTGGCCGTGGTGCTGGGCCTGGGGGTGCTGGTGCCGCGCTGGGTGCGCGGCGACGACCCCGAGCAGGGTGCCCTGCCGCCGCCGGTCCAGATCGCGATCGCCACCGGCGAGGCCACGCCCACAGGGCCGGCCACCGCAACCGTGTCCCCAGGACGCCGCACCCAGAGCCCGGCCGTGACACCCACGGGCACAGTCACTTCCACGCCCACCGCGACGAGGAAGGGTGGCGCCACCCGGGCGGCCGCCGGCACCACCGGCACCAACGGCGCGGCGGAGCCGGCCGCCCAGGGCGGCGGCAAGGCCACGACCACGACGACCACCACCAGGGCCACGACCAGCACCACCACCCAGGCCGCCGCGCAGGAGTGGGGCAGTCTCGTGGTCAACAGCACGTCGGTGCTGCGCCCCGGCGAGAACTGGCACACCGACCGGATCCGGCTGGCCCTGACCAGCGGCGGCAACGTGACCCTCACCGACGAGAACGGTGACGTCACCTGGAGCAGCGGCACCTCCGGCGGCGAGGAGCTGGTGTTCCAGGCCGACGGCAACTTCGTGCTCTACGACGACGACAACGGCACGCTGTGGAGCACCTCCACCATGAACAATGACGGCGCCGTGCTCACTCTCGGCTCCGGCGGTGACGTGAGTATCTCGCTGAGCGGCACGACCCTGTGGTCCGTGCCCTGAAAACCCCCACGCGGTCACCAGAGAGGCGACACCGATGGCCCAGGAATCCCCGGCACCCGACGACGCGCTGCCCCGGGGCACGACGCTGCCCCGGCTCGACGCGGACGACGTCACCGGCGTCCGCGCCCCGGAACCGTCGCCGGTAGTGGTGATGGACGGCTCTCCGGTCACCGGTGAGCCCCGGGTCGCGGCAGAATCAGGGACGACGAAACACCCTGTCCCGGGCGCGGTCACGGACGCCGACCAGGACGGGGGAGCAGCCTCGGACCCGGGCGGCACGGAGGGCGACGGCGACCCGCACGGGACCGCCTGGACCGACCCGGCCGCTCTGACGGCCTGGACCGACCCGGCCGCCGTGACCGACCCGGCCGACCCGGCCGCTCTGACCGCCTGGACCAACCCGGCCGTTGCGACCGACGTGACCGGCCCGGCCGACGTGACCGGCCCGGCCGACGTGACCGGCCCGGCCGACGTGACCGGCCCGGCCGCCGTGACCGGCCCGGCCGACGTGACCGGCCCGGCCGCCGTGACCGGTTCGGCCACCTCGACCGGTTCAGCCGACCTGAGGGGGCCCGCGGACCTGAGGGGCTCGGCGGACCTGAGGGGCGCGGCGGACCTGACCGACTGGCCGGACGAGACCGGCGTGGGCGCGGACGGCAGCCAGGATCGGATCGAGGTCGGCCCCGGAAGACCGATCGACGACGGATCCGAAAACGGCCTGGAGCCCGGCAGATCCGGTTCCTCCCGGCGCCGCACCGGCGTGGTGGTCGGCGGCGGCGTGGCCCTGGCGGCCGTGGTCGTCGTGATCGCCGCGCTGGTGCCCGGTGACGATGGCGCCCAGCAGAACGACCCCACGGGCAACGCCGCCAACACCGCCGCCAACGCCTCCGGATCGCTCACGGTGGTCACCCCGAGCACGGCGCCGGAGTCGTCGGAGCCCTCGCCGTCCACCGGCCCCACCCGGGAACGGGACCCGGAGGACCAGGCCGCTCCGGGCGTCCGTGCCCTGACCGAAACCCGCGCCGCCGCTGCCGAGCCGGCCACGAAGGCCGCCGACACCACGGACGTGGCGACCACGAAGACCAAGCCGCTGAAGGCGTCCACCAGCAGCCCGGCGAAGAAGGACTGGCAGACCGTCGTGATCAACGGGACGTCGGTGCTGCGCCCCGGCCAGAACTGGCACACCGACCGGATCACCCTGGCCCTGACCCGCAGCGGCAACGTCACTCTCACCGACGAGAACGGCGAGGTCACCTGGAGCAGCGGCACCTCCGGCGGCGACCAGCTGGTGTTCCAGGCCGACAGCAACCTGGTGCTCTACGACGGCTCCGCAACCCGCTGGAGCACCCGCACCGACGGCCACGACAACGCGATCCTCACCCTCCAGGCCGACGGCAACGTGACGATCGCGCTGAACAACCAGGCGCTGTGGTCTGCCCTGTGACGACCGCCGATGGCGACAACGTTTGTGACCGAATCTGGGTACAATAGTTGTTGTGGCAGATGCAACGCTGGCTCGGCTCGGTTCCCTGGCGGAGCGGCGGTGGGGCCTGGTCACCACGGCCCAGGCCGAACAGGTAGGAGTCACGCGCAAGCAACTGTCCCGGATGGCCGCGGCTGGCGCTCTCGAACGGGTCGCACGGGGCGTCTACCGCATGGCGGGTGCTCCTACGACACGTCACGAGGCGATCTACGCGACCTGGCTGGCGCTCGGTGGTGCCATGACAACCTCGGCGGGAGTGGGTGTCGTGGCAGCAGGCCCAACGGCGGCCGTTGTCCACGGCATCGGCGATTTCGTCCTGAGCGACTTCGACTTCATCGTTCCCTCACGCAAGGGCACGCGGCTGCCCGGCCTGAACCTGCGCGCCCGTGCCCTGACCCGTCAGGAGGTGATTCCTGTCGACGGTCTGCCGTCGCTCACGGTCGAGCGGACCATCGCCGACCTCGTCGACCTGGGCACCGACCTGTCATTGGTGGCTGGCGCGGTGCGCGACGCGGTGCGCTCGGACCGGCTCGTCGCGCCCGACCAGCTGGTGCGGTATCTCTCCTCCGTGGCCGGCCGCCGAAAGAGCACCGGCATGGCCCTGGCGGCCGAACTTTTCGAGCTTGCGGGCGTCAGGCCGGAAGGATGGCGCGGTGACTGACGTGAACACGACGGCCGGAGGCTACAGGGACTGGCGCTCGCTGGAGCTGGCGATCAAGGACGCCGCGAAGAAAGCTGCCCGCGAGGCCGGCCCGGGAGTCAGCGCGGCCGGCGTGGACGCTCAAATTCGTCAGGCGCGCTTCGATCGTTTTCTGACTCGCGTCTTTGCCAAGGGGCAGGATTCGGAGTGGATGCTCAAGGGAGGAATGAGCATGCTTGCCCGGGTGCCGCGCTCGCGCACCACCAAGGACATGGATCTGGCCACCCAGCATGCGGCCGACCTCGCGACGGCCGAGCAGGCTCTCGTCGAGCTGGCCGCCCTCGACCTCGGTGATCACCTGACCTTCCAGCTGATCCGCTCGTCTCCGACCGGGTTGGGCGACAACCAGCCCGGAGTGGAGACCCGGCGCTATGTCTTCGCCTGCCTGGACGCTGATTACGGCACCCAGATCGACACCGTCACGGTCGATGTCGTGGTCGGACCACCACCCGTCGCGACACCGGAGATCGTGGAACCGGCCAATCGCCTGCGCCTGCGTCGTCCCCTCGTCACGCACCCGTACCGTCTCTACCCGGTGGCCGACCAGATCGCCGACAAGGTCTGCGCCACCATGGACTCCAGTTATCCCGGTGGCCGACGCAGCAGCCGGGTCAAAGACCTGGTCGACCTCGTCGTGCTCGCACGCACTCAGCACGTCGAGCTGGCCGAGTTACGTCGTGCCATCGACGCGAAGCGCCGGCTGAGCAATATCGAGCCCTTTCACCATTTCGACGTCCCGGACGAGTGGGCGTCCACTTACCCGGCCACTGCGAGGGGGGTGCCGATCGCCGCGGAGTACAGCGTCCGGACCGCAACTGCTCTCGTCGCTTCGCTCATTGACCCGGCGCTTGCCGCGTCCCCCGGAACGGGCGCCTGGAATCCCCGGGTGACGGCCTGGGAGTGAGTATCCACCTGGTGCCTGCAACGGCGCCGAAACCGCCGGGGCACCCGCACCGATGGCCACGACAACACGATCCTCACCCTCCAGGGGCCGACGGCAACGTTTGCTCTGTGACCAGCCTCATGTCCGTTGGAGGGGGATAAATGTCCGCAAACGCTCTTTCCTTGGGTCCGGTGTGACTGCAAGATGGCCTCCGCGATGCCGGACCGGCCCCGCGAATCACGAGAGGGAGACTGATGCCCCAGGGCGCCCCGGAGCCGACCGAGGACGACGAGATCCCCCGGGGGGCAACCCTGCCCAGGCTGAGCACGGACTCGATCCCCGTGGTCAGGCCGCCCGGGGTGAGTGCTCCCGATGCCTCCCCGGTCCTGGTGCTGGAAGACGAGGAGGAGCCCGGGTACGGCGACGGTCGTGAACCGCATCCGGCACCGGCCCCCCGCACCCTCAGCGAGCAGCCCACGGCCGTGCACGAGCGCCGGGCCCCCCGTCGCGTCGTGATCGGCGCGGGCGTGGCCGTGGTGGCGGTGGTGCTGGCCCTCGGCCTGGTGCTGCCCGGCCTGCTGAACGGTGACGACAACCAGACGGCGTCTCCGCCCGACACCTCCAACTCGCTGTCGGTGAACCAGGACGACGCGACACCCACCCCCACGGCGTCGGCCACCCCCACCGACGACGCCAAGCCCGGCAAGGGCGACAAGGACAAGGACAAGAGCAAGGACGACGCCGAGCCGGTCAAGGTCGTGGCCACGGCCGGCAGCACGCCGAAGTCCTCGGCCACCAAGAGCCCGAAGGACGACGACGAGACCGGGACCGGCGGCAAGAAGGGGTCCTCGTCGTCCTCCAGTTCGACCACCAGCAGCACGACCACCGCAGCCCAGCAGGACTGGGGCACCACGGTGATCAACGGCGGCAGCTCGCTGAACGCCGGCCAGAGCTGGTCGACGAACCGGATCAAGCTCACCCTGACCTCCGGCGGCAACGTCGTGCTGACCGACGAGAACGGCGCCACCACCTGGTCGGCGGGCGTCTCCGGCGGCGACACGCTGGCCTTCCAGGGCGACGGAAACCTGGTGCTCTACAAGGACGGTGGGCTGGTCTGGGCCACCCAGACCATGGACAACTCCGGCGCCATCCTGACCCTTCAGGGTGATGGCAACGTGACCATCGCGCTGAACAACAACACCCTCTGGTCCGCCCTCAAGTGAACGCCGCTGCACCCGTCACGGTTCAGCTCGTCGGGTCCTGCCACGTGCTACGCGGACCCGACGAGCTGACCGGCGTCCAGCTTTCCTGGATCGCCGCGCTGCGCCCGGAGCCCGATGTCACGGTCGCACTGGTGATGGTGCCGCCGCAGCTGGCCGCGCAGGTCGGCCCGGCCCTCGGCGGCCTGCTGGAACAGATGGCCGGCCACCGGCTGGTGCTGGCCATGTCCGGAGCCGGGCTGACCCGGGCCGGCCGGGTGCCGATGGCCCGGCAGATCGCCGAGGACTGGAACCTGACCGTCACCGCCCCGGCCGGTGACGTGGTGCTGGCCCCCGGTGGCCTGCTGTTCGTCGGCGGCGCGGAACCCGGCCAGTGGTGGACCTATTCGCCCGGCCGCGACGCCCGGCCCGAGGGCCCGCGCTGGCCCGAGCCGGACTGGGCCGCCGCCGACGACGTGATGTCGCTCGGCACCCTGGAACTGCGCCCGGTGCCGGCCGGAATGCTGCTGTGCGGCGCCGGTTCGCCGGCCTCCGCCACGCAGGACGTCGCCGGTGCCGTGCCCGTGCGGCGGGATCGCCCGGCCCTGCTCTGCGCGCTCGGAGACGACCGGCAGCGGCATCTGCCCGGCGCGATCGCCCTGCTGTCGCTGCTGCTCCAGCACCAGTCCTGGACCCGGCACCCGCTGCTGATGATCCCGGCCGACGGCACCGACGTGCTGCCCCTGGGACAGGCTCTCTCCCGCGAACTGTCGCTCGGCGTCGAGGTTCTCAGCGGGGTTCCGCTCGGTGGCGACCGGGTCGTGCTCACCGGCGCCTCCGGCCGCACCACCTGGTCGCCCTTCGTCACGGCGGTGCTGTGCCGCCCCGACGCCGCCGCCCCGGCACCCCTGCTGTGGCGCGCGCCGCTGGACGGCCTGGCACAGGTCGACCCGGTGCGTCCCCGCTTCGCCCTGACCCCCGACCTGCACCTGTCCCTGACCCGGGCCGGGCTGTGGCTGCACCAGCCCGGCGACCGGCGCAACCCGGGGGAGGACGCCGCCGTCGACGCCGAGAGCGCCCGCCTCGACATCGGCGCACCCGATCCCGGTCTGCCCCACGACTTCCCCGATCTGGCAACGGGTCTGGACCGGCTGATCACCGCGCTGCCGGCCGCCACCCGCGGCCGGCAGCGGCTGATCGTGCACGCGGCCCTGACCACCCCGGCCCGCACCGGGCTCGCCGACGTCGCCGCCCGGCACCACCTGCCGATCGAGTTCACCGACACCACGTCCGCCTGGGCGCCGCCCGCCGCGGCCCCGGAACCCGCGGCGCCGCACGCCTTCGAGAAGGCGCCCCCGCCGACCATCATCGATCCCAACCTGAGACGCCGCCGTCCCCGGCCGGGAGGGGCCGCTCCTGCGGCCGCCCCCTCCAGCAACTCCGCCGCCTCGCCGGTTGCCGAAACGGCCTGGCCGGTGGAGCAGCCCGTGCCGTCCTGGCCGTCTGCGGGGTCGCCGACCGATCCCCTCGTCGGTGAGGAACCGGGCCGGTCGCCCGGCACCCACTGGTCACCGGACGCCCGGCCGGCTCCCGGGGCGCCCACCTCGTCGTCCACCAGCGCTCTGGTCACCGCGAAAACCGTTCCCCCGGTCGCCTTCCCGCACGGGTTCACGCACCGCAGCACCCCGGCCGAACGCGACCAGGTGCGGGTGCTGCTGGGCGGGCACTGGGACACCTACGCGCCGTCCGTGCGCCGCGCCTTCACCCGGCTGCCCGCGCTCGGGGCCGGGGACCTGGCCGCGGCCGCCGTCGACCTGGTGGCGCTGAGCCTGTACCTCGACGACGACGTCCCGGTCACCGCCTCGTTGACCGCCTCGTTCACCCAGGACGACCGGGCCGCCTACCACTCCTGCCTGGCCTCGGCCCTGACCCTCCTGCCCACCCATCGCGGTGTGGTGGTGCGCGGCGTCGACGCCTCCCGGCTGCGCGACCAGGGCCCCCTGGCCCCCGGACGTGTGCTCACCGCAACCGTTCCGGCCGGCGGAACCGCCCTGACCGGCACCGTGACCCGGCCCCCGGCCACCGCGATGTACGTCATCCGCTCGCAGACCGCCCGCATCCTGCACCCGCTGCTGGACGAGCAGCGCCGCGCGGGCGACGTCATGTTCGCCCCGGGCACCCGCCTGGCCGTGCTCGACACTCAGCACGGTGGTCGTCACGGCATGGATGTGGTTTTCCTGCAAGAGCTTCCGGCCACCTCCGCCGCTCCTGTGCCGGAGCCGTCGGTGGCCTTGTCGGAGCTGCGGCAGGCGATGAACGCGGCCACCCTCACGCCTGCGGGTGGGGGAGAGGGCTGGCCGGGGTATGCGATGGGGGTGCTGGCGGAGGCGGAGACGGCTCTGGCCGGGGCGCCGGGGGTGGCCGGGTAGGTCGGGTTTCCCCGGCGCCCGTCAGGTCACGTTCCGGCCCCCGGGAGTCGTCCCAGGCCGGGTTCCCCGGCGAACGAGTGGGTGCCCCTCGCGCCGCGGGCCCTGCGGTGCGAGAGGCTCACCGCGTGATCAGCCGCCGAGCAGCGTGACCGTGTAGTCGAGCGTCGTGCCGGACGCGACGTAGGTCGCGTTCTGGCCGTTGTCGCAGTACGACACGAACACGTTGCCCGCCACCGTGTCACCCGCGGTCGCATTCACCAGGGGGCGCACGTCCGTCCCCTCCGCGATCTCGGTCGCGTTCAGGTCGATGGTGCGCGACTGGTTGATCGGGTAGGTGTCGGTCTGCGCCGTCAGCGAGCCTTCGCGCGTGGTCAGCGCGAAGTTGATGGTGAAGCCGCCGTTGTTCACGACGGTCACCTTCTGCACGCAGGGGGACGCCTGGGCCTGCGCCTGGGCCTGCGCCTGGGCGGCCGGTGCGGCCAGCCCGATCGCGGTCATGGCGAATACTCCGGCGACGGCCGCGCGCTTGCTGAAGGTGAGGTTCGTCAAGGGTTGCCTCCCTGGTCGGTCGGGATTCGTGCACCTTTTGTCCGTTGCGGACCATGACACCCTCGCGGTGTCCCCATGGATCGGCGACTTCAGTTGCCCATCAGATGATGGGTATCCGCCGGCGCACCGTGGTGTCCTCCCTCCGGTCCTATGCTCGGGCCGTGCCCCTGGCCGTCGTCACCGGAACCAGCCGCGGGCTCGGCCACGCCCTGGTCACGGAACTGCACAGCCACGGCTGGGACGTCGTGGCCGTTCAGCGCGGACCCGACCCGGAGTGCTCAGAACTGCCCCGGGTCCGGACCGCGCGGCACGATCTGCGGGACCGGGATTCCGCCCCGGTGCTGGACGCCGTGGCGGGCAGAGCAGTGGACGCCCTCATCAACAACGCGATGTCCGGGGCGCCTCCGTCCCGGCTCGGGGAGGTGGACGTCGACCGGTTCGCCCACGCTCTCGACGTCAATGTGACGGCCCCGCTGCGGCTGACCCGCGACCTGCTGCCGTCGCTGCTGGCGGCGCCCGACCCGGTCGTCGTCAACGTGACCTCGCGCCTGGGCTCGCTGACCGCGCAGGCGCGCGGGGATTTCGCGGGCTTCGGCACCAGCTACGCCTACCGGGTGTCCAAGGCGGCCCAGAACATGCTCACCGTCTGCCTGGCGCAGGAGCTGGGAGACCGGGTGCGCTGTCTGGCGGTGCATCCCGGGCGCCTGGCGACCGCCACCGGCCGGCCGGGTGCCTCCACTTCACCGGCCGTCGCGGCCGGCGGGATCCGCGCCCTCCTGCACCGGCACGACCTGCCGTCGCCGTCCTTCCTGGATCTTGAGACCGGCCGGACGCTGGAGTGGTGATCGCGGCCGGGTTGCCCTGCCGGGAGCGGGCTTTGACCCGGCCAGCCGGTGAAAGCGCTGGCAGAAGCCCTAGGCCGGGCGTAAGAACGACTCAAGGATGCGTGAAAGCACGGCCTCGCCGGGATGTTCCGATCAGGGCAACAGCGCAGGTGGGGACGCCTTTCGGGCCACCTCAAGCAGGCTCGCGCCCGCTCCCGTCCCGATGGCCTGAGCCCTACACTCACCGACCATGCCGTCCCTGACCAAACGCACCGCGGCCCTCGTGGCCGCCGCGGCCGTGGCCCTGACCGCGACCGCGACCGCAGCAACCGCGGTCAACAAGTCCTCCTCCTCGGGATCCACCGCGGCGTCCACGGCGTCAACAGTGGTGAAGACCAAGAAAGACACCATCGGCAGCGTCAAGAAGGGCGCCGCCACCTGGTACTCGAAGGGCAGCAAGAAGTCGCTCAAGGACTCGGGCGTGTCCTGGTACTACACCTGGGACGTCACCCCCAAGGGTGTGCAGGCGCCCAAGAGCGTGGATTTCGTCCCGATGATCTGGGGCGCCGACTCGGTGACGAAGAAGAACCTGGCCACCGCCAAGAAGAACGGTGACACCCTGCTCGGCTTCAACGAGCCGGACTGGGAGAGCCAGTCGAACATGACCGTCAAGCAGGCCCTTGACCTCTGGCCGCAGCTGGAGAAGACCGGCATGCGCCTGGGCAGCCCGGCCGTGGCCGCGAACGCCGCCACCGACGGCGCCTGGCTGGACCGGTTCATGAAGGGCGCCAAGAAGCGCGGCTACCGCGTCGACTTCATCACGCTGCACTGGTACGGCGCGGACTTCCGCTCGAAACAGGCCACCCAGCAGCTGAAGTCGTTCGTGCAGGCGGTGCACGCCAAGTACCCGAAGAAGAAGATCTGGATCACCGAGTACTCGCTGATCGACTGGAGCACCGGGACGAAGACCTTCCCGACGGCCACCAACCAGGCGAACTTCGTGAAGCTGTCCACGAGCATGCTCGAGCACATCTCGTACGTCGAGCACTACTCCTGGTTCGCGTTCCCGACCTCGGCCGAGTACAAGACCGGCCTGTACGGGCCGGGAGCCAAGATCACCAAGCCGGGCAAGGCGTACCGCGCCGCCGGCTGACGGACGCACGCTGCTCGAATCAGGGAGCCGGGAACCGAAACGCGGGTTCCCGGCTCCTTTCCGGTTCAGGTGGCTGCGCCAGGCGTCCGTGGCGTCCTTGGTGTCCGTGGCGTCCGATCAGGCGGCCGGCCGGGTGACCACCTTCGGCACCGCCACCGCCTTCAGGCCCTCCACCCCGAACTCCAGCCCGTAACCCGACGCCTTCACCCCACCGAACGGCGCCATCGGGTGAACCCCGCCGTGCCCGTTGATCCACACCGTTCCGGCCTCGATCCGGTCGGCCACCTGCCGCGCCCGCTCCGGGTCACTGCTCCACACCGACGCGCCCAGCCCGGCATCCAGCCGGTTCGCGCTGGCGACCGCGTCGTCCACGTCGGAGTACCGGATGATCGGCAGCACCGGGCCGAACTGCTCCTCGTCCACCAGCGGCGCACCGTCTTCCAGCCCCGTCACCAGGGTGATCGGGTAGAACAACGGGCCCAGCTCGGTGGCCGGGGCACCCCCGGTGACGATGGTGGCCCCGCGCTCGCGGGCGTCGTCGACCAGCCGGGAGACGATCCCGAACTGCATGGCGTTCTGCACCGGCCCGAGCACGCTCTCCTCGGACAGCGAGGGACCCAGCGGCATCCGGGCCGCCACCCCGGCCAGTGCCTCGACCACCCGGTCATGAACGGACTCGTGCACGTAGAGCCGCTTCAGCGCCGCACAGGTCTGGCCGGTGTTGATGAACGCGCCCCAGAACAGGTCCTGCGCGATCGCCTCCGGATCGGCGTCCGGCAGAACGATTCCCGCGTCGTTGCCGCCCAGCTCCAGCGTCAGCCGGGCCAGGTTCGCCCCCGAGGCCTCGACCACCCGGCGCCCGGTCGCGGTCGAGCCGGTGAACATGATCTTGCGGACGTCCGGATGGGCCACCAGCGCGGCCCCCACCTCCCGGTCGCCGGACAGGGCGCTCAGCACACCCTCGGGCAGCTCCTCGTTCAGGATCGACACCAGCGCCAGCACGCTCAGCGGCGTGTACTCCGACGGCTTCACCACCACCACGTTGCCCATCCGCAGCGACGGCGCGATCTGCCAGATCCCGATCATCAGCGGCCAGTTCCACGGCCCCACCGCGGCCACCAGCCCGATCGGCCGGTAGGTCAGTGTGGACACCTGCCGCCCGTCGTCCACCACCACCTCCTCGTCCAGCGCCGTGGCCGCCGTGGCCCGCAGCCACGCCGAGCACGCCCCCACCTCGAAGCGGGCGTTCGGCCCGTTCAGCGGTTTGCCCTGCTCCCGGGCCAGCAGCCGGGCCAGCGGCTCGGCCACCGCGTCGATCCGGTCGGCGATCCGCAGCAGCCGGGCGCTGCGCTCGGCGTGCCCCAGCGCCTCCCAGGCCGGCTGCGCCGCCCGCGCCGCCGTCACGGCCCGCTCCAGGTCCTCGCCGGTGTGCCGCGGCGCCAGTCCCAGCAGATCACCGGTGGCCGGCTCATGGATCCCGCGCCCGCCCCCCACCGTCACCCGGTCGAGAAGGTCCTGCTCAGTGATGTTCTCGGACATCGTCGTCCATCCTCATCGCTAGTCAGAGCTGATTGCCGAGCTTGAAACCCTGATCCACATCGCCCTCGCGGGTGTACGAGAACCCGTCCGCGCCGATCGTCACGGCCATCTCGCCGGCATCGGTCCGCACCTGCACCGGCACCGGAACACCGTCCAGATCAAGAACGCCGGACGCCTCGGTGTACCAGCTGGGCACGACCGGATTGCCCCACCAGTCGCGCCGCTGGTTGTCGTGCACGTCCCAGGTGACCAGGGGGTTGTCCGGGTCGCCGGTCCAGTAGTCCTGGGTGTAGATCTCCACCCGGTGGCCGTCGGGGTCGAGAATGTAGAGGTAGAAGGCGTTCGAGACGCCGTGCCGGCCCGGCCCGCGCTCGATCCGGTCGGAGATCCGCAGCGCTCCCATCTTGTCGCAGATCGCGATGATGTTGTGCTTCTCGTGGGTCGCGAACGCCACGTGGTGCAGGCGCGGCCCGTCGCCGCCGGTCATCGCGGTGTCGTGCACGGTCGGCTTGCGGCGCAGCCAGGCCGCGTACACCGTCCCCTCGCCGTCCTCGATGTCCTCGGTCACCCGGAACCCCAGATCCACCAGATGTGCGGCGGCTTTCGGGACGTCCGGGGTCACCTGGTTGAAGTGGTCCAGGCGCACCAGGGCGCCCGGGTGGTGCAGGTGGTACGCCCAGGCCAGCCGCTCCACGTGCTCGACCTGGTAGAAGTACTCGACCGGGAACCCGAGCGGGTCCTGCACCCGCACGGCGTCGCCCACGCCCTTGACGAACCCCTCGGCGCGACGCTCCACCCGGCAGCCCAGCTCGGAGTAGAACGCCACCGCCCGGTCAAGTTCCTCAGGGGAGCGCACGCGGTAGGCGAACGCGGCGACGGCTGCCACCGGCCCCTGCCGCAGCACCAGGTTGTGGTGGATGAACTCGTCGAACGTGCGCAGGTAGATCTCCCCGGCGCTCTCGTGGGTGACCACCAGGCCGAGCAGGTCCACGTAGAACTCCCGCGACCTCACCAGGTCGGTCACGACCAGTTCCAGGTAGGCGCAGCGCACGATGTCGGGGGGCGGGGACGCCGGTGTCGGGATCCGTTCGCTCATCACGGTTCTCACTTCTGTGCGGGGAACGAGGTGGCCGGCCCGGGACCCGCCCCGAACCGCGGCGAGGGGGAGTCGCCCAGGGCGATGTGCACGGCCTGCTGGTCGGTGTAGAAGTCGATGGAGCGGTAGCCGCCCTCGTGCCCCAGACCGGAGGCCTTCAACCCGCCGAACGGGGTGCGCAGGTCACGCACGTTGTTCGAGTTCAGCCACACCATGCCCGCCTCCACCTGCTGAGCGAAGGTGTGGGCGCGCCTCAGGTCGTTCGTCCAGATGTAGCCCGCCAGGCCGTATCTCACGCCGTTGGCCAGCGCAAGGGCCTCCTCGTCGCTGTCGAACGGCGTGATCGCCACCACCGGCCCGAAGATCTCCTCCTGGAAGATCCGCGCTTCCGGCTTCACGTCGGCGAACACGGTCGGCGTCACGTAGTTGCCCCGCGGGCGCTCGCCTCCGGCCACCAGACGGGCCTCACCCTTGCCGATCTCGATGTAACCGGCCACCTTCGCCACGTGCTCCGGATGCACCAGGGCACCGACCTCGGTGGCCGGGTCGGACGGATCGCCCACCCTGATCCGGGACGCCCGCTCGGCGTACGCGGCCACGAACTCGTCGTACACCGCCCGCTCCACCAGCACCCGGCTACCGGCGGTGCAGCGCTCGCCGTTCAGCGAGAAGACGCCGAAAACGGTCGCGTCGAGGGCGGATTCGAGATCGGCGTCGGCGAAGACCACGGCCGGGGACTTGCCGCCGAGCTCCATCGACAGGCCCTTGAGGTGGGGTGCGGCGTTGGCGAAGATCAGCCGGCCGGTGCTGCTCTCGCCGGTGAACGAGATCAGCGGCACATCCGGGTGTTTCACCAGGGCGTCGCCGGCGGTCTCGCCGAAGCCGTTGACCAGGTTGAAAACTCCGTCGGGCACGCCGGCCTCGCGGAAGATGCCGGCCCACAGCGAGGCCGACAGCGGCGTGAACTCGGCCGGTTTCAGCACCACGGTGTTGCCGGTCGCCAGAGCCGGGGCGAGTTTCCACGACTCCAGCATGAACGGCGTGTTCCACGGCGTGATCAGCCCGGCCACGCCCTTGGGCCTGCGGTTGACGTAGTTCACCTGCCGCCCGGGCACCTTGTAGGCGTCGTCGCGCTGGGCCACCACCAGGTCGGCGAAGAACCGGAAGTTCTCCGCCGCCCGCCGGGCCTGGCCCAGGGCCTGGGTGATCGGCAGGCCGGTGTCCCAGGTCTCCAGCTCGGCCAGGCGCTCGTCCTGACTCTCGATCAGATCGGCGATCCGGTGCAGCACCCGGGAACGGTTCCGGGGCAGCAGCTTCGGCCACGGACCGGCGAAGGCGCGCCGCGCGGCGGCCACGGCCAGATCGACGTCGGCCTGCCCGCCGGAGGCGGCCTGGAGGTAGACCTCGCCGGTGGCCGGGTTGATCACGTCGAACGTCTCGCCGTCGACGCTGTCGACGGACCGGCCGTCGATGTGGTGCTGAATCCTGCCGGGCAGCCCGGCGGGTGTCTGCTGGGGCATGGGACTCCTGACGTGAACGGGGGACGCCCGTGGTCCGGTGAGTTTCAGAGGTCGGGTGGGAGGGCGGACCGGTATCGGGCCAGCCATGCGGCGTTCGGCGGGAACAGGCCGTCGACCGGGTGACCCTCGGCGATGCGGGCGGCCACCCAGGCGTCCTGGGCCTCCTGCGCGGCCGCGGCCCGCACCACCTCGTCGAGCAGCTGCGGGGGGATCACCACCACGCCGTCGTCGTCACCGACCACCACGTCGCCGGGCTGCACGGCGGTGCCGCCGCAGGTGATCGTGGCGTCCACCTCCCAGGGCACGTGACGGCGCCCGAGCACCGAGGGGTGGGCGGCCCGGGCGAACACCGGCAGCCCGAGCCCGGCCGTGGCGGAGGCGTCGCGCACCGCCCCGTCCGTGACCACGCCGGCCGCCCCGAGCGTGCGGGCCCGCAGCGCCAGCACGTCGCCGAGGGTGCCCGCGGTGGCGTCGCCGCGGGCCTCGATCACCAGCACCTCACCGGGCCCCAGCGAGTCGAAAACCCTTTTCTGGGCGTTGTACCCGCTGCCGTGGCTCTCGAACAGGTCGGGCCGGTGGGCGATCAGGCGCAGGGTGCGGGCGGTGCCGGTCATCCGGGTGCCGGGGGAGAGAGGGTGCACCCCGTCGAAGGTGGCGTCCGGGTGCCCGCGCCGGCGCAGCTCGGAACTGAGCGTGGCGACGGCGACCCCGTCGAGCAGGCCGCGCAGTTCGTCGGTCAGGACCGGCCCGATCCCGGCCGCCGCGGCCGAACCCCAGGCCTGCACCCGCTGTTCGTCGTCCACCAGGGGTTTCGCCCCGAAATCCGCGAAGGGCAGAGGGCTCTCGGTCACCCGGGTGACCAGGCGCCCGCTGGAGGGGCCGCCGGGAACGTCCACCTCGACCTCGACGGTGTCACCCGGCACCGCGACCGACGAGCCGGCCGGTGTGCCGGTGAGCACGACGTCCCCGGGTTCCAGGGTGATCAGCTGGGACAGGTCGGCGATCAGCACGCCGAACGGGAAGAGCAGTTCGGCGGTGGTGTCGTCCTGGGTGAGCTCCCCGTTGACCCAGGTGCGCACGCGCAGCCGCTGCGGGTCGAGCCCGGCCGCCGGGAGCACCGAGGGGCCCAGCGGTGTGAAGCCGTCACCGCCCTTGCTGCGCAGGTTCGATCCCCGGTCGGCGGCGCGCAGATCGTAGACGCCCCAGTCGTTCGCGGCCGTGACACCCCCGACGGCGGCCCAGCCCTGCTCCGGGGTGACCCGCCGCGCGGTGCGGCCGATGATCAGGGCCACCTCACCCTCGTACGCCAGAAGCTCGGCGCCGTGCGGGCGTTCGATGGCCTCGCCCGAGGCCGCCACGGACGAGGGCGGTTTGAGGAAGTACGACGGGACCGCGGGCCTGCGACCGCGCTGCGCGACCCGGGATGGGTAGTTCAGGTGCACGGCGACGATCTTGCCCGGCCTGGTCGGGAGGTTCACCGGTTCTCCCCGATGAACGTGGCGGCGAGGGCGTCGCTGCCCCGGGCGAGCAACTGCACGTCGGCGCCGACCAGGACGAAGTCCGCCCCGGCGGCGAGGTATCGGCGGGCCAGGGCGGGGTCGAAGGCGTTGAGGCCCACCTTCACCCCGAGCCGGCGGGCCGCCGCGACACAGGTCTCGACGGCCTCGATCACCTCGGGACGGTCCTGCTGCCCGAGCAGCCCGAGCGAGGCGGACAGGTCGGCCGGGCCGACGAAGATCCCGTCCACACCCGGTGTCCCGGCGATCGCCTCGACATTCGCGACGGCCTCGGCGCTCTCGATCTGGACGAACAGCGAGATCGTGTCACGGGCCCGGGTCAGGTAGTCCCCGGCCCGGTTCCACCGGGCGCCGCGCGCCAGGGCCCCACCCATGCCGCGGATGCCCTCGGGCGGGTAGGCCACCGCCCGGGCCACCGCGGCCGCCTGGTCCGGTGTGTCGATCATCGGGATCAGCAGGTTCTGCGCCCCGAGGTCGAGGTACTGCTTGATCAGCACCGGATCCCCGGAAGGTGGCCGCACCAGAGTGGGTTTCGGGCCGACGGCGTGCAGCTGAGCCAGGATCGAGCCGAGCTCGTTCGGGCTGTGCTCGGCATCGATCAGCAGCCAGTCCAGGCCGCTGCCCGCGCAGATCTCCGCCACCAGCGGGCTGGCGCTGCACACCCACATGCCGATCAGGGCGCGGTCGGCCCGGTCGAGACGCTCGGCGAAGGTGGGCGGAAGCTCTACTCGAAACGGCATGTGATCGCTCCCAGGTCTGCGTAGTCGGCGTGCACGGTGTCGCCCCGCTCCACCCGGACCGGGCGGGTGAACGATCCGGCCAGGACGATCTCCCCGGCCTCCAGACCGGTGCCGTGCCCGGCCAGCTTGCGGGCCAGCCAGGCCACCCCGTTGGCCGGATGATTGAGAACGCCTGCCGCCAGGCCGGTTTCCTCGACGGTCTGGTTGCGGTACAGCAGTGCCCCGACCCGCCGCAGGTCCACGGCGTCCACCCGGACCGGCCGCCCGCCGAGCACCATCGCCCCCAGCGCCGCGTTGTCGCTGATCGTGTCGACCACGGTGCGGCCGGCCAGCTCGATGTGCGAGTTCAGGATCTCCAGAGCCGGAACGATGTACCGTGTGGCGTCCAGAACGTCGAACAGCGTGACGCTCTCGCCGGTCAGCGGACGGTCGAGCACGAAGGCCAGCTCCACCTCGATCCGCACGTTGCTGTACCGGGAGAACGGCACCGAGGAACCGTTCTCGTACACCTGGTCCTCGAAGATCACCCCGTAGTCGGGTTCGGTGATGCCGGTGGCGGCCTGCATGGCCTTCGAGGTCAGCCCGATCTTGTGGCCGATCACCCGGTGCCCGGCCGCGGACCGGCGCCGGGCCCAGGCGGCCTGAACGGCGTACGCGTCCTCCACCGTCATGCCCGGGTGGCGGGCGGTGAGCAGCGCGACCGTCGTGCGGTCGCGGTCGGCGAGCAGCAGTTCCTCGGCGATCGCCTCGACGGTCTGCGGTGCGAGCACGGAAACTCCCTGTCGTTCAGGCCAGGACGCCGGCGAAGAAGGCGGCCAGCTCGGCGTGGGCGGTCAGCGGCAGCACGTTCGCCACGTACTGGTCCGGCCGGACCACCACGATCGCGCCCTCGCGGCTGATGCCGCGTTCGGTGAAGATGTCGTGCTGCTCGCCGGTGGCGTGCACCCTCTCCCAGTCGGTGAGCCGGAACGGGCCGCTGCGGGGCCGGAACACCGCGGGCGCCCGGTGAAAGGAGATCTCGCCGAAGTGCTGCTGGTAGATCACTTTCGCGTCGAACCAGGCCTCGTGCGCCCGCACCGGCGAGTCCGGGTCGTCCGTGAGCCAGGCGCCCAGCCGGTGGGCGGCCCCGCCGCCCGGCAGCGAGGCGTCCGCGAAAACGTAGACGCGCCAGCGCCCGTCCGCCCGGGCGTGGTGACCCAGGTGCACCGGCGTGGTGTCGCTGACCCGGTGCACGAGCGCGGACCTGAAGCGCCGGCCGATCGGGTAGCCGGTGGCCAGGTGCTGCCACACCGGTTCGGCCGTCAGTATCGAGGGCTCGTAGTGCGTCATGAAACCGGCCGGGAACTCGAAGGTCTTCACGTAGAAGTCCTCCAGACGGCCGGGCTCGGGCATCTGCCCGGCCGGGGTGGCCATCAGCGTGGACCACTCCCTGTCGAAGGCGATCAGGTTCCGCGCCACCACCTGCCGCTCCGCCGAGTAGGTCTCCAGCAGCTCCGGCCGGGCCCGGCCGTCCAGCACATGGGCGATCTTCCAGGCGATGTTCCACCCGTCCTGGATCGAGACATTCATGCCCTGACCGGCTTTCGCGCTGTGCGTGTGGCAGGCGTCGCCGGTGATGAACACCCTCGGTGCGCTCTCGGCGTCGTCGAACCGGTCGGTGAGCCGGTGCCCGACCTCGTACACGCTCCACCACGGCACGTTCCTCACCTCCACCCGGTACGGGTGCAGGATGCGGTTGGCCCGCGCCACGATCTGCTCCAGCGGGGTGGTGCGTACCGTGCCGGCGTCGTCCTCCGGCACCTCACCCAGGTCGACGTAGAACCGGGTGAGATAACCGCCCTCCCTCGGGATCAGCAGAATGTTGCCGCCGTCGTGGGACTGGATCGCGCACTTGGTGCGGAAGTCGGGAAAGTCGGTGTCGGCCAGCACATCCATCACACCCCAGGCGTGCATCGCGGCCTGGCCCACCAGCCTGCGGCCGATCGCCTCGCGCACCTGGCTGCGCGCACCGTCGCAGCCCAGCACGTACCTCGCCCGGACCGTCCGGGCGACGCCCTGGTCGCGCACCCGCACCAGCACACCGTCGGGCGTGACCTCCAGCCCGGTGAACTCGACGCCGTAGTCCGGCACGGCGCGGGTGGGGGAGTGCCGGGCGGACTCGGCGAAGTAGTCCAGCACCCGGGCCTGGTTCAGGATCAGGTGCGGGAACTCGCTGATCCCGGACGGGTCGTCGGGAACCAGCCCGGTGCGCACTATCTCGGCCGGGCGCTGCGGATCGGGCCGCCAGAAGGCCATGGAACAAATCCGGTAGGCCTCCTCGATCAGCCGGTCCGCGAAGCCGAAGGCCTGGAACGTCTCGACGCTGCGCGCCTGGAGGCCGTCGGCCTGGCCGATCTCCAGCCGCCCGGGCCGGCGTTCGATCAGGCGGGTGCTGATGCCGGGGAACTCGGCGAGCTGGGCGAAGGCCGTCATCCCGGCCGGTCCCGCGCCGACGATCAGCACGTCGACGGTGCCGGGCAGTGACGACGGCCGGTGCGTGGGCGCGGCCGGTCGCACGCGGGGATCCCCGGACACGTAACCGCTGTCGTGGAACTGCATCGTCGATCCCCTGCCGCCTTTGGCATGTGTTCTATAATCGAACGAGTCGACCGATTATTGAGTCGATGGGAACGACGGTATGTTTCTGCGAGGTCACCCGCAAGGGTTCGGAGGAGTTCTGGTGACAGACGGCAGGCCGGAAGCCCCTTTGCAGACGCTCTCGCGAGGCATCCAGGCACTGGAGGAGCTGGCCGCCGCGGACGGAGCGCTGTCCATCGGTGAGCTGGCCGCCCGGCTGGGGCTGCACCGCTCGATCACCTACCGGATCGTGCGCACGCTCGAGGGGCACGGCCTGGTCACCCGGGGCGCCGCGGGTGATCTGGTGCTCGGGGCCGGGCTGGCCGCGCTGGCCCGCAACGTGTCGCGTGACCTCCAGACGGCGGTGCTGCCCGAGCTCACCGCGATCGCCAATGAGTACGGCATGACGGCGTTCGTCACCGTTCTCGACGCCCAGCAGGTCGTCACCCTGGTCAGCGTGGAGCCCCGGGCCGCGGTCGCCGCCGTGGCCCAGCGCCCGGGCACCCGGCACGCCCTGGAACGCGGCGCGCCCGGCCGCGCCACCCGGCGGCTGGTGGAGAAGACAGCGGGAGAAAGGGTTTACGAGACCAGCCACGACGAGGTGACCACGGGTCTGTCCTCGGTCGCCGTTCCCCTCGACCTACCGGGACACCCGCCCGCCGCGATCGCCGTGGTCTACCTGACCGGTGGCACCGTGGACGTCGACGGTATCGGTACGCGCCTGGCGGAGGCGGCCGAGGGGATCCGCAAGGAGTTCCGCTAGGCCGGATCAGTGGTCCGCGCAACGTATCGGTGGCTGCCGTCCGCCCGCCGGAGGGCCTTCTGGCCGGGCGCTCCCCCCGCACGAAGGCTACGGTGCCGAGGTGACCGAGCGGAACGAACCCCTCACCGGGCATCCCCCGGCGGGCGAGCGCCGATCCGCCGGCCGCCGGGAACTGCTGTCCGGCATGCTGTTCGGCTGCGGCGTCGCGGCCTGCATGATCGACCTGTTCGTGTTCCACCTGGGCCTGCACTGGCACCACTTCTACGACCGCTCCACCCCCGGGGTGGCCCTGACCGCCGACGGCTTCTTCCACGCGTTCGGCTGGTTCATCACCGTGTGGGCCCTGTTCCTGCTGGCCGACCTGCGCCGGTGGGCGACCGTGCGGTGGCCCCGCTGGTGTGCGGCCGTGATCACCGGCACGGGCCTGTTCCAGCTCTTCGACGGGGTGGTCGACCACAAGTTGCTGCGGATCCACCAGATCCGTTACGGCGTGGACCTGCTGCCCTACGACGTCACGTGGATCACCGCCTCGCTCGTGCTGCTCGGTCTGGGGGCGCTGGGGCTGCGCCGCTACCCCCACGCTCAGCCTCGTTCTCAGCCGCGCCGGGACTGATCCGGAGTGCATCACGACGACCCGGCGTCCCTGGCCGCCGCCGGTGCCGGCTGGTTCGAGATCGCCGTCGGGGCCGGGCTGATCGTCGCGGCCGTGGCCTACGCCGAGTGCCTGTGGTTCTCCCGGCACCGCGCTCGCCCGCCGGTCCGCCGGATCCTGTTCTGGTACGCCGGCCTGACCTGCTGCGCGGTGGCCACGATCGGGCCGGTGGCCGCCTCCGGGCGAGACGGTTTCACCGGGCACATGGTGGTTCACCTGCTGCTGGGCATGATCGCGCCGCTCCTGCTGGTGCGGGCCGCCCCGATGACCCTGCTGTTACGGGCCCTGCCGGTGGTCGCGGCCCGCCAGGTCGCCCGGCTGTTGCGCACGCGAGCGCTGCGGGCGATCACGCATCCGCTGACCGCGACGCTGCTCAACCTCGGCGGGCTGTGGATTCTCTACTTCACCGGCGTCTTTCAGGCCATGCACGGCTTCGCGCCGGTGCACGCCGCCGTCCATCTCCACCTGCTGGCCGTCGGGTACCTGTTCACCGCCTCCCTGGTGGGCGTCGACCCGGACCCGCACCGGGCGTCCGTCGTGATCCGCTCAGGAGCCCTGATCGCCTTCATGGCGGGGCATTCGGCGCTGGCCAAGCAGCTGTACGTCACCCCGCCGGCCGGGGTGGGGATCGTGGACGGGCGATCCGGGGCCCAGCTGATGTACTACGCCGGTGACGCGGTGGACGTGGCCCTGATCGTGCTCCTGCTCGCCGGCTGGTACTCGGCTGCCGGCCGCCGGGCGGCCGGCCCCGGGGCGCCGCAGGCCCTTCGGGCTCGATGAACGGGTGGGCGGGCTACCCCCGGGCCGCCCGCACCGCGACGTCCAGCGCCTCGTCCTCGGGAACGTCCAGATCGGGTTGCACCCCGACGCCCTCCCAGTTGGTGCCGGTCACCGGGTTGACGCTGCGGGCGATCGGCACGGTGATCTCCAGCTGCGGCGTCAGCGGGAAGGATTCGCAAGGGTGCGCGCCGCCCCTGGTGCGGCGGCCGATCAGCGTGGCCCGCCCCAGACACTGGAGGTTGTAGGCGAACTCCTCACCGGCGGAGAAGGTCTCGGCGCCGATCAGGACGTGGACCGGGCGGTCGAGGTAGCGCTGCACCGGCAGGTGGGCCAGGGTCCAGTACTGCCGGGTGACGTCGTCCTCGCGCTGGTACACGCTGTTCAGGTGCGTGCTGTCGTCGGGGAACAGGAAGCTGTTCCAGAAGGCGACGCCGTCGGGGGCGCCGCCGTGGTTGCGGCGCAGGTCGATGATCAGGGCGTCGGTGTGCGAGACCAGTTCCATGGCGGCGGCCATGGCCCGGCCGCCGCTGCCGGCGTCGGCCACGAGCCGCAGGTCGAGGTAGCCGATGTTGCCCTCCAGCAGCTCGACCCGGGAGATGCCGAAATTGCTGACACGCAACGTCTCCCGCCACGCGGCCCCGGGATCGGCCGGGTGCGTGCCGGGCCGGCGCACCCGCACCCGCACCCGCAGATGGTGATCGGCACAGACCTCGAACAGGGCCGCGGTGAGCTGCTCCGCCAGTTGCGTGTCGGTCAGGCCGTCGTAGGCGCCCGCGGCGTGCCGGCCGGTGATCAGCGAGGCGGCCCGCTCGGCCTTCTCCGGAAAGATGTACCGGGCCCGGAGAAGGGCCAGGGCCTCACTGATCACCGGTGTCGACATCGGGACAAACTAGTACGGCCCGCAGACGCCCAGGAAGGACTCAGGCGCAGCGCTGCTCCGGCGGCAGCAGGCTGCTGACGTCGAGGTAGAACCGGCCGATCTGGTCCACCACCGACTCCAGCGCGTCCAGGTCGAGCGGCTTGGTGACGTACGCGCTGGCGTGACGCTGATAGCTCGCCAGCACGTCGGTCTCGGCGTCCGAGGTGGTGAACACGACGACCGGCACGGCCCGCAGCCGCTCGTCGGCCTTCAGCGCCGCCAGCGTCTCGCGTCCGTCCAGCCGGGGCATGTTCAGGTCGAGCAGGATCAGGTCGGGGCGGTTCATCCGGCCCTGCCCGTCGGGCCCGGCACCGCGCAGGAAGTCGATGGCCTCCTGACCGTCACCGGCTACGTGCAGCTTCGGCGGATGCAGGCTGCGTTCCAGGGCCTCGGTGACCATCAGGACATCACCCGGGTCGTCTTCCACCAGAAGAACAACAGGGACCCGCTCCATACCACCACGACCTCTGATCAGGACCGCGCGTCCGCGCGCGCCCCACGCCTCTCCAACGGTTGGTGACCGCGCTTGTCTACACGATCAGCCCCAGATGATCACATGTTCCCGCCCTGCACAGAAATCCGCGCCAGCGTGTCGTGTCCGCGACATGCCCGTGGCCCGCGCCGGGGCGTTCCACACCACCGTCAGTGCCCTCTTTACTCCTGATCCCGTCACCGGCCGACCGGTGGATCCTGCCCGGCCTCCGCGCGCGGGCATGATCGGTGACCGCCGCGGTGGCAGGATCGGCGACCCGGCATCCGCAGGGGGTGCCATCGAGAGAGACGTCAAGAAACAGGCGCCGCCCGGATCAGGAAGGACTGATCAATGAGCACCGTGCTGCTGGTGGAGGACGACCCCGACAACCAGTTGCTGCTGCGCACCTGGCTGGAGGGCATGGGCCACCAGGTCCGCGTCTACGGCAGCGCGGTCGAGGCGCTGGACGACCTGCCCGCGCACCCGCGTCCGGACCTGGCCGTGCTCGACGTCGTCCTGCCGCAGCTGACCGGCATCGAGTTCATCGAGAAACTGCGTCAGCAGCCACTTTTCGTTGACATGCCGGTCGTCTTCCTGACCGCCGCCGAGCTGCCCCCCGACCCGGAGCAGGACTGGGCGCCCTACGCGCAGTACCTGACCAAGCCGCTGAGCCGGGCCACCCTCGCCGCGGCCATCAACAACGCCTTCACCGCCGCGCAGCGCTCGCCCGGTGACACCGGTCCCCAGCGGCTGTGATCTGCACGCGAGGAATGCCCGTCGGCCCCTTAGCCTGTGCCCGTGAGTGATCTTGACACCGCGGGCGAACCCGAGGGCGCCCGGCTGGAACGGCACGCCAGCTGGGCCGAGCTGTTCTTCGACCTGGTAGCCGTGGCCGGTGTCGGCACCCTGGCGCACGTGCTGGAGACCGAGCTCGACGCCGCCGCGCTGGGCCTGTACGCCGTGCTGTTCCTGGCGTTCTGGCTGACCTGGACCACGTTCATGCTCTACGGCAACGTGGCGGCCGGGCAGACCCGGGTGATCCGGCTGCTGGCCGGCATGTTCGGGCTCGGGGTGATGGCGGCCTCGGTGCCGCGCGTGGCCCACGAGGTACTCGGCGCCGGGCACGGAGAGGGGCACAGCACCCTGCCGCTCACCGCGTTCACCATCGCCTACGTCGTCACCCGCGTCTACGGTGGCCATTCCTGGAGCCGCGGCGAGATCCTCCTCGACTTCCCCGTGGTGCAGTACTCCCTCGGCCTGCTGCCGTGGATCGTGTCGATCTGGGCGGACGACGACTGGAAGGTCGCGCTCTGGGCCCTGGGCGTCGTCCTCGACCTGCTGGTGATCCTCGTGCTCTCCGGTCCGCAGATGCTCGCCGGGGTGCGGGCCCGGGTCAGCGAGAGATGGAGGACGACGAAAGACCGGGACGTCCGGATGCCGGTGATCCGCGGCGTCTCGGTCGATCCCGAGCACCTGGCCGAGCGGCTGGGCCTGTTCGTGATCATCGTGCTCGGCGAGTCGGTCATCCAGATCGTCAACGCCGCCGCCGACGCCCACTACGGAAGCGGCCTGCTGATCACCGGTCTCGCGGCCTTCCTGCTGCTGGCCTCGATCTTCGCGCTGTCGGTGGTCTACGGCCACGCCGGGCTGCCGCACCTGCGCGCCGGCCACATCCCCACGCGCGCCGCGATCGGCCTGCACTGCCTGGTCACCGGCGTGATCGCGACCGTGGCCGTCTCCCTCGCCGCGGTGATCGAGCACGGCTCCGAGCCCCTCGACGACCCGGTCCGCTGGCTGCTGTGCGGCGCGGTCGCCACCTACTTCGCGCTCGGCGTGGTCACCGGCCTGCTCAGCGAGGGGCCCGGGCTGCGGCCGACGCTGGTCTGGGTGGTCACGGGCATCGTGGTGCCGCTGCTGCTGGGGGCTTTCGGCGGCGATCGGGGTGGCCGCAACGTGGTGATCTGCCTGGTGCTGGTGATGCTGGCGCACCTGGTGTTCGAGCACCGTCGCTCGCCCCGGCCGGCCGGCTGACCAGATCCCGGAACCAGGACGCACCCGGTTCGTCGTCCTCTGGTTGAAGTCTGACCGAACACCTAGGGTGGACGGATGGGCCGGGTCCGCGAGCGCGTCTCCACGCTGTACCTGACCGGGGCGATCCGCTACGCCGCCGCCCGCGGCGACCTGCTGGCCCGGCTGCTGGTCAACCGGCCCGGGCACGATCCCTACCCGCTCTACGAGCAGGTGCGCGAGCGCGGTGTGGTCAACCGCAGCGCGCTCGCCCCGGTCTACGTCAGCGCCTCCCACGCCTTCGTCAGCCAGGCCCTGCGCGATCCGGGCCTGGAGGTGTTCGACCAGGCCGCCCTGCCCGCCGGCCCGGTGCGGCCGGTCGAGGACTCGTTCCTCATGCGCAACCGCCCCGACCATGCCCGGCTGCGCCGCCTGGTCACCCCCTGGTTCACCGCGAAAGCCCTTCAGCACCGCCGCGACGCGCTGGAGGCCATCGCTCACCGGCGCCTCGACGAACTGGGCGAGGGGCCCTTCGACGTGGTGCAGGACTACGCGGTGCCGGTGGCGGTGCGGGTGATCTGCGAGCTCACCGGCCTGCCGGTGGGGGAGTGGCGGCGGCTGGCCGCGCTCGGCGGCATCCTGGCCGTGTCCACCAGCAACCGGCTGCCCACCCGCCGCCAGCACCGCGAACTGCTGCTGCTGTGGCGCGATCTCAACGACTACCTCGACGACACGATCGCGGCCGGGTCCGCGCCGGAGGGCTCGCTGGTGTCGGCGCTGTCCGACCGCTACGGCGGTCCCGGCGAGCTCACCCGGCACGACCTGCTGGCCACCCTGGGCGTGCTGCTGATCGCCGGTTTCGAGACGTCCGTGGGGCTGATGGGCGGCATGACCTCCCGGTTCCTCGGCGATCCGGAACTGCGCCGGGGCGCGCTCGCCGACCGTGAGGTGCTGGTGCCGGCGATGGAGGAGAGCCTGCGGCTGGAACCGCCGGTGCAGTTCACCGCGCGCCGGGTGCCGCGTGACACCGAGGTGGCCGGGGTGGCGCTGCCGGCCCACAGCGAGGTGATGCTGCTGCTGGCCGGGGCCAACCGTGATCCGGAGGTGTTCGAGGCGCCGGGCGAGTTCCGGCCCGAGCGCGCGAACAGCCGCTCGCACCTGGCCTTCTCGGGTGGTGAGCACTACTGCGTGGGAGCCGGGCTGGCCCGGCTGGAGACCGAGGTGGCGCTGCGGGCGCTGTTCGAGCGCCGGCCCGGTCTGCGCCGGGCCGGGCGGCCGCGGTGGCAGCGGGCGCAGAACATCCGGGCCCTGCGCACGCTGCCGGTGCGGGTCTGACTACAGCTGCTGGGCTTTCGCGCACTGCACGTGACCGGTGCAGGTGGCCACCTCGTGCAGCTTGGCGCTGAGCCCGGCCAGCCGCTTCTTGCTCAGGGTGCCGGCGATGTTGTGCAGCTCGTCGGGGTCGGTGCGCAGGTCGTAGTACTCGGTCTCGCCGTGCAGGTACTCGATGTACAGAAAGTCTCTGGAGCGCAACGCGTCGTAGCCCGGTGGATTGGCGCTGCGGAAGCCCTCGTAGTCCGGGTCGCCGCCGACGATCAGGTCGGGCCCGCGGTGCTCGATCAGCACCAGGTCGCGGTCCGTCACCGGGGAGGACTTCTTCGTCGTGCTCCACAGCGCGGCCAGGCTCTGCCCGTCCGAGATCTCCGGGGTCGGCTGCCCGGCGATCTCGCCGAACGTGGCGCGCAGGTCGATGTTCGAGGTCAGCGCGTTGACCGTGCGGTGCTTCGCGACGTCCGGGCCGACCACCACCAGCGGCACGTGCACGTCGGTGTCGTAGGCCGTCATCTTGCCCGACAGCAGCGCGTACTCGCCCATGTGGTAACCGTTGTCGGAGCTGAACACCAGGTAGGTGTTGTCTTCGATGCCGCTGGCCCGGATCTGCTCCCACAGCCCGCGCACCAGGTCGTCCACGGCCTGCACGCCCTGCACCCGCTTGCGGAAGTCCCGGTCCATGCGCTTGATCTCGGCCCGGGTGAGCTGATGCTTCGCCATCCAGGCCGGGGCGGGGCTCGGCATCGTGTCGTAGGCGGCGGTGCGCGGGGCCTTGAGGTTCTTGAACAGGCCCTGGTGCCGCGGCGCCACCGGGTACGGCTTGTGCGGGGTGAAGGTGGCCACCTCCAGCATGAACGGCTCGTTCGCGGCGGCCTTGCGGGCCACGAAATCCCGCCCCCGGGCGCCGATCACGTCGGTCATGTAATCTTCCGGGTCGCTGCCGTACTTCACCGTGGTGCCGTTCTGGTTCAGCGTGTAGTCGTACTGCTTGTACGCCATCCCGGCCAGCGCCCACTCGTCCCAGCCCGCCGGGGTCTGCCCGTCGGGCTCGTACTGGTTGAGCAGCTTGCCCATCATCGCCGTCTTGTAGCCGGCGGCCTGGAGATCGGTGCCGAAGGTGTCGCTGTCCAGGCCCTTCTTCATGAACGTCTTGAAGCCGCCCTGCGGGCCGGAGTTGCGGTAGATCCCGGTGCTGTGCGGGTAGCGGCCGGTGAAGATGGACGCGCGCGAGGGGCAGCACAGCGAGTCGGTGGTGAAGTTCTGCGCGAACGCCGTGCCCTCGTCCTGCATGCGCTGCACGGTGGGCAGGTAGGGCAGCAGGTTCATCGACAGGTCGTCGGTGAGCACGAACACGATGTTCGGGCGGGAGGTGTCCTGCGTGGCCTCGGTGGCCGAGCCGGTGGCCGTGGCGGTGGCGGTGGTGGCCGTGTCGCTGAGCTCACCGGCCTGCGCGGAGCCGCTGCACGCGGCCACGGTGAGAGCCAGGAGCATGGTCAGGGCCGTGGCCAGCAGCGTTCTGGCCGGTGCCGTGCGGGCGGACACCACAGTCGTTCTCCTCGTGTGAGCTCTGGTTCGCCCACCTGAAAAGCCGGACGGATCAACGAGACCCACGACCGGCCGGACGAAACGCCTGATAATAGTCGACCGTGAGGGCGCTGTTCGCCAACTGTTCACCCGCTGTGGGCGATGTCTCCCGCAGGGGCGGCCTTCCTCAGGAGGTCCCGAGGGCGTCGAGCCGGGCGATGGTCTCGTAGCTCAGCACCCGGGCCCCCATCACGGAGACGATCTGCCACCGGCCGTCCCTCTCGGCCAGCACCAGCAGGTGCATGACCCGGCGGCCGGCCGGCGACTGCTCCTCGCCCGCCATCAACGGCGTCGCCTGGGCATGCACCACTCCCACGCCCGGGCCGACCAGGTCGGCGGACACCACTTCGGCCCGCACCATGCGTGAGCCCTTCAGCACCGTGTCGAACAGCGCCTGCTGGGCCGGGACGAAGGCGTCGGTGCCCTTCACCACCGAGCCGTCCACCTCCACCAGCTGCACGTCGGGGGCGAAGTCGGCGGCGAACACGGCGGCGTCACCGGTGCTCCACGCCTCGTACATGCGCCGCACCACGTCTGCGATCACCGCGGGTGCCTGGTCCATGGCTGTTCTCCTTCTGCCGGTCCGCGGCGCGCCGGTGCGGCGCCGCGCCGACCATGGTGTGCGGCCGGCCCACGTCGCGGCCATGACCATCCGCGCAGTCCCGCTTGGATGTCAGCGCGCGCCAGGACGTCCGCGCGTCAGCGTGGAAGGCCGCTGCTCCTGCGGTGATCGAGCGGTGACAAGCCGTAGGTCGACTTGAACAGGCGACTGAAGTGCGCCGGGTCGCCGAACCCCCAGCGCCGGGCCAGCGCCGCGATGCTCACGTGCCGGTGGACGTCGTCCTCAAGATCTCTCCGGCACCCTTCCAGACGGCGGTGCCGGATCAGGGCCGCGACCGTGAACGGCTCCTTCGAGAACAGCTGGTGCAGGCGCCGCAGCGAGATGTGGTGGACCCCGGCGACCAGGAGTGGTGTCAGCGCCGGGTCGGACAGCCGCGCGTCGATGAACAGGCGGATGCGCTCACGCATTACCTCGTCCGGCGACCGGCGGGGGCTCGGCAGCTGGGTGGACAGCAGACCGGTGACCAGCTGGGCCAGCGCCATCCCGGACCGGGCGGCCTCCTCCGGCCCGAACCCGCTGCTCGAGCGCACGGCGGTGACGGCGAGCGCGGACAGCAGCGCCCCCGACCCCTGGCCTCCCGGAATCCGTTTCCCCGCCATCGCGGCCAGTTCTCGCGCGTCGAGGCCCAGCATGCTCCGCGGCACCATAACGGTCAGGTACCGCGCGGCGGTGGTGACCACGTGGAGCGGCTGCCCGGGGTCGACCAGCACCAGGTCGCCGGCGCCGGCCTCGACCCGGCGTCCCCGCTGCCGCATCCGGGTGCTGCCGTGGGTGTGCAGGTAGAGCTGGCAGAACTGGCCGTCGGACTCCCGCAGCATGGAGTCGTCGCGGAAGCACTCACCGGCGGGAACCACGAACTCGGCCAGGCGCACCGCACCGAGCTGCCCGGTGACGACCCCGGCCCGGAACCCGTCGCCGGCGACCGCCCGGCTGCGCATCGGCGGCAGATCGACCGAGGCCAGCGTGGCCACCCAGCTGTCGAGGTCGTCGGTCGGTCGCACGGATTCCAGGGTAGTCGTCTGCCGTGCGGCGGCCCTGAGTGCCTGGTCCGGCACCGCACGGTGCCTGGACACCCCGGCCGCTCGCGCGTACGTGGTCTCCGGACCGGGGACCGGGTCTGCCCGGCTCCTGATCGAGAGGGCCGGGACTCAGGCTGCCCGTCGCCGGCGGATCCCGGCGATCGTGAGACCTGCGGCCGGGACATCGACGAGAATCAGCGCGCCTCCCGCCAGCATCCGGGACCGGTCGATGCAGGATCTGGTCGACTCCCGGTCCACCGCGTTGCTCGCCTGCTCGACCGCCGCGGCCGAGCAGCCTGGCCCGAAAGCATCAGTGGCAGGCCAGAATCCGCACTCAGCTCCGGTGCTGGCCCGCAGTGGCACGAGAGGTGCCACCAGGAGAAGCCCGAGACCGGCCAGGGTGGCCGCCGTCGCCAGGCCGACTGTCACGGACTGCGTCCTCGACCGCGCGCCCCGGCCGAATGCCTGAGTCACCAGCACTGCGACGAGAAGGGCACCGATTACTACCAGGGCCAAGAGGATCGACCCCATCAGACCACCGTTCACGGTCGTCCCCTCACTTGTGCTTGAGCCCGTACCACACGATCTTGGTCTTGCCCTGCTGCTGGGCCAGCCGGATCGAGGTGGTCAGGGTGACGTTGTTGCGGTTGCTGGATTTCTGGGAGATCCGCGGCACTCCGGTCGTGGTCCGCCCGCTCACCACCATGACGTGGTCGATGGCTCCGTCGGCCTTGTTGCCGGGGTCCCAGTCCGCGAACAGCAGGTCGCCGGTCGTGGCATTCCAGATGTTGCTGAGGTATCCGTAGGTTCCGGTGTTGTTGGCGAACGTGTACAGGTCCCGGGCCCGTGACCAGGTGCGGGTCGCGTGAGCTACCCCGGCCAGGTTATAGGTCCACTTCGTCGAGTTCTTGACCTGGAGGGAACTGCCGCCGGTCAGGTACCAGCCGGCGTTGTCCAGGACCTGTGAGGCGAAGTTGGCGCAGTTGTTGTTGTAGAAGGGGTATTTCGAGTTGAAGTACTTCTTGGCGTCGCCGTCGTGCGGGGAACCGGTCCAGGTCAGCGCGTACGACCGGAACTTGGCCGGGCTGATGCGCGTCTGCGTCGGGTACCCCTTGGTCGCCGCAGCGACCGCCGCCTGGCTCAGCTGACCGGAAGCGTCGGTCTGGCTGCCGGAGCTGGCCCGGGCGGTCTTCGTGGACGCCGGCTGGGTGACCTCGCCGGCGGCTTCGTCGGAACCGTCGTCGACCTCCTCGACCGCCTGCACGACGTCCTTGGTCACGGTGAGGCCGTTTCCGGAGTCGGTCAGCGTGATCTCGTGCGCGTCCGACCACGACTGTGTCCCAGCGCTCCCGGAGCCGTCGTCGGCCACCTCGACCTCGGTCGACATCTCCACGGTCGCGACCACACTGCCGGACTCGGTGGTCCGCGTCTTCACCAGGTCGGTGTCGACCGTCACTCCGGTGACATCGTCACCGTCCGCCGCGATCGCTTCGGCGATCGGGTTTCCCAGCGCGGTAGCGACTTTCAGGTCCGGTGCCTCGGCGGCCACCCGGAAGGAAACGGGCGTCGCCCCGGAGGTCCCCGGCTTCTCCAGCACGTTCTCCAGCTTGCCCGAATAGGCTTCCAGTCCGGCGAGTACCTCGGCCCGTTCTGGCGTCGCCGCAGTGTCTACGCCCCCGCTGTGCTCGACGCGCTCGCCACCTGGACATTCGCCAGACCCAGAGCCGCGCAGGCTATTCCAGTCGCAATGAATCTCCGTCTAGTTCCGTTCAGCATATGAGGGACCGTAGCGGTTGCGACGTGGCGGCATGCCCGGACTGACTGTTCCTGCGAGCTAGATCACGTCAAGTGTCCGTCAGGGTTACTTAGGTGAAACTCATTGTGAGGGAAAAGTTCTGGCCAACCGGGCAAATGCATCAGTGCAGGGCTGCACCCTGACTGGATGATCGGCATCCCGGTTCGAAGCGGTGCCAGGCGTTTCGGCTTCCCCGTCAGTGGTGACGGGCTGGGCGCTTCTCAGAACGGGGCCTCCACCGGCAGCCGCCGCACCAGCTGGGTCAGGTAGTCGTCGAGCTCGCCCGGCTCGAAGCGGCACATCCCGACCGAGTACCAGAAGTCTTGCACCATGCCGCCTTCCATCTTGTAGCGGCCGTCGGGGGCCAGCGTGGCCCAGCCGTCCGGGGTGCCCAGCAGCGTCATCCGCAGCGCCGACTCCGGCGGGGCGGACGGGTCCCACAGCCGCACCGTTCCGTCGTCACCACCGCTGGCCAGCAACGAGCCGTCGTGGTTGAAACCGACGGTGTAGACCCGGCCGACGTGCCCCCGCAACCACCCCCGGTGCGTGCCGCTCCGGGCGTCCCACAGCGAGATCGTGGCGTCGTCGCCGGCCGCCGCCACCAGGTCGGCCCCCGGATGGAAGGCCGCGCTCCACAGCCGGCCCACGTGCCCGCTCAGGCGGTGCAGGCAGACGTCGCTGCGGGTGTCCCAGATCCGCACCGTGCTGTCCCAGCTGGCGCTGGCGAGCAGGCTGCCGTCGGCGTTGTGGGCCACCGCGTACACCCGGTCCTCGTGGCCCTCCAGCGTGTCCAGCAGCCGGCCGGACTCGACGCCCCAGCGTCGCAGCCGCTGGTCGTCGCAGCCGGTGACCAGCGTCTGGCCGTCGGGGGCGAAGCCGATGGAGCGCACCCGGCCGCGGTGCCCGGTCAGGGTGTGGCCCTGCGCGCCGGTGCGGTGGAACCACAGGCCGACCGTGTCGTCGTCGTTGGCGGTGGCCAGGATCCGGCCGTCCGGGCTGAACGCCTCGGCCCAGATGTTGTCGGTCTCGGCGTCGAGCTCGCGCGCCTGCACTTCATCACCGTCACCGGTGCCGATCAGGTGCACGCCGCCGTCGTTGCTGGCCGCCGCGAGCAGGTCGCCGGCCGGGCTGAACACGCACGACACCAGGGTGTCGCCGCTGCCCGACCGGCTGCCCGTGAGCTGCCCGGTGGACGGGTTCCACAACCGCACCACACCGTCGTTGCCGCAGGCCGCCAGCCGGGAGCCGTCGGCGCTGAAACTGATCGAGGTGATCCGCCGGCCGTGCCCGTGCAGTACGTGCCGGCACTGCCCGTCGGCCACGTCCCACAGGCGCAGCGTGCCGTCGTTGCCGGCCGTCGCGAACTGCGTGCCGTCGCCGCGGAAGGCCCCCGGCCAGACCGCGGCCCGGTGCCCCCGCAGCTCGTGCTGCGGCGTGACCGGCGGATCGGCAGCCGGCTGCACCGCCCACATCCGCACCGAGCCGCTGCTGTCGAGGCTGGCCAGGTTCAGCCCGTCCGGTGAGAACTGCACCTGGTACACCGAACTCGTGTGCGCCTGCACCACCCCGGCGGTCTGCCCGGTGGACAGCCGCCACAGCCGCACCGTGCCTCCGGTGTCGGCCGTGGCCAGCAGCTCGCCGCCGGGATGGAAGTCCATCGTGTACACCGACCGGGTGTGCCCGGTCAGCTGCCGCAGCAGGGTGCCCGTGGCGGTCTCCCAGATCCGGATGACGCCCAGCTCGTCGGCGGTGGCCAGAAACTCGCCGGTGGCGTCGAACTGGACCCGGAACACCGAACCGCCGTGCCCGATCAGGACCTGCGCCAGCCGCCCGTCACCGGTCTGCCACAACCGCACCGTGCCGTCCGAGGCGCCGCAGGCCAGCAGCCGGTCGTCGGGGGTGAACGCGGCCGTCCACACCGGCGGCGTCATCCCGCCCAGCACGTGCCGGACCGTTCCGTCGGCGGCGTTGAGCACCTGCACCGCACCGCTGCTGTCGGACGTGGCCAGCAGGTGCCCCTCGTGCCCGGCGACCACCGGCCACACCCAGTCCGCGTGGTCGCCGCGCGACCAGCGCTGTGCCCCGGTGGCGCTGTCCCACATCCGCAGCTCGCCGTCGCCGCCCGCCGTCACCAGCCCGTTACGGCCGATGGCCAGCACCAGGTACACCCGCGCCCGGTGCCCGTGCAGCGTGCGGATCGGCAGCCCGGACACCGTGTCGCAGATCAGCACGCTGCCGTTGTCGCAGCCCACCGCCAGGGTGCTGTCGTCACCGGTGTAGGCGAGCGGCTGCGGCAGCCGGCCGAACCGGATGTGGAAGCCGTACGGCACGCCGATCCCGGCCGGCGCCAGCTCGGCCTGCACCGTGGCACCCGGCGCCAGCGCCGCCCCACGCAGCTCCGGCGCCCCGGTCAGCCCGGGGTCGAGGGTGGCCGCGATCAGGCTGACCCGTGACCAGCGGCTGCCGGTGACGGTGACCTCGCGCAGGTCGGTGCGGATCATCCGGGCCCGGCGCAGGTCGGTGGCGGTCAGGTCGGCGCCGGTCAGCACCGCCTCGTCGAGCCGCGCGCCGACCAGCCGGGCGTTCCTCAGCCGTGCCCCGGACAGGTTCGCCCCGACCAGCCGGGCGTCGGTCAGGTCGGCGCCGGTCAGGTCCACCCCGGCCAGGTCGCGGTAGGACAGGTCCTCGCCCGGCAGCGACGCGCCCCGCAGGTCGGTGTGTGCCGGGATGCGCAGCCGGGTGCTGAGCCGGGCCGCGTTGGCGCGCGCCACGTCGTCGGCGTCCGGGTCGGGCAGCGTGCGCTCCACCCACTCCTCGCAGGCCCGCACGTCGGCCAGGTCACAGACGAAGTCGATGGTCAGCTGCGAGAGCGGGCGCTGCGACAGCAGACTCGACTCGTGCCGGCCCAGCCGGGTGGCGATCTCGTTGGCCACCAGCCACTCCACCACCGAGCCGTGGATGAACCCGAACAGCCCGTCGTCGGTGCGCACCAGTAACGTGCCGGTGCCCAGTGCGTGCGTGGCCTCGGCCGTCGACATCGCCCCCTCGGCCATGCCCGCCACCAGGTCGGCCACCTCGGTGATGTCGGTGATCCGCAGCACCGACTCGTTGGCCTCCCACAGCCGCAGTGCCAGCCGGGTGACCGCCCGCCACAGGTCGTCCAGACCCAGCCCGGCCGGGGCGCCGGGCACGTTGCGGGTGCGCCGCTCCTCACCGGCCAGCCAGGACGACAGGATCTCCCGGTACAGGCCCGCCGCCGACAGCGCCCGGCCCACCCGCGCCACCGCGAGCAGCCGCTCCTCGGCCAGGTCGGCGATGAAGCTCAGCATGCGCGGGTTGTGCGCCAGGTCGATCAGGTTCTGCACCCCGCTGATCAGCCGCAGCCGGGCGTCCGCCGCCTCCTGGTCACCGTGGTAGTGGTTGACCAGGTAGTCCCGGATCTGCGCCGGGGTGAACTCCTCGATGCTCAGCAGACGCCGCTGCGACAGCAGCCCGACCCGGTCGCCCAGCGCGGTCAGCACCTGCGAGCGCGACTGGAAGTGCTGGGTGCGGCTGCTGAGCACGATCTTCGCGTCGCCGGTGGCGGCCCGCAGCAGGGTGTCCAGGTGGTCGGCCGCGCGCTCGTAGGTGGTGCGGGTGACCAGCTCGTCGAAACCGTCGAACAGCAGCACGATCCGGCCGCGCCGGAGCATGTAGTCGAAGGCCCGCAGGTCGATGTTCTGCTCGCCGTGGTCGGCCAGGTGCGAGGCCACCAGACCCTCGATCGAGTGCGCCTTGTCGAGGGCCCGCAGCTCGATCAGGATCGGGATCAGGTGCGGCAGCTCCATCGGGATGCGCTGCGCCACCTCCCGCACCGCGAACGTCTTGCCCCGGCCGAAGTCGCCCAGCAGCAGCACGAACCGGCCGTCGTCGTCTCCCAGCTCACGCAGCAGCGTGCCGACCAGGTTGTCGTGCACCGGCTGGTTGGGCCGGTCCAGCTCGCGAAAGCGCTGCGGCACGTACAGTTCCGGTGGGTACTGGCGGTCGCCGGCCAGCCGGGCGGTCTGCCCCTCCACGTAGGCCCGCAGGTCGAGCAGGCCCTGGAACTCGGTGAAACTGCGCAGCCGCACCCGGGCCCGCAGCGCGCGCTCGCGGATCTCCGGCAGCGGTGGCGGGCCGGAGAACACCAGCTCCAGGCCGAGATCCGGGTCGGCGCCGCGGGCCACACCGAGGAACGCCTCGACGTCGGCGTCGGTCGGCTCTCCCAGCAGCGCCCCCACACCGGACTGCCGGGCGAAGCCGTCCTGCGGGCGGGTGACGATCAGGTAGGGCGGGTCGGTGGCGACCCGGCGGATGCGCACGCCCTCGTACCGGGCCCGGCAGACCTCCTCGATCTGGCCGAGGAACTGGGCCAGCGGATCGATCGCGGTGCGCACCTCGTCGTCGGTGCCGTCGTCGTCGGGCACCGGCAGCAGCTCCGGGCCGGGGTCGAAGGTGGCGCCGGCGGCGTGCCAGCCGCGCAGCAGCCGCACCGGCTCGGGCACCTCGTCGCCCTCCGGGGCGCTCCACCGGGTGAGGCCCTCGGCGGTGACCGAGATCAGTTCTATCCGGCCCGGTTCCGGCACCGAGACCCCGGTCAGCTCGGCACCCAGCTGGTGCGGGCCGTCGGGTCCCGGGGCCGGGCCGTGCACCAGCAGGTTCAGCCGGGGCGCGATCAGCCGGGTGAACGAGGCGCCGTCGCGCAGCGCTCCCGGCCACGGGCCGGGCACGTCGCTCATCACCCCGATCCGCAGCCAGCCCTGCTGCTCGTGCTGGTGCAGGTGCTCGGCGAACCAGCTGGCCTGCGGCGCCCCGATCGAGCCGTGGTCGTCGCCGGGGCGGTGGGTGACGGCCATGGTGGTGTTGATGCCGGCCACGACCACCTGGAGATCCGGTACCGGGAACAGCGTCCAGGGCTGGCCGGAGTCGAACACCACGTCGTCGATACCGGCATAGAGCTCGTGGAACACCCGGCTGAAGTGCCGCCACTTCGGCCAGTACGGCGGCACCGGGGTGAGGTCGTCGGCCTCGCACTCGTTGAAATAGGCGCGGCAGGCGGCCCGGCTGACGTCTTTTCGCCCGGGGACGACGACGAGGCGGTCGCGGTCCAGCCCCAGACTCAGGCGCAGCTGGGTGAGGAACGCCAGCGCGGCCTCGAACTCCTTGCGCCCGCCGGACCCGGTCAGGTCGCCGGTGACCACCACCAGGTCGGGCCGCGGCGCCCCGGAGTGCACGAGCTGGGTGACGTCGGCGAGCACCTGGGCGTGCCGGTCCGAGCCCTGCCGCGAACCGGTGTCTTCGCGCAGGCCGGCGCCGAACTCGGTGCCGGCCACGTGCAGCACGGTGACGCTGCCGCGGGGTTGCGTTGTGCGGGCGGCCACCGGGTAGGGCGCCGGCCCGGGAGCGCGACGCCGGGCCGCACCCCCGGCATCCGGCGCCGGCTCACCCCTGGCACCCGGCGCCGCACCGCCCCGGGCCGGCCGGATGCGCTGGGACGGCGGCAGCGCGGAAGTGCCCGCGCCGGAGGGCAGTCCGGGTGCAGCGGGGAACGCCGACCCACCCGGCTCGGCCACCGGTTTGGCCCGCCCGTCCAGCGCCTCCTGCATGCGCTGGAGCAGCAGCTCGGCGGCGTGCGCCGGGTCTTCGATGGCGACCAGGTCGACGAACGTGATGGTGGACAGCAGGCCGTGCAGCTCACACTCCTCGACCCGCACCGTGACCAGCTTGGCCCCCGGCTCGGACGCGGCCTGCCAGGCGGCCTGCCATTCCACCCGGCCGTAGCGGGACTGGAGGTAGCTGGGCGACAGCACCGCCAGCACCAGGCGGGACTCACTGATGCCCCGGTCGATGAACTCGATGAAGTTGGTGCCCGGCACGAAGTCCCAGACCTGGAGCATGGTGCGGTAACCGGCCGACTCGAGGGTGTCGGCGATCCAGATGGCCCAGCGTTCATCGGCCCGCGAATAGCTGACGAAGATGTCGATCGCCGGGCCGCCCGAAGAATTTGCCCCCCATTGCACCCATGCATTATCGCGCACCTGGCGATCTGCGGGGCGGGTTCCGGCGTGCGATCCTTTCGGCCGTGCCCCTCCGCCTGCCACGTCTTCATGTCCTGGACCGGATCGCGATCGCGCTGCTCGTGCTCGGTCTGCTCTGCGTCGCCACCGGTCTGCTGCCCGGCGACGACGCCTGGGCCGTGGTCCGCCGGATCACCCCCAGCCTGCTGTTCCTCGCCTCGGTCGTGATCCTGGCCGAGCTCACCGCCGAGGCCGAGGTTTTCGACGTGATCGCGGCCCGGATCGCGATCGCCGCCCGGGGCAGTTACTTCGTGCTGTTCCTGCTCTGCGTGGGTTTCGCGACGCTGACCACGGCCGCCCTCAACCTGGACACCACGGCCGTACTGCTCACCCCGGTCATGCTGGCCCTGGCCGGCAAGGTGGGCATCGCGCCGATCCCGCTGGCGATGACGACCGTCTGGCTCGCCAACACCGCCAGCCTGCTGCTGCCGGTCTCGAACCTGACCAACCTGCTGGCCCTGGACCGGATCGGCCTGGAACCGATCGGTTTCGCCGCCCGGATGTGGCCCGCCCAGCTGGTGTCGGTCGCCGTCACCATGGTGTTCCTGTGGGTGTTCTACTGGCGGCGCTCGCGGCGCGGCGCCGACTCGTACGAGCCGCCGCAGCCGCACCAGGTGCCCGACCGGGTGCTGTTCCGGATCGCCGGGGCGGCCTGCGTGGCGTTCGTGGTGGCCATCCTCGCCGTGAACGTGGAGCTGTGGATCGCCTCGGCGGTGGCCGCGGCCGTGGTGCTGATCGCCTTCGCCGTGCGCAACCCGGCCCCGCTGCGCCCGGGCCTGTTCCCCTGGCGGCTGCTGGTTTTCGTCACCGGGCTGTTCCTGGTGATCGAGACGATCAGCCGGCACGGCCTGTCCGAGGTGATGCTGAGCCTGATGGGTACCGGCAACGACCTGGCCGGCCTGTTCCGGGCGGCGTTCGCCGGGGCCGGCCTGGCCAACGTCGTCAACAATCTGCCCGCCTACGTGGCGGGCGAGGCCGTGGTGCCCGACGGCAACGCCGACCAGTTGCTGGCCCTGCTGGTCGGCACGAACGTCGGTCCGGTGATCACGCCGTGGGCGTCGCTGGCCACCCTGCTGTGGTACGAGCGCTGCGCCGCCCGCGGCGTGCGGGTGCCGGTGGGGCGGTTCGCCGCCACCGGCGCCGGTCTGGCGGTGGCCGCGCTGCTCGCGACCGTCGCCGTGCTCAGTGTGACCGGCTGAGCCCGGCCACCAGCGGCAGCTTCCCGATCTGCGGGGCGAGGGCGTCGGCGGTGGCGACCAGGTCGAGCAGGGCCTGGAGGTTGTGCGGGTGCGCGGCCACGAAGCTGCGCCGCTCGGTCTCGGCCACCGTCTCGACGAACGGCCCGCCGTCCAGCGTGACCGTGTGGATGCCGGCCTCGGCCGCGATGATGCTGCCCGCGGGCAGGTCGACGGCCTCGGCGTGGTAGCCGATGAAACCGTCGATGTGCCCGCGCGCCAGCATGATCCAGCACATCAGCGGCGCCCACAGCTGAAGGGTGCGCAGCGAGTTGCGTTCCATCACCAGCTTCAGCGAGCGGGCCCGGGAGTCGTCGCGGTGCACCCCGTGCCCCTGCGTCCAGCCCAGCACCGGCCCGTGCGGCATCGGCCGGGGCAGCGGGCCCAGCCGACCCTGCGGGCCGAACGCGCCGTGCCCCTTCACCGCCGACCAGGTCTGGTTCAGGATCGGGTCGTGGACCACGCCGACCACGGTGGTCTCACCGGCGCACAGCGCCAGCCCGACCACGAACGCGGACAGCCCGATGGCCACGTTGTTGGTGCCGTCGAGCGGGTCGACCAGCCAGGTCCAGCCGCCGTCGGCGCCGATCGCCTCGTGCACCCCGGACTCCTCGGCCACGATCCGGTGCCCGGGGAAGACGCTGCGGATGCGCTCGACGATCAGCGCCTCCGCGGCCAGGTCGAGATCGGTGACCACGTCACCGGAATCGCCCTTGGGCCGGCTGCGCACCCCGGCCGAGTAGCGGCGCAGCAGCAGGGCTCCCGCCTCCTGGGCCGCCCGCACCGCCACGTCCCGCGCGTGCGCCGGGTCCACCGCCGGGCCGGTCGCCGGATCCACCGCCGGGCTCATCGCCGCACCCCGGCCACGCCCAGCCCGTCCAGCGCGATCCGCGCCAGCGCGGCGGTCTCCCGACTGCTGCACCGTTCCCGCGGCAGCAGATGACCGTGCAGGTCACGGTCGCCCACGGTGAGATCCTGATTGCCGGTCGTGCGCCCGAGTACCACGGTGGCGGCCTCCCCGTCGTCGGCGACACTGGAGTGGAACTGCCCGGCGCCCAGCCGGTAACTGCTGCCGGGCCCGGTCGGTCGTGAGCGGCTGACCCGGCAGCGCACCAGGCGCGGCGTGGGCCGCACCTCGTCCACCCCGTCGCGGCTGAGCACCTCGTACACCCGCTGGGCACCGTCCGGATCGTCGTCCACGTCGATCAGTGTGTGCGTCACCCGGCCGTAAAGCACGTAACTGACCAGTTCCCAGCTGTGGCAGTGCACCGGGGAGGTGACGACGGTGCCCGGCGGCGGCAGCCGGGAGGTCCACACGTGCACGCACACCCCGAGGTCGCCGTCGCGTACCACGGGCAGGCAGAAGAAACCCAGCGGGTGACGCACCGCCCGCAGCGGTTGCCGGCCCGACTCCACGGCCAGCAGCGCGTGGTGCGAGGCGGCCGGCACCACGGTGGGCCCGGCGCCCCGGCTGATCGCCTCGTCGAGCGAGGCGTACGTCATCGTGGTCATGATGCGAACGGATCCTCCGCGTGCAGGGCGCGCCGGATGATGTCGCCGACGTCGTCGTCGAGAAAGCTGGTGCTGAGCGGCATGTCGAGCCGGGCGAAGAACCGGACCACCTCGTCGGGGGTGGGCTCGTCGCGCAGTCGCGGGTGCCGGGCCTGCTCCAGCGGAACCGGCCGGGCCTGCTCGAAACTCTTGCGCAGGTCGGTCTCGATGTAGGAGTAGAGCAGCTTGTCGCGCTGGACCAGCAGGGCCTGCCCGAACGGCCGCTCGTTGGTGATGACCAGGGTGCTCGACGAGAGGTCGGACCGTAGCGTCGGCATCACCTGTGACAGTCCGACCTTGATGTCGAGGAACGACGAGCGCTGGAGGTACCAGGCCGCGGCCAGGATGGTGGCGTAGGCCTCGCGCTGCGTGCGCTCGGGATCCCAGGGATCGCGGTCGTTGGGCGACGACCCGCGGAACTGCGCGTAGGTGCTGCACAGCTCCAGGTTGGTGGGGTCGATGATCTCCAGCCGGACCTCGAGACTGCGCCGCTCGCGCCGGGACTGGTCGACGCAGTCGGGCAGGGTGACGGCCCGGATGTAGGTGCCGGTGCCGCCGCGGAAGTGCCAGCGCTCGGTGTGGTGGCGGGCGTCGCGCAGGGCCCGGGTGATCTCGTCACCGCTGAGCACCCGCACCATGGTGGCGTCGTCGACGCCGCGCGAAATGCCTTCCACCCCGAGGGATATGCCGTCGACCTGCTGATGGACGCCGGTCAGGTCGCGGGCCACGCCGTCCACCTTTTTCTGGACGCTCTGCACCTGCCCCGTCAGTTTTCCGACGGTCTGGTCGAGCAGCGCCCGGGTGGCCAGCTCGGAGTCCTCCTTGCGGGAGCGGTCGCGCAGCTGGGCGACCGCGAGCACCCCCAGCACCAGCAGTATGGCGTTGTCGACCTGCCCCTCGCCGGGCAGCCCGAACACGTCGAGCACGGCGACCACGACGGCGACAGCGAAAGCGATGGCGCCGTCGAGGTTTTTCTGGAGCCAGCTGATCAGGCGCACCATGGCCGGAAGACCCCCATCTGTCCGGATCACAGCATATCCGGGGGGCCGGTGGCCGACTATCGAAATGCGCCGCCGGTCTTGATGACACGAGTTGGTGTCAGTTTTTCGCCGCTCAGGGGGAACACTCCGAACGGGCGCACACAGGTGCCGTGCGGCGCCATCCGGTACACCCCGATCCGGGTGAGATCGCCCTGCCAGAAAGAGGGTTCGGGGCCGGGGGGAGCGCCGTCGCCGGAACGCGAGCGCGGCCAGGCCACCGTCACGTGCGGGCTGAACCGCTCGGCGATCTCGTCGTAGCCGTACCGTTCCAGCTGGGCCAGCCGGGAACCGCCCGGGTCCTGCCGCCGGAGCCGGTCGATCAGCTCGGCGGGGCTGTCACCGGCGGGGTCGCGCTCGCGCAGCCCGTCGCGCAGTGGCGCGACGGCGGCCACCACCTGTTCTTGCAGGACGCCCCACCCGGGGGACGCCCGGAAGTGCAGTTCCGGGGCGCCTTGCGGATTGGGCCGCCAGCGCTCGCCCTGCGCCCGCACCGGCGTGCTGCGCGCGGCCACCCCGGACACGGCGCCGAGCAGCTCGTTCACCCGGCTCTCGTGCAGCCGCAGCATGAACAGCGACACGTGCGGCTCGCACACCTCGTCGTCGGGGAGCCCGGGATAGGGCCGGCCCAGCCGGAAGGCCGAGTCGATCCGGCCGGCGCAGGCGTCGCTGGCCCGCACCGCCGCGTCCCGCAGCCGCGTGGGCAGCGGGAGCGCGACGTCGAGCGTGAGGAAGGCCATGTGATCACGATAATCACCGACCCTGCCATTCCCAAGCGTCAGTGCGTGGCCAGATCGAGCGCCGTCCAGGCCAGGGCGGTGGCGGCGTCGAGCAGTGCCTTCTCGGCGTCCGCCCCGACGCAGTGCGCCGCGAACTCCGGCTGGTGGTTCAGCGCCGGCAGCGAGCCGATGCCGATGTACGGATGGATCGCCGGCACCACCTGGGACACGTTGCCCATGTCGGTGGACGCCCGGTTCATGCTGCGGGCGGGGGAGGCGTCGTCGAACACCCGGCCCAGCGACCGGGCGTTGCGCCGGTAGGCGTCCAGAGCCGGCTGGTAGGTGCGGAACCCGTCGTACGGCTTGCTCTCCGGGGTGATGTCGAGCGTGGCCCCGGTGGCCAGGGCCCCGGCCTCGAAGCAGCGCCGGACCTTCTCCTCGGTGGCGCTCAGCTCGGCCAGCGAGGACGCCCGCACGTACCAGCGTCCCTCGGTGTGCGCCGGGATCGCGTTGGGCGCCTCGCCGCCGTTGGTCATCACGCCGTGCACCCGCACGCTCGGCGGAAGCTGCTGGCGCAGAAGCCCGATCGCGACCTGGGCCAGGGTGAACGCGTCGGCGGCGTTGACGCCCTGCTCCGGGTAGGCCGCCGCGTGCGCGGCCTTCCCCCGGTAGGACACGTGCGAGTGCGACACCGCGAACGGCTCGGCCTCGGCCACGTCGACCGGTGCCGGGTGCGCCATCATCGCCAGGTCGAGGCCCTGGAACGCGCCGCGCTCCAGCAGCTCGATCTTGCCGCCGCCACCCTCCTCGGCCGGGGTGCCGTAGACCTCGACGGTCAGCCCGGCGGCGTCCGCGAGCGGGGCCAGAGCCCGGGCGGCGCCGACCGTGATGGCCGAGATCAGGTTGTGCCCGCAGGCGTGGCCGAGCCCGGGCAGCGCGTCGTACTCGGCGCACAGGCCCAGCCGGAACGGGCCGCTGCCGTAGGTCGCCAGAAACGCGGTCTCCAGCCCCAGAAACTCAGGGACGACGGAAAAGCCCGCCTCGGAGAGCGTCTCGGCCACCCATCGGGAGGATTGATGTTCCTCCCACGCCGTCTCGGGGTGCGCGTGCAGCTGCTCGGACAGGGCGATCAGCCGTTCGGCGTCACCGGAGACCGTGCGGGCGGCGGCCTCGCGCAGATCACTCATCGCCCGGGACCCCGTACGACGGAGCGGCCTCCGGATTCAGCCCGCGGGTCACGTAGGCGTCGCGCTGCGGCAGCCAGACCTCCAGCAGGGTGCGCAGTTCCGCGATCGGGGTGTCGCTCCAGTCGACACGCAGGTCGGTCTCGCGCCACGCCACCTCGCGCACGACGGACAGCCCGGCCGAGCGCACCGGCCCGGCCTCGCCGCCGGCGGCCAGCCCGGCCTCCAGGGCCAGCAGCAACCGGGTCTCCAGATCGCCGGTGGACTGCTCGAAAGCCGCTGCCACGGCGTCGATCACGCCGGGAGAGGCGAGCAGGTTGCCGGCCGCGACCACCTGGTCGCCGACCACGGTGTGGTGCACGCCGAGGGTGTTCGCGCCGGAGAAGGCGGCGCCCTGGCCATTCACCTCCAGCACCGTGAGCTGGCGGTGCTCGATCAGTTCGCGGCCGGTGACCACCCGCGAGAGTGCCTCCCGCGCAACCAGACCGGAGCTCAGGGCGTCCAGAAGCTCGGTGCCCAGCCGGGGGTCGGTGATGTTCTGCGAGGAGGCGCCGCCCACCCCGGCCCGCAGGTGCACGCACCGGGCGGCGACGGCGGGGGAGGAGGACGAGACGGCGATCCCGACGGCGCCGGAGCTGTCGGTGCCGAGCACGGAGAACGTCATGACGGGATCACCGCGATCGCGTCGACCTCGACCAGCCACTCCGGGCGGGCCAGCGCGGACACCACGATGCCGGTCGAGATCGGGTGAACACCCTTGGTGTGGCGGCCGATCACCCGGTACACGGTCTCCCGGTAGCGCGGATCCACGATGTAGATGGTCAGTTTCACCAGGTGCTCGATCGTCGCGCCGGCCTCGCCCAGCAGCATGGCGATGTTGGCCATCGCCTGCTCGGTCTGGGCGCCCACGTCGCCGATGCCGACCGACTCGCTGGTGTCGAGGTTCTGCCCGATCTGGCCGCGCACATACACCGTGTTGCCCGCGACCACGGCCTGGCACAGGTCGTTGTCGAGGTTCTGCTCGGGGTAGGTGACGCTGGTGTTGAACGGGCGGATGCGCTGGTGGCCGCCCACGACGATGGTCTCGTTCATGCCTGGACCCCCTGGTAGGCAACGTAGTTCAGCTGGGTGGAGATGTGACCGGCCACGTGCTTGGCGTCGTGCCAGCAGCCCCAGATGAAGCTGGAGCCGCGGCGCGAGAGCCAGGGCAGGCCGACGAAGTACACGCCGGGCTCCGCCGAGACGCCGCGCCGGTGAACGGGTTTGCCCGCCTCGTCGACGGCGCCGGGCACCTCGAGCCAGCCGTAGTCGGTGCGGAAGCCGGTGGCCCAGACGATCGTGGTGACGCCCGCCGCGGCCAGGTCGAGCTCCAGGGTCGGGTCGGTGACGCTCGCCGGGTCGGGGCCGAGCTCGCGCAGCGCGGGCTCCTCCGGCAGGTCGAGGCCGTTGCGCTCGACGTAGGCGTCGGCCGCGTCGAGCAGGGCCAGCAGGTTGGCGTCGCCGCCCTTGATGTTGTCGCCCAGGTCGGCGGCGAAACCGACCACGCCGTCGGCGTACGAGCTGGTGCGCCCGACCAGCCGGATGCCCTGCGCGGCCAGGTTGCGGAAGTCGACGGTCTCGCCGCCGCGCGCGCCGCTGACGGCGATCGTGACGTGCTCGGCGCCGGCCGGCGGGGTCTCCATGTCCCACAGGCCCAGAACGCCCAGCCACCAGACGAAGTCGCGGCCGCGGTAGCTGCGCGGGGGCCGGTCGTGCGGGCCCACCGACAGGTACACCTGGCGGCCCGAGCGCTGGAGCTCGTCGGCGATCTGCACACCGGACGAGCCGGCGCCGACCACCAGCACCGCGCCCTCGGCCAGCTGCTGCGGGTTGCGGTAGGAGCTGGAGTGGATCTGGGTGGGCACCGCGTCCTCGGGCACGATCGCCGGGATCACCGGCTTCTGGAACGGGCCGGTCGCGGCCACCACGAACCGGGCGTCGATCGTGCCCTCGGAGGTCTGCGCCCGAAAGCCCGGGCGTCCCTCGTGCCGTCGCACCGAGGTCACCTCGACACCGGTGCGCACCGGCGCGTCGAGGTGCCGCACGTAGGCCTCGAAGTAGTCGGCGACCTCCTCCTTGGGGGCGAAGCCGTCCGGGCCGGTGCGCGGGAACTCCAGGCCGGGGAAGCGGTCGTGCCACGACGGGCCGTTGGCCACCAGCGAGTCCCAGCGCTCCGACCGCCAGCGCTCGGCCACCCGGCCGCGCTCCAGGACGAGATGCGAGACACCGGCGTTCAGCAGGTGCTCGCTCATCGCCACACCGGCCTGGCCCCCGCCGACGACGAGGACCTCAACCTCTTGGTGTGACACCAGAACCTCCACGAAAAGTCATCAATGCTTGCGTTTTCAATCCTGAGCAAGCGTCTTACTTCTGTCCAACACATGTTTTCGGCGCTCTGGATCAGATTTCCAGATGCCGATGGACGACGGGGAGCCCGGCGCGAGCCCTTCGTCGTCCATCGATCTCACCCCTTGACGGCGCCGCCCAGAATGCCGCGGACGAAGTAGCGCTGGAGCGCGAGAGTGACCACCACGGGCGGGATCATGGACATCAGCGCGGCCGCGGACAGCGAGTTGAGGCCGCCGCCGGTGGACTGCACGAGGCCGGCGATCTGCACGGTGGCCGGGGCCACGTCGGCGCCGCCGCCGAGGAAGAGCAGGGGCACGAGCAGGTCGTTCCACGACCACATGAACTGGATGATGGCCAGGGCCACCATGATCGGGACGCTGGTGGGCAGCACGATGCTGAAGAACGTGCGGGGCACACTGGCGCCGTCCAGCGCGGCGGCCTCCAGCAGCTCCTCCGGGAAGGCCCGGAAGAAGCCGTGCAGCAGGTAGGTCCCGAACGGGATCACGAAACCGGCCTGGAACAGCCACACGCTGGGCAGCTCGCCGGTCAGGCCGAGGGTGCCGAACAGGCGCAGCAGCGGCACCAGGGTCAGCTGCGGCGGCACCACGAGCAGGCTGACCACGACCGCCAGGATCGTCATCCGGCCGCGGAACCGCATGCGGGCCAGGGTGTACGCGCACACGGCGCAGACCACGACGGTGATCGCGGTGGTGGGCAGGGTGATCAGCGTGCTGTTCAGGATGGCCCGGCCGATACCGCCGGTGTTCCACGCGTCCTGGTAGTTGGTCATGGTGAACCACGGCTTGAGGAAGGCGTTCCACCAGCCGTTCGTGGCCGAGTCCGAGATGGTGCGGAACGAGTACACGATCAGGCCGATCAGCGGCACGATCCAGGCCACGCACACACTGATCAGGATCACGTGGATCACCCCGCGCCAGGGGGAGAAGTGCCGGCGGGCGCGCGGAACCGGCTTCCGGGTGACGGTTTCCGGGCGCGCTGCCTCGGTGGTGGCGCTCATCGGGCGTTCTCCTCGCGGAACTGGCGGACGTTGACGACGATGATCGGGATCGCCACGATCAGCAGCACCACGGCGATGGCCGAGGCGTGGCCGTAGTCGCGGGCCTGGAACAGCTCCGCGTACATCCGGTTGGCGATGACGTTGGTGTCGAACGCGCCGTTGGTCATCGTGTACACGATGTCGAAGATCTTCAGCGCGAAGATCACCTGCGTGGTGTAGACGACGATGATGGTGGGCGCGATCTGCGGGATCGCGATGTGCCAGAAGGCGCGCAGCTCACCGGCGCCGTCCAGGCGGGCGGCCTCCAGGGTGGAGTGGTCGACGTTCTTGATCGCCGCCGAGAGCATGAGCATCGCGGTGCCGGTCGACATCCACACACCGATCGCGATCAGCGCCCAGGTGGTCACCGCGGGGTCGGACAGGAACGGTTCGGTCTCCAGCCCCAGGGCATTGAGGACGCCGTTGAGCGTGCCGGTCTGCGCGGCACCGGAGGGCTGGTAGGCGTACATCAGCCGCCAGATGACGGCGGCGGCCGAGAACGAGATCGCCATCGGCAGGATCATCACGGTGCGGACCAGCCACTCGTAGCGCACCCGGTCGGCCAGCGCGGCGACCACCAGACCGATGACCAGCGTGATCAGCGGCAGAACGATCAGCCAGACCAGGTTGTTCACCAGCACCGGGCGGATCTGCTCACTGAGCACCCAGCCGTAGTTGTCCAGACCGACGAAGCCGTCACCGGAACGGTTCTGGAACGACATGATCAGGGTCTGCACCAGCGGGTACAGCAGGATGGTGCCGCCCAGCAGCAGCGGGACGGCGAGCCAGATCCACGGGCGCACGCGGTCCTGCGCGCGGGCGGGCAGCAGGTTCAGGAGCCGTTCACCCAGGGCCAGCCAGAGCAGAACCAGTGCGGGGATCACGAAAACCCCTGCGACGAGGGAGAACAACGGCGTGGAGTTCACAGGGACGGCTCCGGTGGGGGATCGGTGGGTTTCGGGACCGGGACAGGCGCCCCGGGCCCGATCAGCGGTGTGATCGGGCCCGGGGCGGCCTCATTCGTCAGCCGAGAGCGGCCTGGGCGTCGTCGATCGTCTTCAGGTCGGCGTCCAGGGTGGTCGGGTCCTGCACGAAGTTCGAGAAGGCGGTGTACAGGGTGGAGCGGACGCTGGTGTCGATGGTGCTGCTCGGCAGCGGCGTCAGGTCCTTGCTCAGCATGTCCGTCGAGATCCGCTTGAGCAGCTCGTTCGGGTAGGCCTCGGTGGGCACGTTGCTGTTCGGGGCCACGTAGTTGCCGGTGGCCGCGATCAGGGTCTGCTCCTCGTCGGAGGCCATGTACTTGAGGAACGCCTTGACCTCGGGACGGTCGGAGAAGGCGGAGACCACGGTGCCGGTGTAGGCCTCGGTGTCGGCGTACTTCTCGTTGCTCGCCGGGATCGGCATGAAGTCGAGGTTCTCGCCGGCCTTGACCTCGGAGTTGCCGGCGATCAGGGTGGCGGCGCCGTAGGTGCCCCACTCGAACAGCGAGCACTGCTGCGGGTCGGTGTACATGCCGTTGCCGGCCGCGCCCTGCTCGGTGGACAGGGCGGCGGAGGCGCCGCCGTAGACCGAGCCGTCCTTCTGGATCAGGTCGCCGACGGTCTGGAAGGCGGCCTTGACCTCCGGGTCGGTCCACTTGGTCTCACCGGTGGCCAGGCCGTTCGCGACGTCCGGGCCGGCCGACTTGACCAGCTGGTTGAGCACCATGAAGGCGCCCGGCCAGCCGGTGCTGGCGCCCGCGCTCAGGCCCAGGCACCAGGGAGCGGTGCCGGAGGAGGCCTGCTCGTCGGTCCACTTCGTCAGGTCGTCCCAGGTGCCGTCGGTCGGGCCGTCGTAGGTGTCCGGGTTGTACCAGACCATGAAGTTGTCCATCGACATGTAGATGCCGTAGGTCTTGTCGTCCACGCTGGCGGCGTCGATCAGGCCCTGGCCGAAGTTCTTCTTCAGCGTGTCCTCGCCGACGATCTCGCCGACGTCCTTCAGGTCGCCGGACTCGGCGTACTGCTTGACCATCGCCAGGCTGGTCACGGTCATCACGTCGACCGGGTTGCCGGAGTCCACGCCGGACTGCACGACCGTGGCGTAGTCCTCGGTGCCGGTGTAGTCGACCTTGATCCCGGTGGCCTCCTCGAACGGCGCGAAGGTCGAGAGCAGGCGCTCCTTCTCAGCCCCGCTCAGGGTGCCGACGACGGTCACGGTGCCGCCGAGCTTCTCGCCGCCGGTGTTCAGCGCCTCGGAGAAGGTCTTCGCCGCGCTCAGGTAGTCGGCGGGCAGATCGGTGCCGGAGGCGGCGGAACCGGTGGTGGAGCTGCCGGTGTCGGCGCAGCCGGCCAGCGTCAGCGACACGGCGGCGAACACCGCGCCGGTGACCGTGGTGGTGCGACGTCGGGGAAAGCGCATGGGGGACCTCCGCGCAGGGATCGCGTCACCGGGGGAGCCGGTCGCGATCGTCGATGGGCAGTAGGGCCGGACGGCCGTGGGGCAGGGGTACTTCGTCGGGCCGGGCATCAGCGTAAGAGCGGATTCTTGCTGAGTAAAAACTGGATTCAGTGGGGAAGGACATCTGTTCTTCTGATGAAGCACGCCGCTAACGGTTGGGAAACATGGCCGAAACCTGAAGGGATTGCCGCAGGTGGAGCCGTCTTTGACGAACGACGGGTGAATCGGCGACAGTGCCGGGGCGGATCGGAAATCCAGATGTGGTCTTCCGGTCTGACCGCGCGGGCCGGATGGCCCGCCCCCTGCCTCGGAGTGGAGACCCATGGCCCGCAAGGCGGACATCACGCTGGCGCAGCTGCGCTACTTCGTCGAGGCGGCCACCTGCCTGAGCATGACCCAGGCCGCCACCAACCTCCTGGTTGCCCAGTCCGCCGTGTCCTCCGCGGTGGCGCAGCTGGAGAACCAGGTCGGAGCGCAGCTTTTCATCCGGATGCGGTCCAAGGGCCTGGCCCTGACCCCGGCCGGGCGGCAGCTGCTGGGCGATGCCCGGGCCGTGCTCGGCAGTCTCGACGAGGCGCTCGACTCCGCCCGCGGCATGGACGAGCAGGTGCGCGGCACCATCCGGATCGCCTTCTTCGTCACCCTGGCGCCGTTCCTGCTGGCCGACATGATGACGCTGATCGCCGAGCGCCACCCGCACCTGGAGGTGGACGTGGTCGAGGTGGACGCCGACGAGGCCCGGGAGGCGCTGCGCTCGGGACGCGCGGAGATGGCTGTCAGCTACGACTTCGGCTTCGGTGACGAGATGCGCCGCGAGGTCGTCGCCACCGTCTCGCCGCACGTGGTGCTGCCCGCCGGGCACCGGCTGGCCTCACGTCGCCAGGTGCCGCTGCGCGAGCTCGCCCACGACCAGCTGATCCTGCTCGACCTGCCGCACAGCCGTGAGTACTTCCTCGACGTGATGCGTGCCGCGGGGGTGGAACCGGTCGTGCGGCACCGCTCCTACGGCTACGAGACGGTGCGCTCCCTCGTCGCCAAGGGGTACGGCTACTCCATCCTCAACCAGCGTCCCCGGCACGACTCCACCTACGACGGCCGGTCCGTGGTGACCCGCCCGATCGCCGACGAGGCGCCCGGCCTGCCCCTGGTGGTGGCCACGCTGCGGTCGGTGCGTTCCACGGCCCGGGTGCGGGCCGTGGCCGACGCGGTACGGGTGGTGGCCACGGCGCTGGCCGACGAGTACCGCTCGGCGTCCTGAGCCATCACTTTTCTGGAGCCTTGTGTTTCCAGCGCGTTTCGCTGAGATTGCACATCTGCGATGGTGATGTTCTTCACCCGCTTCAGCGATTTGAACGATGACGAAGGTCCTGCGCAGACTGTGCACGAGTCCGTCGACGTCAGGAGCCACCGTGAGCAAGAACGCGTCCAGCAGTGATCTTTTCGATGTCGAGGATGTGCTGCGGCGGCTGACCGACGACGAGAAGGTCGATCTGCTCTCCGGATACGGCATGTGGAAGACCGCCGGCGTGGAGCGCCTGGGCGTGCCGGCCACGGTGATGACCGACGGCACCTACGGAGTGCGCTACTCGGTGCCGCAGATCGACGGCGACGAGAAGGGCGGCTTCGACCTCGACGACTTCCTGTCCGTGGTCAACCGCCGCGCCAACGGCGTCTCCACCGCCTGGGGCGAGACCAAGCCGGCCACCTGCTTCCCGACCGGCGCCGCGATGGCCTGCTCGTGGGACCCCGCCCTGGCCCGCCGGCTGGGTGAGGCGCTGGCCGCCGAGTGCGGTGAGCTGGGCGTCGACATGCTGCTGGGCCCGGGCATCAACCTGCGCCGCACGCCGCTGGGCGGGCGCAGCTACGAGTACTACTCGGAAGACCCGGTGGTGACGGCGGAGATCGCCGCCGCCGTGGTGGAGGGCCTCCAGGAGAACGGCGTCGGCGCCTCGCTGAAGCACTTCGCGGCCAACAACTGCGAGGTCGAGCGCACCACGATGGACTCGGTGGTGGAGGAGCGCGCGCTGCGGGAGGGCTACCTCAGGGCGTTCGAGAAGGTCGTGAGGCGGAGCGACCCGTGGACGATCATGAGCTCGTACAACCGGCTCAACGGCGTCCAGGCGTCACAGGACCCGTGGCTGCTCACCGAGGTGCTGCGCGACGACTGGGGGTACCGCGGCACCGTGGTGTCGGACTGGCACGGCATCAAGGACCGGCCCGCCTCGCTGGAGGCCGGTAACGACCTGGACATGCCCGAGAGCCCCAGCCGCAAGGCCGCCCTGCGCCGCGCGATCGCCGAAGGACGCCTGACGGCAGAGGTTCTCGACACCGCCTGCCGCCGGGTGCTGGAGTTCGTGCACCGTGCGGTCGCGGCCCGGGCCACCCGCCCCACGTCGTTCGACCGGGCCGCCCACCACCGGCTGGCCCAGGAGATGGCCGCGCGGTCGATGGTGCTGCTGAAGAACGACGGCGGCGTGCTGCCGCTCGACCCGGCGGCCCCGCGCCGCATCCTGGTGGCCGGCGAGGGGGCGGGTGACGACCCGATCATCCAGGGCTCGGGCTGCGCCACCACCGCGCCCACCCAGGTCGACGTCCCGATCGTGGAGCTGCGCGCGGCGTTCGGCCAGGACACCGAGATCGTGCAGGTGCAGGGCACTTCCACCGACCCGGTGCTGCGTGAGCGGCTGCTGGCGGAGGCGGTCGAGGCCGCCCGGGGCACCGACGTGGCGATCGTGTTCGTGCACACCGACGTGGCCTACGACGGCGAGGGCACCGACCGCACCACGCTGGACCTGTCCGACGGCCACGACGAGCTGGTGAGCGCGCTGGCCGCGGTCTGCCCGCAGGTGGTGGTGCTGGTCGCCAGCCCGGACGCGGTCGTGATGCCCTGGCTGGACGAGGTGTCCGCGGTGGTCGCGACGTTCCTGGCCGGTCAGGGCGCCGGGCGTGCCGTGGCCGATCTGCTCACCGGTGCGGCCGAGCCGTCCGGCCGGCTGACCACCACCTTCCCGGCCCGCATCGAAGACATCCCGGGCTGGCTGACCTATCCGGGCGAGCACGGCCGGCACGTCTACTCCGAGGGCATCCACATCGGCTACCGCTCCTACGACGCCCTCGCCCGGAACCCCTTGTTCTGCTTCGGATTCGGCCTCGGCTACACCACGTTCGAGCTCGGCCCGGTCTCCTCGTCGTCCACCGTCGTGGGCCCGGACGACGTGATCGAGCTGGTGGTGCCGGTGACGAACACGGGTGCCCGCCGCGGTCGCGAGACCGTGCAGATCTACGCCGAGCACCTGGACCCGCGGGTGCGGCGCGCACCCCGCGAGCTGGTGGCCTTCGCCGGGATCGAGCTGGAGCCGGGGCAGACGGGTGAGGTCCGCATCCCGGTGCCCGCCGAGGACCTGAGATTCTGGGACACCTCGCGCCAGGCCTGGGTTCTGGACGACGAGGAGGTGCGCCTGCACGCCGCCCGCTCCAGCCGCGACCTGGTCTCCAGCGTGACGGTCACGACCACGAGCACGGTCTCGCGGCACCGCCCGGTGCGGCGTGACACCCAGCCGGTGTTCATCCTCGACAACCCGCCCGCCCGCCGCGCCACCGCCGGGTTCCTGGCCAGGACCCTCGGGCACAGCCCGGAGGAGATGGACCGGATGCTGGACTACAGCCGGGACTCCTTCTTCGGCATCGTCGCCACGCTGGAACGGCGCTTCCGGATCAGCTTCACCGACGCGCAGGTGGAGGAGCTGCTGGCGGCCATCCGCGCGGAGACCGGAGAGTGACACGACCCCTGGGGTAGGGGCGCCGCTTGTGCCCGCAGACCGGTATGTCCCAGGATCGGCGCATGCCGGAGAACTACGGAATGCGCCGCACCCCCGAGGAGTACGAGCGCCTGCGGGCCCAGGCCCGGATCTGGGAGGACGCGACCGGGCGCCTGCTCGGCCGGCTCGGCCTCGCCGAGGGGGCCTCGTGCCTCGACGCCGGCTGCGGGCCGGGCGAGGCGATGCGCCTGATGGCCGAGCGGGTCGGGCCCTCGGGCAGCGTGACCGGCCTGGACTCCGACGCCGCCCTCGGCGCGTCGGCGCAGGACATGCTGCACGGGCTCGGCCACACCCAGTGCCGGGTGCGCAGCTACGAGATCGGCGCCGAGCCGATCCCGGACGGCCCCTACGACCTGGTCTTCGCCCGGCTGCTGCTGTTCCACCTGCCGCACCGCGCGCAGGTGCTGGCCCGGCTGTGGGACGCGGTGGCACCCGGCGGCTACCTGCTGGTGCAGGACTACGACCTGGGCGTGGTCGGATCGGTGCCGCCGTCACCCGCCTCCGACGACGTGAACGCCCTGCTGGCCGACGCGTTCGGCGCCATCGGCTGCGACATCCGCACCGGCGCCAAGCTGGGCTCGCTGTTCGCCGAGGCCGGCATCGGCGCACCGGACGGCAGCGACATCGCCGGCACCCTGTCGGCCCTCGGCCCGGGCCGGGCGATGCTCGAGGGAGTGGTGCGCGGCGTGCTGCCCGCCGCCGTGGCCCGGGGTGCCGTCGACCCGGCGCGGGCGGAGGCCGTGCTGGCCCGGGTCGCGCAGGAGGCGGACGCCCACCCGGACCGGCCCCTGCTTCCCCCACTGCTCATTGGCACCTGGAAACGCAAGAAGTAGCGGATGCGTCCTTTCCGGGCGCCCGGCTGCGACACTGTGCAGCAGGGGTGCGAAACGCGCATTGCCGCTGATGTCGGGTCGTTGCCGGAACCGCCGGGGGAGAGGTGAGCCGTGGAGCCTGCCCACGACCCGCTCGCCCTGGTCATCGACCTGCGGGCGGAGCTGGAGGGCCTGCACCACCTGGTCACCTCCGAGCCCGCCACGGCCGGGCGCCTGGCCGCCGACCTCCAGCACCGCGCCGAGAGCGCCGGCCAGCGGGAGACGGTGGCGGGCGCCCTGCTCTGCCGGGCCGAGGCCTGCCAGCGCACCGGCGAGCTGGCCGCCGCCGTCGCCCTGATCAACCGGGCTTGCGACCCCACCGCCCCGCTGTCCGGCGAGAACCAGGTGCGGGCGTCCCTGCTCAAGTCATTCGTCTACAACGACCTGGCCGACGAGTCCACCGCCCTGCACCACACCATGGACGCCGTCACGGCCTTCACCGACGAGGTTCCCCGCGCGCTGCGGGTGCGGGTGCTGAACAAGGCCGCCGACCTGCTGCACGACCTCGGCGCCGCCGACGACGCGCTGCTGTGGTACTCCCGGGCCGAGGCGCTCGCGGTCGGCGACGCCCAGATGCACCTGCTGGTCGCCAACAACCGGGCCTACACCGCGCTCGAAGACGGGCTGGTCGACGCCGCGCTGGCCGGCGCCCGGCAGCTGGCCGCCCTCAGCGCCCGCTACGGCCAGCCGCTGAACGCCGCCAGCCTCGACACCGTGGCCCGCATCCACCTGCTGGCCGGCGACCCGGCGCTCGCGGCCGACCTGGCCCGCCAGGCGGTGCGCGCCACCGAGCACGTCGACTTCCGCACCGCCGACGGCCTGCCCTACTACCTGCTCACCCTGGCCGTGGCCGAACGGGCCCTGGGCCGGCTGGAGGCCGCCTCGGCCACCCTCGAGCAGGCCCGCAGGGCCTGCACCGAACAGGGCTATGCCCGGGTCAAGAACGAGATCCTGCGCGAGGAGGCGGAGGTGCGCGCCGCGCTCGGCGACCACCGGGCGGCCTACGAGATGCTCAAGGCCTTCTGCGTGGCCGACCGGGAACTGCTCTCCCGCCAGCGCGAGGCCCAGGCCCGCATCCGCCAGACGCTCTTCGAGACCGTGACCGCCCGGCAGGAGGCCGCCCGCTACCGCGAGGAGGCCCGGCGGGACCCGCTGACCGGCCTGCGCAACCGGCTCTACGTGCAGGAGCGCCTGGGCGAGCTGCTGGCCGGCGGCCTGCCCCAGCCGGGTGGCTGCCTGAGCATCGCCCTGCTCGACCTTGACCACTTCAAGTCGGTCAACGACCGCTACTCGCACGAGGCCGGCGACCGGGTGCTCCAGGCCGTGGCCCGGCTGCTGGAGGCCGCCACCCCGGCCGGCGAGACCGGTTCGTTCGCGGCGCGTTTCGGTGGTGAGGAGCTGCTGCTCGTGCTGGTCACGGACGACCGCGGCCAGGCCCACGACATCGTCGAGGACGTGCGCCGCACGGTGCAGGAGCACGACTGGAGCACGCTCACCCCGGGCCGCGGCATCACCCTCAGCGCGGGGCTGGTGGCCCGGCTGCCCGGCGACACCTACGACAGTCTGCTCGCGCGCGCCGACCAACGGCTGTACGCGGCCAAGTCGGGTGGCCGCAACCGGGTCTGTTTCGGCTGAGAAGGATTGTTCGAAGGACACTTTCAGCGGCTGCTCAGGGCGTCGATGATGAACGCGGTGGGCACCAGGGAGTCGTATGCCGGTGCGGCCTCGATCATTCCACTGTCCTGGTGGAAGGCCACGGACGCGTCGTAGCCGTCGGTGCGCGGCGACGGGTCGTCGGGGATGTCGAGCTGAAGAGTCGGGATCAGGGTCTCGACCACCTCGGGGTCCAGCGTGCCCTGGTACTTCTCGAACAGCCCGGTGACCCGGGCCCGGTCCTCGTCGTTGATCGTCTTCTCCGCCCGGGCGATCGCCCGCAGGAACGCCTTCACCGCAGCGGGTTTGGCGTCCAGGTCTTCCTGGGTGGTGAAGACGGCGCCGTGGGTCTGGTTCTGCATGGGCGGCACGTCGCCGTGGGCGGGGGAGATGAGGACGCGCCCCACCCCGGTGACCTCGGCCTGCTGCCCGGCCGGCTGGTAGTACGACAGTGCGTCCACCCGGCCGGACTTCAGCGCCTCGAGGGCGGCGGAGGCGTCGGAGCCCAGGTTCACCGTGGTGACGTCGGTGGCGGGGTCGAGGCCCTGCTGCCGGAACAGGTAGACGATGAGCCCTTCGGTGCTGCTGTCCGGTCCGGTGATGCCAATCTTCTTGCCCCGCAACGCCTTCACCCGATCGGCCAGCGGTTTGCCGTCCACGGTGGCGGCAATCGAGTCGCCCGCCACGACGTCCACGTAGAACTCGTCGGTGAGTGAGCCGATCAGCTTGGTGCCGCCGTCGATCCGGAACTGGTTGAAGGCGTCGGTCATCACCCCGGCCGCCACGTCGATGCTGCCCGATTGCAGGGCGGCGGCCAGTTCGGTGCCGGTGTCCAGCTGCGGGCGCTCGCCCAGGGTGAGGCCCTCGTCCTCGAAATAGCCCTCCTGCTCGGCCACGAACAGCGGGAAGAGCGCCACCGAGTCGCCGGTGCGGCCGACGTTCAGCCGCATCGGCCCGCCGTCGGAGGTGGGTTCGTCCGCGCCGCGGTCGGTGCAGCCTGCGGTGACCAGGGCGGCCAGCGCGAGCAGGGCCGCGACCAGTCGGGCCCTTCTCGGCGAACATCCCCGTGGGGCACTGCAATCAGGTGCCCGTCCGCCGCCCGCCCTGCTTGCCCCCAGCACAGCCATCACCACATCCATGTCCCCTTGACGGCCGACGACGTCGTCGACAATCAATGATCATGCGTCACGAGCAGTGAGCCGTGCAACACCCGTTTCGTGCCCCTTCGTGAAGTACGGGACGAGGCGGCCGACCGGCCCGGAACGTCCAGCGTCACCGCCTCGGGCGTGTGCATCCGCCCGGTCGGTCAGGCCCGCCCTGGTCCAGTTGCGCGAGACCCATTGGGCGGTGTGACTTTTCGCCGGAAGGGCGGCGGGGCCACGCGAGAACCGGTTTCCCGCCTGGCCGTCCGCCGTCCTCGGCAGTTTCGCCGTCGGCCTGTCGTCCACCTCGGCGGTGGTCAACCTGGCGTCCCGGGGGCCGGATCCAGTGAGCGTCACCCTCCTGGTGTGCGGCGCGGGCGTGCTGGTCGCCGTCGTGACGTCCGTCCTGGTGGTTCGCTCCCGGGCCTCGAAAGGTCCTGGGGAACAATGACGGACGACGCCGGGCCGGCGGGCCCCGCGTCGTCCGTCAATTTTCGGTTTTCGAGGCTGCCCGGCGGATCAGGCCTCGGGGATCACCATCGCGAACCGCTCGGGCCGCGGCACGTCGGGGTCGGGCCCGCTGCGCACACCCCGGTCGAGGGCGTCGATGCGGGCCAGTTCCCCGGCGCTGAGCTCGAAGTCGAACACCGCGAAGTTCTGCGCGATGCGCTCGGGGTTGGTCGACTTCGGGATGGCCGAGCGGCCCTGCTGGAGGTGCCAGCGCAGCATCACCTGGGCGGGGGAGCGGTCGTGCTCCTTGGCGACGGCCGCGATCGTCTCGTCGTCCATCACGCTGACCCGCTCCTCGCCCCAGCCGGGGTAGAAGGTGATGCCGCCGATCGGCGACCAGGCCTGGGTGAGGATGCCGTGCTCGGCGTGGAACGCCTGGAGCTCCGGCTGCGCGAAGTACGGGTGCAGCTCGACCTGGTTGACGGCGGGCACCACCTCGGTGGCGGCGAACAGGTCGGTCAGGTGGCGCGGGGTGAAGTTGCTGACCCCGATGGCGCGCACCCGCCCCTGCGCGAGCAGCTTCTCCAGCGCCCGGTAGGACTCGACCGTGGCCGGGAACCGGTCGGTGGCCGGCTGGTGCAGGATGAGCAGGTCGATCTGCTCGAGGCCGAGCTTGCCGGTGGCCTTGTCGAAGGCGTGCAGCGTCTGGTCGAAACCGTAGTCGCTGACCCAGATCTTGGTCTCGACGAAGATCTCCGACCGGTCCACCCCGGAGGCCGCGATGCCCTCACCGACCTGGCGCTCGTTGCCGTAGGCGGCGGCCGTGTCGATGTGGCGGTAGCCGGTCTCCAGAGCCGTGCGCACGGCCTGCGAGGTCTCGGCCGGTTCGCTCTGGAACACGCCGAGGCCGATCGCCGGCATGGTCACACCGTTGTTCAGAGTGAGCGTGGGGTTCATGACCTCCACGCTAGACCCGGCCCGCCCCGGCATGGAGGGAACGTCGTTACCCCCTTCGGCCGGAATACCGGCGTTTGTTTTTTTGCCGAATTGCCTGGCAGGGTGGTCTTCGGTCGGGCGTCGACGAGGATGGACGACGGCGGGCCTGGGCTCCGTGTCCGGGTGCCGTCCGGGTAAGTTGTTGCGGCGGAAACGGGTGGAATGCAGTGACGGCGAGTCTGGAAGAACGGGTGACGGTTGTGGAGGAACGTACCGATCGCCTGGAAGAGCGAGTAGCACTGGAAGCCGGCCTGGCGGCCAGTCGCGACCGCGACCTGGCCGACCTGACGGTGACGGTCAAATCGCACACCGCCATGCTTCAGGCGGTCCAGGAACGGCAGGCCGAGCACACGGCCTTGCTGAACGACCACACGGCCTTGCTGAACGAGCACACGAGGCAACTCGATGAGATCCGCGAAGGCCAGCAGATGATCGTGGGCATGCTGACCACGCTGATCGATCGCGAGCCGTCGGATCCGGACGTCAGGTGATTCGGGTCGCGGGGTAGGTCGCGGGGGTAAACCGGGAGCAGTGAGCCGGAGGCCGGGCGTTGGCCATGGCCTCCGGCTTTGCCGTTGGCCTTTCGGTCTCTTCAGAACGGCGAGCGTGAGAACCCGCTGCACGTCTGGGTCTTCGCGCGTCTCGAGCTGAGCCGGTCGCGGGTGGAGTCGATGGTGACCACCACACTCCCTGAGCCCGGAACCGGTGGAGCGTGGTGATGGGATCGCCCTCCGCCCGCAGTCGGCCTGGCCGGTTCCACGGCAGCTAACGCAGCCCCAGATGGTCCATGGCCCTGCGCGCGTGGGCGACCGCCTCGTCCCGGCTCGGCGCCCGCTTGAGTCCCAGCAGCCGCTGCCGGTGCGCCTCGCCGAGCAGGAGTGTGAACAGGGATGTCGCCCGCTCCCGGTCGGGACGGGGCATGCGGGCCTCGATCGCCTGGATGTACCCCATCGGTCCCTCGCGGTAGAACCGCTGGGCCAGCTCGGGAAAGCTGTGCGACTCGATGATCATCAGCCGGTGCAGCCCGACCGACTGGTCCGAGTGCGCCGTGACCACGATGTTGATGGCCAGTTCTTCCAGGCTGCCCTCCGTGGTCGGCTGCTCCAGCGTGCGCCGGCGCAACCGCTCGACGGCGGCCAGGAAGATCTCCGTGCGGTCGCCGAAGTAGCCGTAGATGGTGCGCTTGGTGACGCGGGCCTCGGCCACGATGTCGTCGAGCGTCACCTGGTTGTACCCACCCTCGACGAGCAGGCGCACAGCCGCGTCCAGGATGTCGTCGCGACGCCGGGCGCGCTCCGCCGCCGTCGGCCGGCCACGCTTGCGGGGTGCTGATCCACCGCGGTCCGTCATGAGCACCCCCTCAACGGCCCTATGATCACCGCGATCCTATAATGAAACGAACTTCGGTTCATTAAGGGGTCGCCGCACCCGAACACCCTCGGCAGCGATCCGCACGGCGTGGACCAGCCCGGCCACGCCAGATCTGGGCACAAAGGAGATCCCATGCCCCGGAAGACCAAACCCGGTGCTCACACGCCAGAACAGCAACTCGCGTTCTATCGGCAGATGGTGCTGGTGCGTCGCTTCGAGGAGCGCGCGGCCCGCGCTTACACCGAGGCGAAGATCGGCGGGTACTGCCACCTGAACCTGGGCGAGGAAGGCACCGTCGCGGGTCTCATGGCCGCCATGCAGGACGACGACTACATCTTCACCAACTACCGCGAGCACGGCTACGCCATCGCCCGCGGCATCGCCCCCGAACGCGTCATGGCCGAGCTCTACGGCCGCAGCGACGGCGTCTCGCGCGGCTGGGGCGGCTCGATGCACATGTTCGACATCGAGTCCCGCTTCATGGGCGGCTACGGCATCGTCGGCGGACAGGTGCCGCTCGCGACCGGCGCCGCGCTCGCCATCAACTACCGCGGCGGATCCGAGGCCGTGATCTGCCAGATGGGTGACGGCACCACCAACATCGGCGCCTTCCACGAGTCGCTCAACATCGCGGCCCTGTGGAACCTGCCGATCGTCTACGTCGTCATCAACAACGGCCTGGGCATGGGCACCACCGTGGACAAGTCCTCGGCCGAGCCCGAGCTGTACAAGCGCGCCTCCTCCTACCGGATGGCGTCGGCCCGCGTCGACGGCAACGACCCCGAGGCCGTGCACGAAGCCACTCAGGTCGCGCTGGCCAGCGCCCGCGAGGGCAAGCCCTACCTGCTCGAGACCGTCTCCGGCCGGATGAAGGGCCACTCGGTCGTCGACCCGGCCAAGTACCGCAGCAAGGAGGCCACCGAGGCCGCCCGCGCCGGTGACCCGGTCGCCGCCTACGCCGCCCGCCTCACCGAGGCCGGTGTGCTCAGCGACGAGCTCGTCGCGCAGATCGACGCCGAGGCGGTGGCCCAGGTGCAGGCCGCGGCCGCGTTCGCCGACGCCAGCCCGCACCCGGAGGTCAAGACCTTGTTCGACTACACGTACGCCACGCCCGTGGCGAACGACTCGCGCCGCCTGCCGGGCCAGGCCCTGTACCCCGCCGCGCCGCGCCCGAGCAGCACGGGGGTCTCGGCATGAGCGTCATCAGTTACCGCCAGGCCCTGCACGACGCGCTGCGCGGCGAGATGCTGCGCGACGAGAACGTCTTCCTGATCGGCGAGGAGATCGGGCTCTTCGAGGGCTCGTACAAGATCACCGCCGGCATGCTGGAGGAGTTCGGCGAGAAGCGGGTGCGTGACACCCCGATCGCCGAGGAGGGCTTCGCCGGCGCCGCCGTCGGTGCGGCCATGCTCGGCCTGCGCCCCGTGGTCGAGCTGATGACGATCAACTTCTCGCTCATCGCCATCGACCAGATCATCAACCACGCCGCCAAGATCTACGGCATGTTCGGTGGCCAGGCCCGCGTGCCGCTGGTCATCCGGACCCCCGGCGGCGGTGGCCAGCAGCTGGGCGCCACGCACTCGCAGAACATCGAGCTGTTCTACGCCTTCGTGCCCGGCATGAAGGTGGTCGCGCCCTCCAGCCCGGCCGACGCCAAGGCCCTGATGCTCGCCGCCATCCGTGACGACGACCCGGTTCTCGTGCTGGAGAACCTCGCCCTCTACAACACCACCGGTGAGGTGCCCGACCACGACGAGCCGGCCGAGATCGGCAAGGCCGCCGTCACCCGCGAGGGCAAGGACATCACCGTCGTGGCCTACTCGCGGATGGCCGCCGTCGCGCTCCAGGTCGCCGAGAAACTGGCGGCCGAGGACGGCATCGACGTGGAGGTCGTGGACCTGCGCAGCCTGCGCCCGCTGGACCGGGACACGGTGGTCGAGTCGGTCAAGAAGACCAACTGCGCCGTGGTTCTCGAAGACGACTGGCTCACCTACGGGATCGGCGCGGAGATCGCCGCGACGATCTCCGACGGTGCCTTCGACTACCTCGACGCGCCCGTGCGCCGCGTCGCGATGGCCGAGGTCCCGCTGCCCTACGCCAAGTCCCTGGAGACCGCCGCCCTGCCCTCGGCCGACGACGCGGCCAACGCCATCCGTGAAACCCTCGACGCCGTAGCCCGGCGTCGCTGAGAGGACCGCACCATGATCGACATCCTCATGCCCCGCCTCTCGGACACGATGACCGAGGGAACCGTCTCGGCGTGGCACAAGAAGCCCGGCGAGGCCGTGGCCGCCGGTGACCTGCTGGTCGAGATCGAGACCGACAAGGCCATCATGGAGCAGGAGGCCTACGAGGCCGGGACGCTCGCCGAGATCCTCGTCGCCGAGGGCGAGAACGTCGCCATCGGAACGCCGATCGCGCGTCTCGACAACGGGACGGGTGACGCCCCGGCGGCCCCCGCCGCCGCTGCGGCCCCCGCCGTCGCCGAGACGCCCGCGCCGGCCGCCGCTCCCGTCGTCGCCCCGGCCGCACCCGTCACCAACGACGGCGAGCGCCGCGCCGCCACGCCGCTGGTGCGAAAGGTCGCCCGCGAGAACGGGATCGACCTGAACACCGTGACCGGCAGCGGTCCGGGTGGGCGGATCGTCCGCTCCGACCTGGACGCCGCGCTCTCCGGTGCCACCGCTGCCCCGGCCGCCCCGGCGGCTCAGCCGGCTCAGCCGGTCCAGCAGGTTCAGGCCGCCCCGGCCATTGGTGACGGACGCCGTTCCACGGCAGTGCCTTTCGACGCCGTGCGGCAGGCGATCGCCACCCGGCTCACCGAGAGCGCCACCACCATCCCGACGTTCACCGTCACCGCCTCGGCCGAGGCCGGTGCGCTGATGGCGCTGCGGGCGCAGCTCAACAAGGCTCTCGACGGCACCGGCCGGAAGGTCAGCGTCAACGACCTGATCGTCCGCGCCGTGGCCGTCGCGCTGCGGGAGCACCCGGGCATCAACGCCTCCTACTCCCCGGAGGGCCGTGGCCAGACCGTGCTGCACGACCGGATCAACGTGGGGGTGGCCGTCGCCGCCCCGGCCGGGCTGATGGTGCCGGTCATCCACGACGCCGACGAGGCCTCGGTGTCGGCGATCTCGGCGCGCACCAAGACGCTGGTGGCCAAGGCGAACGACCGCACGCTGAGCACGACCGAGATGGCCGACGGCACGTTCACGGTCAGCAACCTGGGCATGTTCGGGGTGGAGCACTTCACCGCGATCATCAACCCGCCGCAGGGCGCGATCCTCGCGGTCGGCGCTGCCTCGTCCGAGCTGGCCCTGGTGGACGGTGAGGTGGTGGAGCGCAAGCGGATCCGTTACACGCTGACCGCCGACCACCGGATCATCGACGGTGCGCTGGCCGCGCAGTTCCTGGCCACGCTGACCCAGCTGATCCAGAACCCGTTCCGGATCGTGGCCTGACCGATCGTCTGGTCACCGGTCCGAGGATCACGCCGGAGAAGCTGGTAGAACGCCACCTTCTCCGGCGTGATCCGTTCGGGCCCAAGGCATTCGGCGAATCGACCGGCGAATGCGGGCCCGAACGGGCCGTCCTGGAGTTCACGCGGTAATAGTCACAGCAGGATCAGCGCCAGCGCGCTGACGCCGCTGGCCACCAGCACCACCCGGTCGAAAACCCGCTGTTCGAGCCGGTTCACCACCTTCACCCCGATGAGTGCCCCGAGCACCACGACCGGGGCGAGGGCCAGGCCGCGCAGCACCATCGTCGTGTCGAACAGTCCCAGGCCCGCCGCGAAGGGCACCTTGCACAGGTTCACCCCGGCGAAGAACCAGGCGGACGTGCCCAGGAACCGGCGCTTGTCCAGCCCGCGCGCCACCAGGTAGAGGGTCATCACCGGCCCGGCGGCGTTGGCCGTCATCGTGCAGGCCCCGGCCCCCAGCCCGGCCAGTGTCGCCGCTCTCCGTGAACCCCGGGGCATCCGCGGCAGGGGGAGCAGCTGGAGCGCCACCATGAACAGCAGGATTCCGCCGATGGTGCGGCGCAGCAGGGTGTCGGGCAGGTGGGCGAGCAGCACCGCGCCGATCAGCAGCCCGGGCAGGACGGCGGGCACGACCTGCCGGATCAGTCTCCAGTCGGCGTCCCGGTGGTAGCGGGCCACGGCGCAGGCGTCGCCGACGAGCAGCAGCAGGAGCACCGCCGCCGTGGACTCGGCCGCCGGCATGACCGTCGCGGCCAGCACGACGCTGAACAGGCCCAGCCCGCCCACGGCCGTCTTGGCGAAACCCGCACACAGTGCTGCGGTTCCGAGCGCGAGCCAGATGACGACGGTGGGGGCGGACTGGAGGATCACGGGTGCTGCCGTTCGTCGGGGGAGGGGCGAGCCGGAAATGCTACGGCGTGAGCACGCGGGCGACGGAGGCGGCCGGACGGCCTTTCCGGACCGGCCGCGCGGTGGGGCCGTGGCGCCCGGCGAGTTCCGCTGCCGCAAGCCCGGTTACGGGTTCTCCTGAGAAGTGCGGGAGGCCAGGGGTCAGGGTGCGCGGTGAGACGTGCAGAGTCGCCGATTTTCCGGCCTCCGGACATGCCCGAGGTCAAGTCCTGACAATTCGTGGAAGTTCGGCTACCTTCAGTGCAGCCCTGGCCGGGGACACCGGTCCATGTCCGGGGTGACGGCCACGTCGATCTTATCCGCACCTGACGGCCGTCAGCCACGCATCGACCCTCCGTCCCACATGATCGAGGAGATTTGATGGTCCGGAAACGACTGGCGGCACCTCTGGCCGTGACCCTCGCGGTGCCGCTCATCAGCCTGGCGTTACCCACCACCGCCGGCGTCGCGGCCTCCGACCCGGGTCGCAGCGGTGCCGCCGCCTCCGACATCACCCTGGGCGAGAAGGCCCCGCGTCTGGTCGACGGCGAGAAGGTGCCCGCACCCAGCACCTACACGGCGCCGGCCAGGAGCAAGCTGCGCACGTCGAGCGCCGCGGCCGACCCGACGCCGGAGGTCGGCACGGTGCGGCAGTGGATCGCCTCCGACGACACCACCGGCTACTACCGCAAGGACTACACGCTGCGGGGCGTGGGCGACCACATCGAGGTGTGGGTCGCCAACGATCTGGCCTTCCCCGAGGGGGACTGCCGCAACGCCGTCGAGGGCAGCACCACGGTCACCGACGCGCAGGTGACGGAGCTGGTCGAGCAGTTCGACACGACCATGTACCCGACCGAGACGGCGGCCTTCAGCACGCCGCCCGACCGCGACGGGTCGAACTCGCTCCTGGGGCCGGACAAGAACGGCAACGGTGGCGTGTACACCGGCGGTGGCGAGAAGACCGTCACCCTGGTCGACAACGTCCGCGACGACAACTACTACGACTTCCCGGCCGTGCAGACCTACACGGCCGGTTTCTTCTCGTCGTACCTGACCGAGCTGTTCGACCGCAACACCATGACGATCGACGCGTTCGACTGGACGCACCGCACCACCGCCGACCCGCAGGACGCGTCCACCAGCGACCCCTGCACCAGCCGCCCGGCCCGGCCCTGGCTCTACGAGGGCGTTTTCGGCCACGAGTGGCAGCACCTGCTGCACTACTACACCGACCCGAACGAGGTGACCTGGGTCAACGAGGGGCTGTCCGACCTGGCGATCGCGCTGGACGGTTACGCCGACACCACCGCGGCCGTCACCGAGGCGGGCTTCGACAACCACATCATCTGCTACCAGGGTTACGGCACCGTCGAGACCGACTACAACCCCAACCCGCGTGACTGCGGCGGGGCACAGAACTCCCTCAACCTCTGGGGCGAGGACGGCGACAACCCGAACGCGGTGCTGGCCGACTACGGCCAGGCGTTCTCGTTCATGCTGTTCCTGCACGACCGTTACGGCCTGGACCTGCTGACCGCCCTGCACAACGACGGCGAGCTCCAGGGCCTGGCCAGTCTGGAGGCCCTGCTGGGCAAGAGCGGGGACGACGAGGTCTACGACGTCCTGCACGACTTCCAGTCCTCCACCCTGCTCGACGGTTTCCTCGACGCGTCCCGCAGGTCGAGGATCTCCGGCATCACCAGGTCCCGGGTGACCAGTGAGAGCCTGGAGTCGTCGGTCAACCTGGACAACCCGCAGTCGTACGCCGAGCCGGGCGCGGCCCCGAACGGCGCCGACTACGTGCCGATCCGCGCCGGCGGCAAGGACATTCGCGGCAAGGACCTGAAGTCGCTGGAGTTCAGCGGCGCGAAGACCCTGCCCCCGGTACCGTTGTCGTGGACGGTCGTGGACGACGACCCGGACCGGCCCGGCAACCCGGTGCTGTTCTCCGGCAACGACAACAACACGGACGCCGCCGCGGTCACCGCGGTCACGGTGCCCACCACCGACCCGACGCTGAGGTTCCTGGCCAAGTACGGGGCGGAGGCCACCTACGACTACGGCTATGTGAGCGTCTCCACCGACGGCGGAAAGACCTACAGCGCGCCGATTCCGGGGACCAACACGGTGGACGACGGACCGCTCGGCCCCGGCCTGAACGGCACCACCACCGGGTTCGAGCAGCAGGAGTACGACCTGTCGGCCTACGCCGGGCAGGACGTGCTGATCAGCATCCGCTACGTCAGCGACGGCGGGGTCAACGAGGGTGGCCTGCTCATCGACGACGTCACCGTCGGCGGCACGGTGGTCAGTGACGGGTCCAGCCTGGAGCCGTTCGACTCGACCACCGAGATCGTCCCGGTGACGGTGCACAACTGGAACCTGCGCCTGGTCGGCCTGGACAGCCGGCGGCACGAGGCGGTCCAGGTGGCGTTCGACGGCGAGGACACCGTCACCCTCGACCGTAAGAAGCTGCGCCGGCTCAAGGGTTTCGACCAGGTCGTGGCGATCGTGGCCTACGACGAGCCGACCGAGCAGGTGCAGCAGTACGCGCCGTACACGCTCACCGTGAACGGCACGCTCCAGCCCGGCGGCAGCGGTAGCGCCACGGACTGACCGTGAGCCGGTGCCCGTCGTCGTCCATCAATGAATGGACGCCGGCGGGCGCCGGTTTCGTCTCAGACGACCTCGAAGTTCGCCATCATCATCATGTCCTCGTGCTCCAGGTTGTGACAGTGCAGCACGTACTTGCCGCGGTGGCCGTCGAACCGCACGAGAATCTCGGCGCGGCCGCCGTTGTCGAGGTTCACGGTGTCTTTCCAGCCCTCGTCGTTGCGCCCGGCCGTGCTGCTGGCGAGCACCTGGAAGGCGCCGAGGTGCACGTGGAACGGGTGCTCGTTGTTCTGCGCCACGATCGTCCATCGCTCCACCGTGCCGAGTTTCGGTGAGGCGATCACCGTGTCCGGGTCGAACGCCTCGCCGTTCACGGTCCACAGCGTCATCCCGTGCGCCTCGGCGCCACCGCGCCGGAACGTGAACGTCCGGCTGGCCACGGCATCCGCCTCGCTGAGCTGTTCCAGGTCGGCCAGCCGTTCGGGCACCCGGCTGTCGTCGGTCGCGGTGCCGGTCACCCGGAACCGCATCACCTGGGCGGTGCCGCCCTCGCCCCGGTCGTTCACCATGGTGATCTCGTCGCCGGCGGCCTGCCCGGAGAAGTCGACCACCACGTCGAACCGCTCGCCCTGGGCCACGTCGATCCGGACCAGCTCCACCGGCGCCGCGAGAAGGCCCTGGTCGCTGCCGATCTGGACGAACGAGGGCCCGCCGTCCAGCCGCAGCCGGAAACGCCGGGCGTTGGCGGCGTTCAGGATGCGGAAGCGGTAGCGCACGGCCTCCACCTCCATCACCGGCCAGGCCGCGCCGTTGACCAGGACGCAGTCACCCAGCACGCCGCTCATGTAATCGGCTGTCACACCGGGGGTCCCGGTCAGGGTGGGATCGGTGGACGGGTAGCGGAACGACCCGTCGGCGGCGAACGAGCGGTCGACGATCATCAGCGGCACGTCCCGTTCGCCCGAGGGCAGGCCCAGGGCGGCCTCCTCGTCGTCCTCGATCAGATGGAAACCCGCCAGGCCCCGGTAGACCTGCGGGCCGGTGAAGTCCATCCGGTGGTCGTGGTACCAGAGGGTGGCCGCGGGCTGGTCCAGGTCGTACACGTAGTCGCGCGAACCGGTTTCGCCGGACATCTCCATCCCCTCCATCCCCGCCGTACCGGTGTGGGTGGTGGCGGTGCCCTGCGCCGGGTTCACCAGATCGGTCGGGTAGCCGTCCTGGTCGGCGGCGATCCGGCCGCCGTGCAGATGCACCACCACCGGCACCGGCAGTTCGTTGGTGTGGCGCACCACGGTGCGGCGCCCGCGCCGCGACACGATCGTGGGGCCGGGGAAGGTGCCGTCGTAGCCCCACACCTCGGTGTCCAGGCCGTCGAGGATGCTGGCCTTCCCGGCCTTCTGGGTGATCTCGTAGTAGTCGGTGCCGGACTCGCTGCGCACCGGCTCCAGCACGCGGGGCAACGGCAGGGGACGCGTGAACGGCTCGGGCAGCGGGGCCTGGCTGGCCAGCAGCCGCCCGGCGCTGCCCTCGGTGCCGGCGTTGGTCTGTTCGGTGCTCCCGCCGCAGGCGGTCAGCAGGGCGGGGGCGGTGGCGCCGAGCAGGGTGAGGCGCAGCAGATCACGACGGGTGTGGAGCATCCGGCCAGTGTCCTACGCCGGTTCCGCGGCCGGCCGGGGGGTGGCCGCCAGCACGTGCCGGTCCCGGCTCGCGGCCACGCCCGCGCCCAGCTGCACGGCCAGCAGCCCGCCCAGAGCGGCCAGCGGCAGCGTCCATCCCCCGGAGACCGAGTGCAGGGCGCCGATTCCCACCGGCCCGAGACCGGCCAGCAGGTAACCGCACCCCTGGGCCATGGTGGACACGTGCCCGGTGTGCCGGGCGTCCGGCGAGCGCCACACGATGTAGCTGAGGGCCAGGCTGATCGAGGCGCCCTGCCCCAGCCCGAGCAGCGTCATCCACAGGTAGGCCAGCGGCTTCGGGTCGCCGGCCAGTCCCAGGTAGGCCACGCCCATCAGTGCGACGGCGATGAGCACCGGCAGCCAGGCCGGCCGCACCCGGCGGGCCAGGCCGGGCGAGACCAGCGAACCGACGATGCCGGGGAACGCCGAGAACGACAGCATCCAGCCGGCTTCGCCCGCGCTCATGCCGCTGTTCTGGAGCAGGGTCGGGATCCAGGTGAGCGTGGCGTAGTAGCTCATGCTCTGCGAGCCCATGTGCGCGGTGACGGCCAGCGCGACCGGGTCGGTGAGCACGGACCGGAACGACGGCTCACCCTCACCTCCGGCGGCACCGGCGCCCGGGCCCCGGCGCAGCTGCGGCAGCCACAGCAGCACGGCGAGCACGGCGGGCACCGCCCACACCGCCAGCGCGGCCCGCCAGCTGCCGCCGACCACCGGCAGCAGCGGTGCGGTCAGCCCGGAGGCCAGCGCGGCCCCGGCGAACAGGGTGGTGGAGTACAGGCCCATCATCAGCCCGGCCTGGCGGGAGAAGTCGTGCTTGATCGCGGCGGGCATCACCACGTTGGCGATCGCGATCGCCGCCCCGACCACCACGGTCCCGGCGAACAGCGCGGGCAGGCCGGGGGCGAGCCGGATCAGCATGCCCACCGCCAGCGCCGCCATCGAGGCGCCGAGCAGGCGCTGCATGCCGATCCGCCGGCTCAGCGGCGGGGTGAGGAAGGCGAAGGCGCCGAACGCCACCACCGGGATGGTGGTGAGCAGGCTGGCGGCGGTGTCGGGCAGGCCGAGGCCGTCGCGGATCTCGGTGAGCACCGGCCCGACCGAGGCCACGCCGATGCGCAGGTTCAGGCCGATCAGCAGCAGGCCGGCGCCGAGCAGCAGCTTCGGCGGGGCGTTGGTCTCGGGCGGGGCGGGGGCCCGGTGTGGAGCGGTCACCAGTCCATCCCACCCGGCCACCCCGCGGCGCGCCACCGGTAGACTGACGGGCGATGCCCGAATCCCGCCAGGACTGGAACAACCCGGAGCAGGCCCATCTGCTCGGGCACGACGAGCGCACCCCCGGGCACTCGCACGATCACGGCCACCTGGTCTACCCGGCCACCGGCGTGCTGGCCCTGCTCACCGCCGAGGGCTCGTGGATCGCCCCGCCCAACCGGGCGGTCTGGGTGCCGGGCGGTTTCGAGCACCACCACCGGGCGCACGGCGTGACCGACATGCGGCTGGTGATCATGCCGCCGGAGCTGGCCGGCCTGCTGCCGCCGCACCCGGCGGTGCTGGCGGTCACGCCGCTGGCCCGGGAGGCCACGCTGGCGCTGACCGGCCCGGCCGAGCGCGACGCCGCAGCCCGGCAACGGCTGCGACGGGTGATCATCGACGACCTCACCGCCGCCCCCGAGCAGCCGCTGCACCTGCCGCAGCCGCGCGACGACCGGCTGCTGGCGGTCACCCGGCTGGTCGAGCAGGACCTGTCCGGCCCGGCCACCCTCGGGCAGCTGGGCCGCCGGGCCGGGGCCAGCGAGCGCACGCTGAGCCGGCTGTTCGTGCAGGAGACCGGGATGGGGTTCCGGCAGTGGCGCACCCAGCTGCGCATCCACCGGGCGTTGCTGCTGCTCACCGACGGTGTTCCGGTCACCGGCGTGGCGGCCGCCTGCGGTTGGGCCAACCCGAGCGCGTTCATCGAGGCGTTCACCACGCTGGTGGGTCAGAGCCCGGGCCGCTACCAGCGTTCGCTGCGGGCCGCGTCGTCCTGAACGAGCGGGGACCTCGCCGATGGCGGGACCTAGGGCCCGCGGCTGGCAGGATGTCCCGGTGTCCGAACTCGTGTTCTTCTCCGGAACGATGGATTGCGGCAAGTCGACCGTCGCCCTTCAGACCGATCACAACCATCGCATCCGCGGCCGTAAGGGCCTGCTGTTCTCCCGGTTCGACCGGTCCGGCGAGGCGGTGATCTCCAGCCGCATCGGGCTGTCCCGCCCGGCGATCGAGGTGCACGACGAGACCGACCTGCACCAGAACGTCACCGCGCGGATCGAGGCCGGTGAGCGGATCGACTACCTGGTCTGCGACGAGGTGCACTTCTACACGCCCGCCCACGTGGAGCAGCTGGCCCTGCTGGTGGACGACCACGGCATCGACGTGTTCGCGTTCGGCCTGATGGCCGACTTCCGCACCCGGCTGTTCCCGGCCTCGGCCCGCTTCATCGAGCTGGCCGACCGGATCGCCGGGTCGCAGGCCGAGGCGCTGTGCTGGTGCGGGGCCCGGGCCACGCACAACGCCCGCACGGTGGACGGCGTGATGGTGGTGGCCGGTGAGCAGGTGGTCGTCGGCGACATCACCAGCGGCGCCACCGGTTCGGTGGCCTACGAGGTGCTGTGCCGTCGTCATCACATGCGCCGCCAGACCGCCGCGAGCGCGGTGGACCTGCGGCTGGCGGCCAGCCCGGCCGGCCCGGCATGAGCCAGGGCATGAGCAACGGCACGAGCGGTGTGGGCGACTCCGGCGGCACGGCCGACCGGGCCGCCGCCCTGCTGGCGCGGGCGCAGGACGGCGTGCTGCTCTACGGCCTGACCCCGCCCCGCGAGGGCACGGCCACCGAGCGGGCCGGTGAGATCGCGGCGGCCACCCTGGCCCGGCTGGAGGGCGTGGGGGTGGACGGGCTGATCGTCTACGACGTGGACGCCGAGGCGGACCGGGCGCAGGTGCCCCGGCCGTTCCCGTTCATGCCGATGATGGACCCGGCCGGTTTCCACGACGAGCACCTGGCCGGCTGGGACGGGCCGGTCGTGGTGTACCGGGCCGTGGGCAAGTACGAGACCGGTGAGCTGGAACGCTGGATGGCCGGCACCGACCCGGAGCGGGTGCTGACCGTGCTGGTCGGCGCGGCGTCACGGAACCAGAGCGTGAAGACCCGGCTGGGCGACGCCTACCGCCTGCACGCGGGCCTGGAGCGGCGGCCCACGCTGGGCGGGGTGCTGATCGCCGAGCGCCACGCCTCCTCCGGGCAGGAGCACGAGCGGATGCTGCGAAAGCAGGCCGGCGGCTGCGAGTTCTTCGTGTCCCAGGTGTGTTACGACCTGGACCACACCCGCGACCTGCTGTCCGACTACGCCTACACCTGCCGCGACCAGGGGGTGGCGCCGCGCCCGGTGATCCTGACGCTGGCGCCGTGCGGTTCGGCGAAGACCCTGGAGTTCATGGCCTGGCTGGGCATCGAGGTGCCGCGCTGGCTGCGGACCGAGATCACCCGCGCCGACGACCCGCTGGCCGAGTCGTACGAGCAGTGCCTGATCAACGCCCGGGTGCTGATCGCCTTCTGCCGCCGGCTCGGGCTGCCGTTCGGCGTCAATGTGGAGAGCCTGACCAACCGCAAGGTGGAGATCGAGGCCTCGGTGGACCTGGCCCGGGAGGTGCGGGCCCTGCTCGGCTGACCCGGCATCGTCCGGACCCGGCCGGGCAACTCAGGATCTTGGTCCCCCGAGCGGTGGACCATAAGACCCGAAAACATTCGCCCAGCTGGGGTGTTCAATGGGATCGTGACTGAGGAACTGCTGGATCCACGGGTGAGGCGCACGCGCGAGCGGCTGAGCACGGCAGCCCAGCAGTTGTTGCGGGAGCGCGATCTGGAGAGCATCTCGGTCACCGACATCACCACCGTGGCCCGGGTCAGCCGGCCCACGTTCTACCTGCACTACAGCAGCGCCGACGACCTGCTGGCCGAGACCGTGCGGCACGACCTGCACGCCCTGGGCCTCAACGCCGCCCGGCTGTGCCCGCAGGAGGTGCTGTTCGAGCTGGTCGCCGAGCTCAACCGGCTGCGCTGGCTGTACCGCCGGCTGATCGGCCAGAGCACCCAGTTCGGCCGCAGTCGCGAGGAGGTCGAGGGGTATCTGACCGCCCGGCTGCACGAGCAGGTCGTGGTGCGGCGTCCCGACGTCCCGGCGGAGCGCGCGCAGGAGATCGCCCGGTTCGTGTCCGGCGGTGCGCTGGCCCTGCTGGCGCTCTGGCTGGTCCCGGCCGAGGCGGCGCCGGAGACCGAGGTGCGGGCCTTCAGCGATCGGGTGTGGCAGTTGTTCTCCGGTGTTCTCGACGCGGTGGTGTGAAGTCCGGCGTGCGCTGAGACATTTCGTCCGGAGCCCTCCAAGGGTGGACGACGGGGAGGCCGACCGGCCTTTCGTCGTCCACCCTTTGCTTTTGCCCTATGAATTGGCTGTGAATAGCCGTGAGGCGGCTATTTCTTTTTCGCCCGGAGTGCCGCCCCCGAAGCCGTGAATGTGCTGCACATATGCGGTTCACCTGCGCTTTACCCATTAGTACGGAACGCTGGGTGGCGGATGTGAGGGTGTTGCGAGAATGCCGGTTCTCGGTCATGTTTGGCGTCGTCCGGCGTACACCGGCCGTCCATGTCGTGTTCAATTGCCGATAACCATGTCGCAGGCACACCGGACGGCATCCCTCACCCGCCGGTGAGCCGACCGATTGGATGTCATGCGACTGCGCCTTCGCCGAACGGCCGACGCGTCGGGGCCTGCACCCGAGGAGGCCGGGCCCTCGTCGTCCTCCGCCGAAAACCCTTCTGCGGCCAGCGGAAGCGAACTCGAGTCCGGCCGCGCGCTGCGTTCCTTCAACCGGTACGAGATCAAGTACCTGATGCCGGTGGTGGAGATTCCCCGGCTGCGTGAGGAACTGGGGCGCCGGCTGAAGAGCGACACCCACGGCGTCAACGGCGGTTACGGGGTCTGGAGCACCTATTACGACACCCGCGACCTGCGTTTCTACTGGGAGAAGATCGAGGGCCTGAAATTCCGGCGCAAGCTGCGGGTGCGGCACTACGGCAACCGGTTCGACGTGGACGACGACACCGTCGTGCACGTCGAGATCAAGCAGCGGGTCAACCGGGTTACCCAGAAACGGCGTGTCGCGCTGCCTTACGGCGTGGCCCGAGACCTCTGCGACCGGCGGGTCATGATCGAGCACGGCTCCTCGTCGAAGGCCTTCGTCGAGGAGGTGCTGGAGCTGGTCACGCTGCTCGACCTGGCACCGGTGATGATGACCGGTTACCAGCGTGAGGCGTTCGAGGGGACCGAGGCCGACACCGGTCTGCGGGTCACCTTCGACCAGCGAGTTCGTGGCCGGGACCGGGACTTTCACTTCGCCGCGGACGCCGAGAACCGGCTGATCGTGCCGGCCCACCTGTCCGTGGTCGAGTTCAAGGCCAACGAGCGGGTTCCGTACTGGCTCACCGACCTGGCCGGCCGGCTGAACATGTCGGTGGTGCGGGTGTCCAAGTACTGCCAGGGCGTCGAGGCCTACGAACGGGCCCCGCGCTCCATCTTCCACATTCCCGACGAGCAACCGGCCGGCGTCCCGGCCGGTGACGCAGAAACAGTGAGGTCTGGTTCATGAACCTGGAAGTGCAGGATCTGTCCGGGACGTTCAGTGCCGGCGACATCGCCCTGTCCCTGGCCCTGTCGTTCGTGCTCAGCGCCGCGGTGGCCTGGGTCTACCGGTTCACTCACCGGAACGTGTCGTACAGCCAGTCCTACGTGCAGACGCTCGTCGTGCTCGGCATGCTGATCTCGCTGATCATGCTCATCGTCGGGTCGAACATCGCCCGGGCGTTCGCCCTGGTCGGCGCGCTGTCGGTGGTCCGGTTCCGCAACGCCATCAAGGAGACCCGTGACGTCGGGTTCATCTTCGTGGTGATGGGCATCGGCATGGCCACCGGCACCCGGTTCTACTCGCTGGCGGTCGTGGCGGCGATCTCGATCTGCCTGGTCATCGTCGTGATGTTCCGGTTCAACTGGTTCGCCTCCCACGTGCAGCGCCAGGTGGTCAAGCTCCAGGTGCCCTCCGAGGGCTTCTACACCGACGCCATCCAGGACGTGCTGATCGCGCACACCAGTGAGTTCGAGCTGGTCAGCATGGAATCGATCCGCGGCGGTGCGATGACCGAGATGATGTACACGGTGCGCCTGAAGTCGGGTCACGAGCCCGGTCAGCTGATCTCCGCCCTGGGGGAGCGCACCGGTGGCCAGCGGGTCACGGTCCTGACCGGATACGACCAGACGGACCTGTGATGCCCGAGGCATCGGCTCCCAAGAGGCTTCTCCGGCACCGGATCCCGGTCCGGATCCGGCACTACTGGAAGCTGCTCGCGCTCTGCCTGGCCTTCGCCCTCACGGTCGGGGTGGTGTTCAGCACCGTGCGGATCGCGCCGCTGGTCACCAGCACGACGTCGGCGAGCACCAGCGGGATGACGACCAACGTGCTGGGCGACACCGACCTGTTCGACGCGACCGTGGCGCACAGCATCGAGATCACCTTCCGCGACGCGGACTATCAGAGCATGCTGGACAGCTTCTGGGACGACGGCGAGAAAGACTACGTGGAGGCCGATCTCACGATCGACGGCACCACCGTTCCGAGCGTCGGCATCCGGCTGAAGGGCAATTCCACGCTCCAGGGGCTGACCCGGGACGGGGAGAGCCGGCAGACCGGGACGGGCGGCGGCCGGGGTGGCGCTGGTCAGGGTGGTCAGGGCGGACCTGGTGGTCAGGGCGGACCTGGTGGTCAGGGCGGACCTGGTGGTCAGGGTGGCTTCCCGCAGGGGCAGGACGGCCAGGCCGATCAGGGGCAGGCGGGTCAGGTGACGCCGACGGCTCAGCCCACGTCGGATGCTCAGGCCACGTCGGATGCTCAGGACACCTCGGGTGCCAAGGCGACTTCGGGTGCCAAGGCGACTTTGGGTGCCAAGCCACCGTCGGGCGTCCAGGCCAGTTCGGGTGCGCAGGCGAGCGGTGCGCCTCAGGCGAGCGGTGGCGCGACGTCCACGGCTTCTGCCCAGCCCACCACCGAGGCCCAGGCGAGCGACCAGGCCGGCCAGACGGGTCAGGACGGCCAGACCGGTCAGGGCGGGATGGGGCAGGGCGGCGGCGGGTTCGGTTCGTCGTCCCTCAAGACCGAGGAACCCGAGACGCTGCCGTGGCTGATTCGTTTCGACGAGTTCGTGGAGGGCCGCTACTACCAGGGGCACCGGGAGATCAGTGTCCGGGTGTCCGGCCAGGGCGGTGGTGAGAACGTGCTCAACGAGGCGGTCTCGCTCCAGACCATCGCCGACGCGGGGGAGACGGCCGAGAAGTACGCCTACACCAGCTTCACGGTGAACGACCGGCCGACCACCACGCGTCTGGTGGTCGAGCACCCGGACGAGGACTTCGCCGGCGGTATCGGTGACAACGGCGTGCTGTACAAGAGTATGGCCAACAGCCAGTTCACCGATCAGGGTGACGACCAGACCGACTACGAGGACGATTTCAAGCAGATCACGATGAAGGGCAGCCAGGATCTCCAGCCCGTCATCGAGTTGATCCGCTGGGTCAACGACGCCAGTGACGAGGAGTTCGACGAGGAACTCGCCGACCACGTCGACGTCGAGTCGTTCGCCAGATACGTTGCGACGCAGAATCTTCTGCTCAATTCTGACGACATGGCGGGACCGGGCCGCAATTATTATCTGTGGTACGACCTGGACACCAAGAAGTTCTCGGTGATCGGGTGGGACTACAACCTCACGCTGTCGAACAACGCCGAGCTGGGCCCCGAGGACTCGGCCAGCATCGGTGGCGGCGGAGGAGGCGGTGGCGGTTTCGGCGGCGGCGAGATGCCCGAGGGCATGGAACTGCCTGAGGGGATGCAACTTCCGGACGGCGCGCAGATGCCCGGCGGTGCCACCGACAACGACGACGCCGGTGGCGGCGGTGGGATGGGTGGCATGAGCGGCCACGTGCTGAAGGAGCGGTTCCTGGAGAGCGACGCGTTCTCGGCGGTCTACCAGGAGGCGTACCAGGAGCTGTACCAGAAGATGTACGCCGACGGCTCGGCGCTGGACGCGCTGGACGCCGCCGTCCAGGTGCTCTCCACCGCCGACGGCTACGACGAGGCGACCACCACCTCCGAGGCCGAACAGCTGCGCACGCTGCTGACCCAGCGTCAGCAGTACCTCTCCACCAGCGAGTTCATCACCGGAACGTCGTCCACCACGAGCTCGGGCTCCGGCTCGGACTCCGGGGCGACGTCCACCCCGCAGGCGACGTCGAGTGCGGGGACGGGGGCGAAGAGCACCGCTGACTGACCCACACCTCATGGACGACGACGTCCGTGGCAGAACAGCCGACCGCCGATGCCCCGGCGTCGGCTGTTCTGTTTGTCAGGGGCGATCGTCGATGAATCATGTCTCCTGCGACACGACCGCCGGCCAGGGCGGCCCGCCGGGTTCACGCACGAGCGCGACCGGATGCTCGCGGTACTCCCTGGACAGCAGGAATTCCAGGCCCCGGTAGGTCAGGCAGGACGCCTGCACGTTCCGATGATCCAGATGGATGACGGCGGAACGGAATTCGGCGTTCGGGAGTTCGTCCAGGACGACGTCCATGACCTCTCGCTGAGGCAGGTCGCTGACCGGGGACAGCACGTCGTTCAGGAGGAAGCTCTGCACATTGCCGACATGCTGGAGGAGGATGGAGTCCTCGGTCAGGGGCGTTCCGGGCACGGTGACAACGGGATCAGTGAGAATCCCGATCAGTGAACCGTTCAATCTTCCCGGCCAGGGCCGTAACTCGATCGGCTGGGCGTGGCCTTCGAGGGGTTCGGCCCCCGGGACGACGTAAACGGTAGTCATGGTCTCGGCTTTCTGGTCGGTGGCATACTGGGGCGCTCCATGACATCTCATCACCTGTGCCGTGACAGTCTTGACGGCCTCTCCGTGGGCGACGCCCTGGGCGCCCAGTTCTTCGTCCCGGGAAACTCTTTCGATGATCTCCTGGCCGGACGCCCGCCCGCGGCGCCCTGGCCCTGGACCGACGACACCGAGATGGCCTGCTCGGTCGTCGCCGAGCTGAGTGCTGGGGGCGCCCTCGACCAAGATCGCCTCGCCACCGCCTTCGCTCAGCGCCATGAACCCTACCGGGGCTACGGGGCCGGTTCGATCGTTCTGCTGCGGCAACTGCGCGACGGCGCGTCGTGGCGGAAGGCCGCGCCCGCCGCGTTCGACGGTCAGGGGTCGATGGGCAACGGGGCGGCCATGCGGGTGGCTCCGCTCGGTGCTTTCCACGCGACCGATCCGCGCACCGCCGCCCTGGAGGCGATGCGCTCGGCGGAGATCACCCACACTCACCCGGAGGCGATCCTCGGCGCGGTGGCCGTGGCGGTGGCAGCCGCGCACGCCGGTGCCACGCGCCTGGCGGGGGAGCGCCCGGAACCGGCCCGGCTTCTGGACGCGGTGCTGGACGTCCTGGTGGAGAGCCGGGTGCGCGCCGGTGTCGAGCGGGCCCGCGGGATGCTGGGGGCGAGCGTGGCCGAGGTGGCCTACGAACTGGGCAACGGAGCAAGGGTTCTGGCCCACGACACCGTTCCCTTCACCCTCTGGGCCGCCGCCACTTACCTGCACGACTACCCCGCGGCGATCACGGCCTGCGTGGAGGCGGGCGGGGACGTCGACACCACCGCCGCCATCGTCGGCGGGATCGTCGCCGCCTTCACCGGTACCGGGGGGAACGGTGTCCCGCACGCCTGGCTGACCGCCCGCGAACCGCTGCCGCACTTCGCGCTGCCGGAGATGTCTCCGGGTGACGTCGTGCTCTAGGGCCGGCCGCAGTCGTGGGGTGGGCCCCGGGGGACTCGGTCCGCTCGGGGACGTCGCCCTGGCCACAGAACTCGACCGGCTGGCCGGCCCGGACCGTCTGCGCGTGATGACCCTGCGTCGGGCCGGGACCGACATCGGTGGCGTGCTGGGCATGGCGGCCCTGTCCTTTCGCCTCTCGGTCTCTGCCGCAGCGACTTTCGGGATTGCGGGTGGGGCACTGCGGCCGCTGTACTCCTGCTCGTCGCCGTGGCGCGGCGTGCGATGCCGGGGTCCGGGGGGCACTGCGATACATAGTTCACTCTTTGCTGTATTCAGCTGAGGCTGTACTGTCAACGCGTGGAGACGCTCACCGACGGCCAGGTCCTCGCCCGATTCGGCCACGCCCTGTCCGATCCCACCCGGTCGCGGCTGCTGCTGGCCCTGCGTGAGAAACCCGGCTACCCCGCCGAACTCGCCGACGAGCTGGGCGTCACCCGGCAGAACCTCTCCAACCATCTGGCCTGCCTGCGCGGGTGCGGACTCGTGGTCGCGGTGCCCGACGGCCGCCGCACCCGCTACGAACTGAGCCACGGTCGCCTGGCCCATGCCCTCGGCGACCTGCTCGGCCTGGTTCTCGCCGTCGACCCCGCCGCCTGCCCGGTCTCCGATCAGGAGGGATGCTGCTGATGCCCGACCCAGCCCCCACACCCCTGACGCTCACCCAGTGTCTCGGAGACCAGCGTCCCGGAGACCAGCGTCCCGGAGACCAGCGTCCCGGAGACCAGCGTCCCCCCGGCAACACCGCCGCCGAACAGGCCCGCCTGACCCGCCGGGTGCGACTGCTGGTCGCCGCCACCATCGCCTACAACGTGATCGAGGCCGGCGTCGCCCTCACCGCCGGGGCGCTCGCCTCGTCCACCGCCCTGATCGCCTTCGGTCTCGACTCAGTCATCGAGGTCTCCTCCGCGGCCGCCGTGGCCTGGCAGTTCGCCGCACGCGACCCACAGACCCGCGAGCGGGTTGCCCTGCGCGTCATCGCCCTGTCGTTCTTCGCGCTCGCGGCCTACGTGACGGCCGGATCGGTGCGGGCCCTGACCGGCCACGCCGAGGCCGCCCACTCCACCCCAGGCCTGCTGCTGGCCGCACTGTCGCTGCTGGTCATGCCGTTCCTGTCCGCGGCCCAGCGCCGCGCCGGCCGGGCTCTGGACTCCCGCAGCGCCGTCGCCGACTCGCGGCAGACGCTGCTGTGCACCTACCTGTCCGCCATTTTGCTGCTCGGGCTCGCCGTCAACAGCCTGTTCGGCCTGACCTGGGCCGATCCGGTCGCGGCCCTGGTGATCGCGGCGGTCGCGGTGAAGGAGGGGCGGGACGCCTGGCGCGGCGACGCCTGCTGCGCGCCGCCGTCAGGACGTTCCCCGGCAACCGGGTGCGCGTGCTGCGCCGAGTAGTGGGCTTCACACCGCTCAGTTCCCGCGTCCCCGGCGGTCCGTGAAAGAGTCTGCTCGGAAACCGATCCCGAGTAGCAAGGACGCTGACGTACCCATGCTCTACGGTGCCGACTACAACCCCGAACAATGGCCGCACGACGTCTGGGACGAAGACGTGAGCCTCATGCGGGAGGCCGGGGTGACCACCGTCAGCCTCGGCATCTTCTCCTGGTCCCGGCTCCAGCCCGGCCCCGACACCTGGGACTTCGCCTGGCTCGACACGGTGATCGACAAGCTGCACGCGGGTGGCATCGGGGTGAACCTGGCCACGGCCACCGCCTCGCCCCCGCCGTGGGTGAGCGTGGAGCACCCCGACGTGCTGGCCACCGACGAGAACGGCGCCACCTACTGGCACGGCTCGCGGCAGCACTACTCCCCGGCCTCGCCCACCTACCGCCGTCTGGCGGGCGAGCTGGTGCGGCGCCTGGCCGAGCGCTATGCGCACCATCCGGCCGTGGTGATGTGGCACGTCAACAACGAGTTCGGCTGCCACCTGCCGGTCGAGTACTCGGCCTCGGCACAGACCGCGTTCCGGGACTGGCTGGAGAAACGCTACTCCGGCATCGAGCAGCTGAACCAGGCCTGGGGCACCGCGTTCTGGTCGCAGCGCTACGCGGCGTGGCGCGAGGTGATGCCCCCGCTGAAGGCCCCGTACAGCCGAAACCCTGCCCAGTTGCTGGACTATCAGCGCTTCATGTCGGACATGTGGCTGGAGTGCTACCTGGCCGAGCGTGACATCATCCGGGCCGCCGGCGCCACGCAGCCGATCTCGACCAACATGATGGGCGCGTTCAAGCCGGGCAACTACGCCGCCTGGGCCCCGCACATCGACGTCATCACCGACGACTGCTATCCCGACCCGCTCGACCCGGACCGGGCACGCAACACGGCTTTTCAGCGCGACCTGATCCGCTCGCTCAAGCGCGGCACGCCCTGGCTGCTGATGGAACAGGCCACGGACGCCGTCAACTGGCGCCGCAGCAACCCCTCCAAGAAGCCGGGGCAGCTCGCCGCCGAGACCGCCCAGTCGATCGGCCGGGGCGCCGACGGCATCTTCTACTTCCAGTGGCGCCAGTCGCGGGCGGGCAGCGAGAAGTTCCACTCGGCCATGCTGCCGCACGCCGGCACCCGCTCCCGCACCTGGCAGGAGGCGTCCGGGCTCGGCAACCTGCTGACCCGGCTGCCCGACCTGCCCGCCCCCGGTGACGACGCCCCGGTTGCCCTGGTGTTCGACTGGGAGAACTGGTGGGCGGTCGAGAACCCCGACCACCCGAACACTCTCGACTACCTGGCGCTGGTGCGGGACTGGTACGGCGCCCTGCACCGGCGGGGTGTCGCGGTCGACGTGGTGCCGCCCGAGCAGGTCGACGGCCGCTACCGGCTGGCGATCGCCCCGTTCCTGTATCTGCTGCGCGACGAGGGGGTTTCGGCCCTCACCCGGTTCACCGAGTCCGGCGGCACCCTGCTCACCGGTCCGTTCAGCGACATCGTCGACGCCAACGACCGTTTCTGCGAGGGCGGTTTCGTCACCCGGCTGGGTCCGGTGCTCGGCATCGGCCTGGAAGACTTCCGCCCGTTGCCGCTGCCGTCGGGCGCCCAGGTCGCCGAGCGCGCGGGGCAGAGCACAACAGTGGACGACGAGACGACCGACGACGCGCGCTCCCGGGTCAGGGTGACCTTCAGCGACGGTACCGGCCTGACCGGAACCCATGTGGCCGAGGCACTCTGGGCCGACGCCGCCGAGGTGGTCGCCACCTTCGCCGACGGCCCCAGCGCCGGGCGCCCCGCCCTGACCCGCCGCGACCACGGCGCCGGCCAGGCCTGGTACATCGCGACCATGCCGGACCGTTCCGGCCTCGACACGGTGGTGGGCGGGCTGTTGCAGGCCGCCGGCGTCGAGAGCCTGACGCTGCCGGCGGGGGTCGAGGTGGCCCGCCGGGGCGACCTGCTCACGGTGATCAACCACGGCGACGGCCCGGCGGCCGTCAGCCTGCCGGGACATGACCTGCTCACCGGTGAGGAGTTCGGCACCCGGGAGCTCGCGCCGCAGGCGTTCGCCTTCCTCCGGCAGTCATGAAGATGCTGTCCCGGGGTGGGCGAGTTCCACCCCGGGACAGACCTTCCTCGTGCTCATCCGGTACCGGCGCTGATCCCTGGTATCCCGAAAGTGCCTTCTTGTGAGCGCGGTTCACCCCGCCCAATCATTGGTATGCGTTGAACACCTACACGCACATCGACAACTGAGCGGAAGAAGTTCATGGAACTGCCTGACTACAAGTCTCTGCACGTCGGCATCGTCGCCGGGGTCGCCACCGTGTCGCTCGACCATCCACCGGTGAACACCCTGGACGGGCCGATGATGCTCGAACTGCACGACCTGCTCGGGCGGCTGCGTGCGGACGACGCCACCCGGGTGATCGTCTTCGAGAGCAGTCATGACGAATTCTTCCTGGCGCACGTCGATTTCGGGATCTTCGAGAGCTATCCCGCTCTGGAGGCGGTCAAGAAGGATTATCCGCACGTCAACGTTCATCAGGGGATCGGTGAGCTGCTGCGCAGCCAGCCGCAGGTCACCATCGTGAAGCTGGCGGGAATCGCCCGCGCGGGTGGTGCAGAGTTCGTCGCCGCCGCGGACATGACCTTCGCCGGTATCGAGCGGGGCAAGATCGCGCAGAGCGAGGTGCTGCTCGGGATTCTTCCCGGTGGTGGTGGAACTCAGTATCTGCTGGAGAGGGCCGGGCGCAATCGCGCGCTGGAGGCGGTGCTGGGGGCCGACCTGCTCGATGCGGAGACCGCTGCCCTCTACGGCTGGATCAACCGTGCGGTTGCCGATGCCGAGCTCGATGCCTTCGTGGCGCGGATCGCCGCCAACATCGCGGCGCTCGACCCAGGAGTGATCGAGGGTGCGAAGCGTGCCCTCCCGGCAGCAGATCTGACCCGTGGCCTGAATCTGGAACACGACGAGTGGAACCGGCTCGTCCAGGGGGAACTCCCGGTCGGGAAGATGAAGCTGGCCATGGAGCGCAATCTTCAGACGGTGGAGTCCGAAAGGGACCTTGAGGGCTTCCTGCGCAAGGTGGCGGCCGACGCCTGAGGTGATATGCCGTGCGGGTTTCCGGTCGGCACCCACACGGCGCATCGTGGGGCCGGGGGCCGGCCGGGAATCCCCGTCAACAACGGGGTGAGACGTTCCACACCGTTGCCACAGCCTGTCGCGGTACGCGTCAGGCATGTAGGTTCCTGGAGAATACCAGGGTGGCCCTGGACGCGATCGGGCACCGAGAGGAAGACGGATGAACTCGAAGGCTTCGGTGGCGACTCCACGGTTCGTGGCGAACTGCCCGACGCGGCCGATTCTCGACCAGGTCGCCGACAAGTGGACGATGATGGTGCTGGCCGTGCTGGAAGAGCCCACCCGGTTCAACGAGATCCGCAGGCAGCTGGAAGGCGTCACTCAGCGTGTGCTCACCCAGACGCTGCGCCGTCTGGAGCGCAACGGGCTGGTCGTGCGGCGCGTCCTGGAGACCTCGCCGGTCGGGGTGGAGTACTCGCTGACCCCTCTCGGCGAGTCCTTCCGTGAGCCGTTCACTCGCCTGTACGAATGGGCGCTGGCCAACAGCGACGAGATCGAAGAGCGGCAGCGATCCTTCGATGCCCGAAACGCCTGAAAAGCCCAGGCGGTGGCGACCGGCTGAGCCACTGCCGGGCAGCTACCGGGCGGGGCTGCGAGCTCTGCGACCGCACCCCTAGTCTCGGGGCATGGCAGCCCCTGTTCGCATCCGCAGACCCAAGAAGCCCCAGGGGCACCGCACCTTCACCCCGGCGGTCTCGCCCGCCGACGACCTCGACGACGAGAAGACCCTCAGGGCACTGATTTACCAGGGTTCTGACTTCGCCGGTCGCAGCGTCTACGGCTGCGACGTGGAGGAGAGCCGGCTGGAGGCGGTGCGGCTGGGCGACGTCGAGCTCGACCAGGTGATCATCTCCGACACCGTGCTGGAGCGCTCCGACCTGGCCAACGCCCGCTGCCGCGGGGTGTCGCTGCTCCAGGTGCTGCTGGACGCCTGCCGGCTCACCGGGTCGTCGTGGAGCGACGGGCTGTTCCGTGACGTCACCCTCACCGACTGCCGCGCCGACCTGACCCGCTTCCGGCAGGGCAAGCTGCGCTCGGTGGCGTTCACCGACTGCAACCTGCGGGGGGCCGACTTCCAGTGGGCCGAGTTCAGTCACGTGGAGTTCACCCGCTGTGACCTGAGCGCGGCCCAGTTCGCCAACGCCCGCATGTCCGGCGTGATGTTCACCGACTGCACCCTCGACGGCGTGGGCGGGGTGACCGGGCTCAGGGGTGCCACCGTGCAGGCCCGCGACCTGATCGGCCTGGCTCCCAGCCTGGCCCACGAACTGGGCATCGGCATCGAGGACTGAACATCGCCGAACTTTTCCGGTCCGGCGTGCATCCAACGCAGCGGCGGTATCCGGCAACGGGAAGAATGGACAAGCACATGAAGAGGGCAGCAGCACTGCTCGGGGCGCCGGTGGCGCTCGTTCTGCTGGCCGGCTGCGGCGGGGCCAGCGGCACCGTCACGGTGGACGGCACGGCCGGCCCGGCCGGGGTGGCCGGCGCCCAGACCACGACGCCGGCGGCGGGCAGCACGGGCTCCTCGTCGTCCACCAGTTCGCCGGCCTCGACGAAGACCACGACCACGGACGACGGCGAGGGCTGCGCCGCGACCGGCGACGCGGTGCCCGACCAGGCCGGCACGGCCCTGGCCGGTGACCTCGACGGCGACGGCGCGCGCGACCAGATCTGGCTCGCGGACGAGGACGACGAGCGTTACCTGGGCGTGCACACCGCCAGCGGCGCCACGTTCTCCACCACCTTCGAGAGCGCCTCGCCGATCGCGGCCAGTGCGGTGGGCGACACGCTGTCCGACGGCACCGCGGTGATTCTGCTCGACACCGGCCGATCGGCGGCGCTCTACACCGTGGTGGGCTGCGAGATCGTGGCGACCACCAACGTCAAGGGCGAGCAGTACACCTTCGACGAGGGCTTCACCGGCTACGGCACCGGCGTCGGCTGCCCCACGGTGAAGGACCAGAAGATCCTGGCCGGTTACAACGTGGGGGATCAGCACGACGACGGCTTCACCGTGCTGCGGACGAAGATCGAACTGAGTGACGGCGGGCGCTCGGCCACGAACGGCGCCGAGACCGACACCGGTATCTGGATGACCGACAGCAAGCAGATCACGGCAGCCCGGTCGGTCACCTGCGGTGTCTCGAAGACGGCGAAGGAGTCCGGCCGGGTGTCGTGATCGGGGGCGGGTGCTGAATCGTTCGAGGCCTGCCGGACGGCGATGACGGCGGCCCGGCCAGAGGCGTCAGGGACGTCCCCGCCGGGCCTCCGGTCACCCGGTGCCCGCGAAAAGGCGCGCGACGGAGCGGCCTTGCGGGCCGATCCGGGCCCGTCCGGCTCACAGGTGGTTGACATGGACAAAATGTCCGGGTGGAGTGGAACCGCACCATGAGTTGAAACGATTCACGGACCCTCTGAGGAGACCCGATGACGAGTCCCCGCACGAAACGCCTGCTCGGAGTGGGCCTGGCCGCGGCCTGTGCCGCCGGGCTGCTGCTCACCGGCCCGGCCGGTTCACCCGCGGCGGCGGCCGCCCGCACCTCCGGTCCCCGGCTGGAGGAGCTCGACCGCGGGCTGGTGGCCGCGGTCACCGGCGAGGGCGTGTTCCTGAGCTGGCGCCTGCTCGGTGAGGAGGCGACCGGTTCCTCGGAGACCGGCCTCACCGGAACGAATTTCAACGTGTACCGGGGTGGCAGGAAGCTCGCCACGGTCACCGACAGCACGAACTACCTGGACGCGGGCGGCACGTCGACGTCCACCTACCGGGTGGTGCCGCTGAAGGGCAAGAAGGAGAGCGGCCCGGCCGCCACCGTGACCCCCTGGGGCGGTGATCATTACGATCTGCCGCTCCAGAAGCCGGCGGGCGGCACCACCCCGGCCGGCGAGGCGTACACCTACTCGGCCAACGACATGAGCGTCGGCGACGTGGACGGTGACGGCCAGTACGAGTACGTCGTCAAGTGGGACCCGTCCAACTCCAAGGACGTGTCGCAGGTCGGCTACACCGGCAACGTGTACATCGACACCTACCGGTTCGACGGAACCCTGCTCAGCCGCATCGATCTCGGCAGGAACATCCGGGCCGGGGCGCACTACACGCAGTTCCTGGTGTACGACTTCGACGGCGACGGCCGGTCGGAGATGATGTTCAAGACCGCCCCCGGCACGAAGATCACCCGGTACGGCAAGAACGGCAGAATCGTCTCGGAGAAGTACATCTCGCTGCCGAAGTCGGACGTGAAGGCCGGCTACGCGAACACCGACGACTACCGGCTCAGCGCCGCCGGCTACTACGACCACCTGGTCGACATGTTCCAGGGCTGGAGCACCCGGCCCGAGGTGACGTCGGGGCAGTGGCCGAAGACGCTCGAGGCCGCCTTCGGGATCGAGCCGGAGTACGACTACCCGCTCAGCACGGCGGACGCGCAGGCGCTGGTCGACTACTTCATCGACGTCTACGCGCCCTCGCGCAGCACGCGCAACGCGCTGCGGTCGTTCGAGGGCTTCATCGTGGACGGCCCGGAATACCTCACGGTGTTCGACGGGGCCACCGGAAAGGAGCTCCAGACCGTCGACTACAAGCCGGGACGCACGGACGACGGGCTGCTGTGGGGCGACTACGCGATGGCCCGGATCGAGCCCGGCAACCGCGTGGACCGGTTCCTGGCCGGCGTCGCCTACCTGGACGGCAAGCGTCCCTCGGCGGTCTTCGCCCGCGGCTACTACACCCGCACCACGCTGGTGGCGTACCACTGGAACGGCAGGAAGATCACCCAGGACTGGTACGTGGACAGCGGTTTCACGCCGATGACCAACCCGTTCAACGACTCGCCGCACGGCCGGGACGGGACCAGTCAGGAGTACGGCACCCTGACCACGCAGGGCTTCCACTCGCTGAGTGCGGCCGACGTGGACGGTGACGGCAGGCAGGAGATCGTCTACGGCGGTGCGACGATCGACGACGACGGCAGCCTGCTGTACTCGTCGTTCGACGAAATGCCCGCCGGCAGTGCGGCACCCGGCACCGTCGCCCGGCTCGGCCACGGTGACGCCATGCACGTCACCGACATCGACCCGGACCGTCCGGGCCTGGAGATCTTCACCGTGCACGAGGGTGCCACCTCGGCACCGTACGGCATGGCGCTGCGCGACGCCGCGACCGGCGAGGTCCTCTACGGCGCCTACTCCGGCGCGGACACCGGCCGGGGCATGGTCGGCGACGTGCTCGGCGGGCAGCGTGGTCTGGAGACCTGGGCCAGCATGCCGGGCGGCTCCGGCGCCCTGGGACTGCACACCGCGCAGGGTGAGCGGGTCACCGACTCGATCCCGGGCACCAACCAGAGCATCCGCTGGAAGGGCGATCTCACCACGCAGATCCTGAACGGCTCGGGCACCGTGACCCCGACGATCGACGACTGGACCGACGGCACCCTGCTGACGGCCACCGGCACCTACACCAACAACGGCACCAAGGGCACGGCCGGCCTGGTCGCCGACGTGCTCGGGGACTGGCGGGAGGAGCTGCTGGTGCGCACCCAGGACAGCTCGGCCATCCGTTTCTACCTGAGCACCGACGTCACGGAGCACAAGCTCTACACGCTGATGCACGACCCGCAGTACCGGGTGGAGGTGGCGCGCCAGCAGACCACCTACAACCAGCCGTCCTACCCCGGGTTCTACCTGGCGTCGGACATGACCGCGGCGGACTGGTCGAAGGTTCCTCTGCCGGGCCGCAACTGACGATTGCGTGAACAATGGTGGACGACGTGGGGCCCGGGCCGGCCCGGCGTCGTCCACCATTGTTGTTCGCGCGAATACCAGACGGCGGACGGGGTTTACGAGCGACATGGCACGGCGCCTGCCGATGAACGCCCCGACGCTGCACCTTCGCCACACCCGTCACATACTGGTCAGTTGTCAAGAACGGTGGCCGTTTTCGTGATCTGTCAAGAACCGGCCGGGTGTCTGGACCCCCGCCGGGCCCGTGCGGCACGATGGGACCGGCGGTAGCTGCCGCCCACGGCTAGCTTTCGCGCAAGAGCCTGCCGGTGCCTGTATCAGGGCGGCGGCGCGGGTCTCAGTTCATCGGGCACCCGGATCCGGGGGAGAACGGGATCAGGGGCGATGCCCGGCGGGATTCGGTCACGTGAGCACGGAGGGCGCTCCTGAGCCGATGCAGGGGGCGTGCGGGGTGTGACGCTGAAACCTCGGTGCGGGAAGGAAAGTGATGGGGGAGGGAACCGGCCGCCTGACGGTGTGCCGGGAGGGCACGGCGCCGGCGGCGCACGGGAACAGCACGAACCCCGGAACGGGGGGCACCGGCGAGGGGCAGGTGGAGTTCCGGATCCTCGGCCCGGTCGAGGTCTGGCTGGACGGCGAGCAGTACACGCTCGACGGGTCCAAGCAGCGCACGGTGCTGGCCTCGCTGCTGCTGGCCAGGGGCCGCATCCTGGCCGACGAGAAACTGAGTTCCTTTCTGTGGGGCGAGGAACCGCCGAACACCGCGGCGGCCCAGCTCTACACGCACGTCTCCCGGTTGCGCAAGCTGCTGGGCGCCAGGGCGGCCATCCGCCGGCACCGTCCCGGCTACCTGATCGAGATCGGCACCGCGCTCAGCGACCACGTCGAGTTCGAGCGGCTCAGCGCCGCCGGCCGGGCCGCCCTGGCCGCCGGCTCACACCAGGAGGCGTCCGGCACCCTGGGCCGCGCGCTGCGGCTGTGGCGCGGCCCGGCCCTGGCCAACGTCACCGAGCACCTGGCCGGCATGGGACTGCCCGGGCTGGAGGAGGCCCGGATGGTCGCGCTGGAGAGCCGGATCGAGGCCGACCTCGCCCTCGGCCACGGCAACCAGCTGCTGGCCGAGCTGACCGGCCTGGTCACCGCCTACCCGCTGCGCGAGCGGCTGCGCGGCCAGCTGATGGTCGCGCTCTACCGCGCCGACCGGCAGGCCGACGCCCTCGGCGTGTACCACGACGGCCGCACCCTGCTGGCCGAGGAACTCGGCGTCGACCTCGGCCCCGCCCTGACCGGCCTCTACCAGGACATCCTCAGCGGTGAGCCGGACGTCGGCCCGGTCGCCGAGCGCTCACCCCTGCGCGTCACGCCGCCCGAACCGGTGCTCAGCGACCGCCGCCCGGCCACCCTGCCCTCCGGCGTCCCCGACTTCACCGGCCGCGAGGAACCGGCCCGGCAGCTCGCCGACCTGCTGGTGCCCGCGCACGGCGGCGGCAGCTCCGGCATCGCGATGATCACCGGCATGCCCGGCGTGGGCAAGAGCGCCCTGGCCGTGCACGTGTCCCACCGCTGCCGCGACGCCTTCCCCGACGGCCAGCTCTACGCCGACCTGCGCGAGCCGAACGGCGCCCCGGCGGACTGCTACCAGGTGCTCGGCTCGTTCCTGCGCTCGCTGGGCATGGCCGAGAGCGAGGTGCCGCAGGAGCGGGCCGAGCGGATCCGCTGCTACCGCAGCCTGCTGGCCGACCGCCGGGTGCTGGTGGTGCTCGACAACGCCGCCAGCGACCGGCAGGTGCGCTGCCTGCTGCCCTCCGGCCCGGGCTGCGGGGTGCTGATCACCAGCCGCTCGCCGCTGACCACGCTGGAGGGCACGCACCTGGTCGACCTGGAGCCGATGGACGGGCCGGACGGGGTGGTGATGCTGGCCGCGATCATCGGTGAGGTGCCGGTGGCGGCGGAGGCCGGGGCGGCCCGCGCGCTGACCGCGGCCTGCGGTGGGCTGCCCCTGGCGATCCGGGTGGCCGGAGCCCGGCTGTCGAGCGGCAGCCATCATTCGCCGGGGCGTCTGCTGAACCGGCTGCGGGACGAGTCCGGTCGCCTGGACCAGCTGCGTCTGGGCAGCATGGACGTGAGAGCCAGCCTGGAGAGCGCCTACTGGGACCTGGACCCGCGGGCCCGGGCCGGGCTGCGCCGGCTGGCGCTGCTCGACGTGCCGGACTTCGCCAGCTGGGTGACGGCCGCGGTGCTGGAGGTCAGCGAGGAAGACGCCGAGGACGTGATGGACGCGCTGGTCGGGGCCCGGCTGGTGACGGTGCTGCCGGTGCCGGGTGATGCGGCGCGAGTGCGGTACCGGTTGCACGACCTGGTGCGGCTGATGGCGCGCGAGCGGGCCGTGGGGGAGGAGCCGGTGGCCGGGCGCCGGGCCGCCGTGGACCGGGCGATGGGGGCCTGGCTGGCCCTGGCGAACGAGGCGGACCGGCGTCTGACGGCGGACCGGCCTGGCGGGTCTGGTGGGGGTGAGCGGCCCTGGTTGGGTGATCGGCCGGACGGGCCAGGAGCGGGCCTCGCGGTCCGGAAGGCCGGGCCACCAGGGGTTTCGGCGCGCTCGGGCGGGGCCACCCGCTGGCGTCTGGGGGCCACGCACGTGCGGTCGCTGCTCGCGGATCCGCTGGACTGGTTCGACCAGGAACGGGCCGCACTGGTGGCCGTGCTCGACCAGGCGGTGCGGACCGGCCGGATCGCCCAGGCATGGGAGACGGCCCGGAGCATGACCGGCTACTTCGGCCTGCGTGGCCGGCACGACGACTGGCGCTACACCTACCAGCGGGCCTGGACCGTGGCCTGTTCCGGCGGTGACCTGCTGGGGCAGACGGTGATTCTGCGCGGACTGGCCGAGCTGTCGGCGGTTCTCGGTGACGAGGGTGCCCGGCGCGGTTACGAGAACAAGGCCGGTCTGCTGCTCCAGGTGCTGGAGCGTCAGGGCGGGACGGGCGAGGACGGGGTGCAGGGAGCCGCAGCCGCGGGGTGGAGCTGACTACAGCCCCGTACTGCCCCGGGCGCCATTGCCGCACCGTCCCGTCCCGCCTAGCTTTTCAGGGTGCAGACCTACCGTGTGGTGCCGATCGATCAGGGCGTCGCCTGGCGCGTGCGGGCGACGCTGCGGTCACCGGAGTGCGACTACCCGGCCTACGTCGACCTGGCCACCGGCGGCGGCCCCTGCCGGGTCTGCCTCACCCCGTTCCGGGCCGGCGTCGACCGGGCCGTCTGGTTCGTCTACGACCCGGTGCGCGGGCGGGTCCCGGCGCCGTTGCCCGGCCCCGTCCAGATCCACGAGGAAGGCTGCCCGGCCTACGAGAGTTCCGGTGCCGGGCTGGACTCCGGTGTCTTCCCGGACGACCTGACCGTCACCCTCCAGGGATACCCGGACGTCATCGCTTCCGGTGGAACGGCTTTCGGTGGCCCGGTGCCCGGCGGCCGGGACGTCGGGCGGGCGGTCTCCCAGACCCGGGTCGCCACCGGTGCGGCCGGCGTACGCGAGGCCGCGGCTCACCTCTTCAGCTCCCCGTCGACGGCGTACCTGCACGTGCGCAGGGCCGACGACGGGTGTTTCCTGTGTGAGGTGGTCCGGTCGGCGGCCTGCGAAAGCTGATGCCCTCCCGGCCGATAGGAAACATATAGGTCCCGATAGATCGGGGATAGGCGCGGGGCGCAGGCTTTCGCCATGCCTGATGCAGAGCCTGTTGCCCAGCCTGATGCCCAGCCGGGCGCTCGGCCTGACGCACGGCCGGACGCGCAGTCCGAGGAGCGACCCGGCGCCAGGCGCCCGGTCGCCCTGGTCACCGGCGGCTCGCGGGGGATCGGCGCCGCGATCGTGGCCCGGCTGGCCCGCGACGGTCACGACGTGGCCTTCTGCTACGCCTCCAGTTCCGAGGCCGGCGCGCTGGTCGCCGAGCAGGCCCGCGAGCACGGCGGCCGGGTGCTGGAACGCCGGGTCGACGTGTCCGACCGGGCGGCGGCCCAGGACTTCGTCGCCGCCGCCGAGCGCGAACTCGGCCCGGTCAGCACGGTCGTCACCTGCGCCGGCATCATCCGCGACAGCCCGCTGGCACTGATGGACGACGCCAGCTGGGACGACGTGCTGCGGGTGAATCTGGACGGCACCTACCACATCTGCCGGGCCGTGGTCCGGAAGCTGATCCGCCGCCGGGCCGGCAGCGTCATCACCGTCTCCTCGGTCTCCGGGGTGAGCGGAAACGCCGGGCAGACCAACTATTCCGCGTCCAAGGCCGGGATCATCGGCTTCACCCGGGCGATGGCCAAGGAGGTCGGCCGCTACGGCGTGCGCGCCAACGTCGTGGCCCCCGGCCTGATCGAGACCGACATGATCGCCGGCCTGCCGGAACAGGCCGCCGGCGGGCTGCTCGGGCAGATCCCGCTGGGCCGTTTCGGGCAGGCGCACGAGGTGGCGGGCACGGTCTCGTTCCTGGCCTCCGGCCAGGCCTCGTACATCACCGGCCAGGTGATCCAGGTCGACGGCGGCATCGCGCTCTGATCCGGAATGCCTGACGTGCTTCACTTTTCGACGAGGAGGAGACATGCCCCACGAGTCCCGGATCAGCGGCATCGCCGCCTACCGGCCGTCCCGGCTGGTGACCAACGAGGAGGTGTCCGCGCGCACCACGGTCGAGCCGAGCTGGATCGTCGAACGCACCGGCATCCGCACGCGCGGTCACGCCGGCCCGGAGGAGGACCTGGTCACGATGGCCGCCGAGGCCGGCCGCAAGGCGATCGCGATGTCCAGCGCCGACCCCGCCGACATCGGCCTGGTGGTGCTGGCCACCGCCACCCGCAAGCAGCGGATGCCCGGCATCGCCCCGCAGGTCGCCAGCCGGATCGGGCTGCCCGCCTCGGGGGCCTTCGACCTCAACGCCGTCTGCGCCGGGTTCACCTACGCGGTGGCGATGGGCTCGAACGCCGTGCGCTCCGGTGAGACCACCCACGCCCTGGTGATCGGCGTGGAGCGGGTCAGCGACTGGATCAACCCGGCCGACCCGGACACCTTCGTCATCTTCGGTGACGGCGCCGGTGCGGTCGTCGTCTCTCGTTCGCCGGAATGGGGTGTCGGGCCGTCGATCTGGGGCAGTGACGGCGATCGGCACGCCGTGCTCGAGCTCGCGGAGGCCGAGGACGGCCGGGAGTACGTCGGCATGAACGGGCCGCTGGTGTACAAGTGGTCCACCTCGGCGATGCCCGAGGCCGCGCAGCGCGCCTGCGTGGCGGCCGGCGTCACGCTCGCCGACATCCGCTGGTTCGTGCCGCACCAGGCCAACTGCCGGATCATCGACACCCTCTCCCGTCGGCTCGGTTTCGCCGAGGACCAGGTGGTCCGGGACGTCGTCGACGCCGGCAACACCTCGGCCGCCTCGGTGCCGCTGGCTCTGTCGCGGCTCTACGAGAGCGGCCGCACCACACCCGGAGACCTGGTGCTGCTGCTCGGATTCGGCGCCGGGCTCACCTATTCGGGCCAGGTCGTCCGGATGCCCTGAGAGCACCGGCGAAGACACATCATTTCACGAACGGAGAACACCATGACGAACGACCAGATCCTCGGCGAGATCGACCGGCAGATCAGGATCCTGATGCCTGGCCTCGACCAGGACATCCACCTGGAGACCGTGTTCGAGGAACTCGGTATGGACTCGCTGACCCGGGTCGACCTGCTCTCGGCCGCCGAGATGTCTTTCGGCATCGAGGTTCCCGACGACGAGGTGGGATCGCTGGTGCGGGTGCGTGACCTCGTCGACTTCGTGCTGCTGACCCGGGCAGCAGCCTGAGCCCCGTGACGGAGGTCCTGGTGAACGACACCGAGCCGGTGGAACACGCGCTGTCGCAGGGGCAGCGTTCGCTCTGGCTGCTGCACACCATGGCGCCGGGCAGCTCGGCCTACAACGCCGGCGGGGCGGGCCGTTTCCGCCCGGGCCCGGACCTGCCGGTGCTGACCCGGGCCGTGCGGGCCGTGGTGCGGCGGCACGACATGCTGCGCTCGGTCTTCGTCGAGAACGACGGCGTGGTGCGCCGGATCGTGCGCGACGAGCGGGAACACGCCCGGCTGAGGGTGGTCGACCTGGGCGACGCCGACGACGGCGAGCTGCACCGGGCCGTCACGGCGGCCTCCCGCGAGCCCTACGACCTGTCCGGCCGGGGCGCCTTCCGGGCCGTGCTGCTGCGCCGCCCGCACGACGCGGTGCTGTTGCTCGGCACGCACCACATCGCCTCCGACGCCACTTCGCAGTGGCTGATCTGGCGGGACCTGATGGACGCCTACGAGGCCTACGCGGGGTCGGGCCGGGGGCCGCTGTGGTACCCGGCGCACACCGGCTACCACGACCACGTGGCCCGGGAGGAGGACCTGGTCGCCTCACCCCGGGGCGCCCGGATGCGGGAGTACTGGCGCTCGGTCACGGACGGCGCCGACGCCGTGCAGCTGCCGCTGGACCGGCCGCGCCCGGCCGCACCGTCGTACCACGGGCGCACCGTGGCCCGCCGGGTGCCGGCGCCGCTCACCCGGGCGGTGCGGGAGGCCGCGGCCCGCGCCGGGGTCTCGCCCTTCGCCCACCTGATCGGCGCCTTCCAGGTGCTGCTGCACCGCTACACCGGGCAGCACGACTTCACCCTGGTCTGCCCGGCGTCCACCCGCAGGCGCCAGAGTGCCGAGGTGGTGGGCTATTTCGTCAACCCGATCACGGTGCGCGCCCGGTTCGGCCCGGCCACGCCGGTGACCGAGGTGATCGCGGAGGCCGCCGGGCAGCTGCGTGGCGGGATGGCCCGGGCCGCCTGCCCCTACGAGCACGGCGCCTTCCGGGTGTCGATGACGATGGTGCCCGCCGACCGGCTCGGCGGGCGCATGCAGCAGGTCTACGACCACGAGGTCGAGGTGGGGGGACGCCTGCTGTCGTACTTCGAGGTGCCGCACCTGGAGGGCCAGTGCGACCTGTCGGTCGAGGTGACCGAGGGCGCCGACACGCTCACCGTCGCCTTCCGTTACGACACCGACCTTTTCGAGCCGGCCACGATCGAGGCGATGCTCGGCCACTTCCTCACCCTGACCGAGGACGCCGCCCGCCGCCCGCACGAGCCGGCCGGCCGGCTGGCGATGGTCGCCGCCGACGAACGGGAACGCCTGCTGGCCCTGGGCGGTGCGCGATGAGGCCGCCGGTGGACGGGGTGCTGGGGGCGGTCGGCGACACCCCCCTGGTGCGGCTGACCCGGCTGTCGGCCGAACTGGGCCTCACCGCCTACGCCAAGCTGGAGCGGTTCAACCCGGGCGGCAGTGTGAAGGACCGCACCGCGGTCAGCATGCTGCGCGCGGCCCTGCGCGACGGCGACCTGGTGCCCGGCCGCTCCACGGTGGTGGAGTCGAGTTCCGGCAACCTCGCCGTCGGCCTGGCCCAGTTCTGCCTCTACCACCGGCTGGACTTCGTCTGCGTGGTGGACGCCAAGACCACCGCCGCCAACCTGCGGCTGCTGCGGGCGCTCGGCGCCACCGTCGAGGTGATCACCGAGCCCGACCAACTGACCGGTGAGTTCCTGCCGGCCCGGCTGCGCCGGGTGCGGGAGCTGAACGCCACACTGCCGGGCTCGTTCTGGCCGAACCAGTACGCGAACCCCCTCAACGCCCGCGCCCACCACGAGACCATGCACGAGATCGCTCAGGCCCTGGACGGCCGGGTGGACTACGTGCTGTTCCCGACCGGCAGCTGCGGCACGCTGGTCGGCTGCGCCCGCTACGTGCGGGTCAACGGCCTGGACACGAGGATCGTCGCGGTGGACGCCGTGGGCAGCGTGCTGTTCGGCCTGCCGCCGGGCCCACGGCTGATCCCCGGGCACGGCGCCTCGGTGCGCCCGCCCCTGCTCGACGACACCCTCGCCGACGACGTCGTGCACGTCACCGACCTGGACTGTGTGGTGGCCTGCCGGCGCCTGGCCCGGTCCGAGGCGATCCTGGCGGGCGGTTCGTCGGGGGCGGCGGTGGCCGGCCTGCACCGGCTGGCCACCCGGATCCCGCCGGGCTCGCACTGCGTGATGATCTTCCCGGACGGCGGGGACCGTTACCTCGACACCGTGTACTCGGACGCCTGGGTGGAGCACCACTTCGGGGACGTGTCCGGGCTGTGGCGCGACCGGGAGCCGGCCGGGCAGGTGAGCCCGTGCTGATCGTCGACCACACCACCGTGCGCCGGGTGCTCGACGGGTGCGAGCGCGAGCTGATCGACCTGGTCGGGCAGACCTACGCCGAGCACGACCAGGGCGGCAGCGTGCTGCCGCACTCGATCTTCCTGCGCTTCCCCGACGATCCGCGCAACCGGATCATCGGGCTGCCGGCCTACCTCGGCGGCCCGCCACGGGCCGGGATCAAGTGGATCTCGTCGTTCCCGGGCAACATCGGCGAGGGCCGGGAGCGGGCCAGCGCCGCCATCATCCTGAACTCGATGAGCACCGGCCGGCCCGAGGCGCTGGTCGAGGGCTCGCTGATCTCGGCGCGGCGCACGGCGGCCGGCGCCGCCCTGGCCGCCCGCGAGATCGGGGTGCCGGGCGGTGCCCGCGGCATCGTGCTGATCGGTTGCGGCGTGATCAATTTCGAGGTGCTCCGGTTCACCGTCGCGGCGCTGCCGGAGATCCGCCGGGTCACCCTGTACGACGCCGACCCGGACCGGGCCGCGGCCTTCGCCGGGCGGGTGCGCGAGCAACTGCCCGCCCTGGAGGTGAGCACGGCGCCCGGGATCGGGCCGGCCCTGGCCGCCGATCCGCTGGTGTCGCTGGCCACCAACGCCGGCACACCGCACCTGGACCTGTCCGGGGCCGACCCGGCTACCACCGTGCTGCACGTGTCGCTGCGTGACCTGACCGTGGAGACGGTGCTGTCGGCCGACAACATCGTGGACGACACCGACCACGTGTGCCGCGAGAACACCTCCCTGCACCTGGCCGAGAAGGAGACCGGGTCAAGGGATTTCGTCACCGCGACGATCGGTTCTCTGGTGCGCGGGAGGTTCCGCCCGCCGTCCGCCCGCACCCGGCCGGTGATCTTCTCGCCGTTCGGGCTGGGCGTGCTCGACCTGGCTCTGGCCGACCTGGTGGTGACCCGGGCCCGCCGCGAAGGTCTGGGCGTGGCCGTGGACGGCTTCCTGCCCGGCCCGGCCTGAGCGCGCCTGGGCCTGAACACGTGTGGGCCTGAACGCGCCTGGGCCTGAACGCGTGTGGGCCTGAACACGTCTGGGCCTGAACGCGACTCGGCCGGCAGCGACCCGCTGGTGAGCCGCTCCGAGCCGTATCGACCCGCTGTACCGACCCGCCGCACCGCGAAGGCCCGCGAAGGCCGTGAGAGGACATGTCATGAAACCCCTGGGCACCACATCGCCGGAGCCGGCGGTCAGCGGGAGCGAGCGTTCAGAGGTACCCGGCACGACGCCCGGCCGGGCGCAGGAGTTGCTGCCCGACCTGCTGCCCGACCTGGTGGCCGCCCGGATCCGGCGGGACCCGGACGCTCCGGCGGTCGTGTCGGGCGAGCAGGTCACCGGTTACGCCGCGCTCGGTGCCCGGGCCGGGGCGGTGGCCGGTGAACTGCGGAGACTCGGTGTGCGACGCGGTGACCCGGTCGGCGTGCACCTGCACCGGCACCCCGATCTGGTGGCCGCCCTGCTCGGGGTCTGGTGGGCCGGGGCGGCGTACGTGCCCCTCGACCCGGCCCACCCGGACGAGCGGCTGGAGTGGATGGTCGCCGACACCGGGACCCGGGTGGTGATCAGCCGCGACGACCTGGCCGGCCGGGCCCACGGGCTGGGCGCCCGGGTGCTGCTGCTCGACGGCCTGACCACCCCGCAGGCCGCCCCGGCGCAGGCCGCCCCGGCACAGGCCGCCCCGGCACAGGCCGTCTCGGCACAGGCCGCCCCAGCACAGGCCGTCTCCTCGCAGGCCGCCTTCCCGAAAGATGCCTCCCCGCAGGCCGGGCAGCCCGGCCCGCTGCTGGAGCTGAGTGCCGACGACGCGGCCTACGTGATGTACACGTCCGGGTCGACCGGCCGGCCCAAGGGCATCGTGATCGGGCACGGCGGCATCGCCAACCGGGTGCTGTGGACCGTGCGCACGCACGGACTGGGCTCGGCCGACCGGGTGCTCCAGAAGACCTCCACCGGCTTCGACGCGGCCGTCTGGGAGTTCTTCGCCCCGCTCGTCGCCGGTGGAACGGTGGTGCTGGCGCCGCACGGGGCCGAGCGTGACCCGGCGCTCCTGGTCGACGCGATCACCGGGCACGACATCACCGTGCTCCAGGGCGTCCCCTCGGTGCTGCGGCGGCTGGTGGCCGAGCCGGGCTGGAGCGGCTGCGACTCGCTGCGGCTGGTGTTCTCGGCCGGTGAGCCGCTGGACGCCGAGTTGGCCCGGGCCCTGGGCGGTTCCGGCGCGGCGCAGGTCTGGAACACCTACGGCCCGACCGAGTGCTCGATCGACGTCACGGCCCACCACTACGCGAAAGACCAGCAGGAGGGCCCGGTCCCGATCGGCCGGCCGCTCGACAACCTGCGCATCCTGCTGCTGGAGCCGGGCGGCGAGCCGGTGCCGGTCGGGGTGCCGGGCGAGGTGCACGTGGGCGGGGCCGGTCTGGGCCGCGGATACCTGAATCAGGCCGCGCTGACCGCCGACCGGTTCGTGCCCGACCCCTACGGCGCGGCCGGATCTCGGCTGTACCGCACCGGCGACCGGGCCCGCTGGCGGCAGGACGGCAGCCTGGAGTTCCTCGGCCGCCTGGACGGTCAGGTGAAGATCAACGGCGTCCGGATCGAGCCCGGCGAGGTGGAGTCCGCACTGCTGGCGCATCCCGGAATCCGTTCCGCCGCCGTGCTGGTGGAGGAGCGCGGGCCGGGCAAGCGGCTGACCGGCTACCTGGCCGGGCCGGCCGTGCCCGGCGACACCTCGGTGCGTGCGTTCCTGCGCGAGCGCCTGCCCGAGGTGATGGTGCCGGCCCGGTTCGTGCGGCTGGAGGAGTTCCCGCTGAACCCCAGCGGCAAGACCGATCGTCGGGCGCTGGCCGCCCTGGCCCCGCGCGAGCCGGTCGGCCGGGCGGTGGTGCCGCCGCGCACCCCCGCCGAGCAGATGGTCGCCGGGATCTGGCGCGAGCTGCTGAACGTGGACGAGATCGGGGTGGACGACGACTTCTTCGCCCTCGGCGCCACCTCCCTCGACGTCACCCGCCTGGCCACCCGGTTGCGGGCCCGCTGCGGAAGTGTGGACCTGCCCGGCCTGTTCGGCACCTCCACCCTGGCCGGCCAGGCGGCCCTGATCGGCGAGGCGGCCCTGACCGGGGAGACGGCCGCGATCGGCGATATGGCCGCGATCGGGAAGGCGGCCGTGACCGGGAAGGCGGCCGTGACCGGGAAGGCGGCCGTGACCGGTGAGATGGCCGCGATCGGTACCGGCACAGGCAACAGCACCGACACCGGAATCGGCAGCAGCACCGCCACCGTCCCCGGCCACAGCATGCCGGAAGACCAAGGTCCGCAACCGGTTCCGCGCACCGCCACCGTCCCCGGCCACAGCATGCCGGAAGACCAAGGCCCGCGACCGGTTCCGCGCACCGGCCCGCTGCCGCTCTCGCCCGGCCAGCACCGGCTGTGGTTCCTCGACAGCATGCACCCGGGCAGCCCGGAGTGGGTGGCCCCGCTGTTCCTGCGCCTGCCCGGCGGCGCCGACGAGCAGATCGTGCGCCGGGCCCTGCACCGGATCGAGGCCCGGCACGAGTCGCTGCGTACCCGCTACCCGGTGCGCGACGGCGAGCCCGGGCAGGTCGTGGTGGCCCCCGGCGAGGTCGAGCTGCGGGTGGAGCAGGCCTCGGCCGCGGCCCTGAGCGGGCTGTTCGCCGAGCAGTTCGCCCGCGGCTTCGACCTGGCCGAGGGCCCGCTGTGGCGCGCCCTGCTGGTGCTGCTGCCCGGCCAGGAACCGGTGCTGCTGGTCACCATCCACCATATCGCCTCCGACGGCTGGTCCACCGCCGTGCTGGAACGTGAACTGCGGCAGCTGGTCTCGTCCGGGCTCGGCGGTCGCGAGGCGGTGCTGCCGGACCTGCCGGTGCAGTACGCCGACTACGCGGTGTGGCGTCGCGACAGCACCACCGACCAGGCGCTCGCCGGTGACCTGGCCTTCTGGCGTGAGGAACTGGCCGGGGCGGAGCCGACCGAGCTGCTCACCGACCGCCCCCGGCCGGCCCGGCGGGACGCGGCGGGAGCCGGGGTGGAGGTGCGCATCCCGGCGCCGCTGGCCCGGGCCGTCGGCGAGTTCGGCCGGGCCCACGGCGTCACCCCGTTCATGATCCTGCTCACCGCGCTGGCTACGCTGCTGGCCCGGCACACCCGTTCCGGGGACGTGGTGATCGGCACCCCGGTGGCCGGCCGCGACCGGCGGGAGCTGGACGGCGTCGTCGGGTTCTTCCTGAACTCGGTGGTGCTGCGCTGCCGGCTCGACGACGACCCGGACGTGCTGACCGCCCTGGCCCGGGTGAAGAAGACCTGCGGGGACGCCCTCGCCCACCAGGCGGTGCCGTTCGAGCGGCTGGTCACCGAGCTGCGCCCGGCCCGTGACCTGTCCCGCACCCCGCTGTACCAGGTGGCGTTCGACCTCCAGGAGGAGGGCGCGACCACGATGACCGGTGACCCGCTGGCGACCGCCGCGTTCCAGCAGGCCTGGAAGGTGTCGAAGACCGACCTGACGCTGTTCGTGCGGCGGGACGCTCAGGGCGGGCTGAGCGCCGCCTTCGAGTACGCCACGGCCCTTTTCGACGAGACCACGGTGCGCCGCCTGGCCGACCGCTACGTGCGGCTGCTGCACGCCCTGGTCGGCGAACCGGGCAGCCGGCTGTCCGCGCTCGATCTGCTGCCGGCCGGTGAGCGGCGGCAGCTGGAGGGCTGGTCGGCCAACCCGGGACCGCTCCCGCTCACCTGCGTGCACGAGGACGTGCGGGCGGCCGGCGCGATCAGCCCGCGGGCCGTGGCGGTCACGGCCGGGCTGCTGTCGGTGACCTACGCGGAGCTGGAGGCGCACAGCAACCGGATCGCCCACCACCTGCGGGATCTCGGCATCTCGGAGAACACCGAGGCCACGGTCGCGGTGCTGCTGGAGCGCGGTCCCGACCTGATCGCCACCCTGCTCGGCGTCTGGAAGGCCGGGGCCGCCTACGTGCCGCTCGACCCGTCCTACCCGGCCGACCGGATCGCCGACATGACGGACACCGCGGGCAGCACCGTCGCGGTGACGAGTTCCGGCTACGCCGAACGGTTCTCGTCAAACCTGCGCACCGTCGTGCTGGACGGCGCGGACCGGCAGGAGATCGCCGGCCGCCCGGACACCGTCCTGCCGCAGCGGCCCGACCTGGACCGGCCGGCCTATGTCATCTTCACCTCCGGCTCGACCGGCCGGCCCAAGGGCGTGACCGTCACCCACCGCGGCCTGGCCAACCACGTGCACTGGGCCGCCCGCGAGCTGGCCGGCCAGGGCGTGGGCGGGGCGCCGGTGTTCTCCTCGGTGGCCTTCGACCTGGTGGTGCCCAACCTGTGGGCGCCGCTGGTCACCGGCCAGCGGGTGTGGATGTACCCGCAGCACGCCGGTCTCGACGCGCTGGGCGCGGCGCTGGCCGGAGCCGGGCGGTTCAGTTTCGTGAAACTCACCCCGGGGCACCTGGAACTGCTGGAGCACCAGCTCACCCCGGCCCGGATGGACGCCCTGGCCGAGGTGGTCGTGGTGGCCGGTGAGGCGCTGTCCGGGCCGCTGGCCCAGCGCTGGCGCAACGTGCTCGGCGACGGCCGGCTGATCAACGAGTACGGGCCCACCGAGGCCTCGGTCGGCACCTGCGTGCAGCCGGTCGCCGGGCGGGTGACCGCGGACGTGGTGCCGATCGGCCGGCCGCTGCCGAACCTGACCATGCATGTGCTCGACCCGGCCGGCCGGCGGGCCCCGATCGGGGTGCCGGGCGAGCTGTGGGTCGGCGGCACCGGAGTGGCCCGGGGCTACGCGGGACGTCCCGACCTGACCGCCGAGCGGTTCCTGCCCGACCCGTGGGGGCCGCCCGGCGCCCGGATGTACCGCACCGGTGACCTGGCCCGGGTGCTCGACGGCGGCGCGGTCGGCTTTCTCGGCCGGATCGACGATCAGGTGAAGATCCGCGGCCACCGGGTGGAACCCGGCGAGATCCGCGCCTGGCTGCTGGAGAACCCCGAAATTGTGGACGCCGTGGTGGTCGCGGACGGGTCCCCCGCCGACCGGCGGCTGCTGGCCTACTACGTCCCGGCCGGCGGGGCCGAGGGCGATCCGGCCGATCTGGCCGATCTGGCCGGCTACTGCGCGCAGCGGCTGCCCGCCTACCTGGTGCCGTCCGTGTTCGTGCCGCTGACCTCGATCCCGCTGAACGCCAACGGCAAGGTGGACCGCCGCGCCCTGCCCGCGCCGCAGACGCCGGGGGCCGGGCGCACGGCACCGCGCAACCCGGTGGAGGAACGGGTCGCGCGGGTCTGGGCCGGCGTGCTCGGCACCGACGAGCGCGACGTGGACGTGCACACCGGGTTCTTCGCGGCCGGTGGTCACTCGATCCGCGCGGTGCAGCTGATCTCCGGGCTGAAGAGCGCCTTCGGGGTGCAGCTGTCGATCCGGTCGGTGTTCGAGCGGCCCACCGTGGCGGAGCTGGCCGCCGGGATCGAGGCCGGCATCCGCGAGGAGATCGAGCAGATGTCCGAGTCCGACCTGCTGGCCCAGGCCGGGATGCCGGACGTGAACCCGCCGGAGGAAGGAAACTCCTGATGCGTCACCTGATCTCGATCGCCGATCTGACCGACGATCAGCTGCGGCAGATCGTGGAACGGGGCGCCGCCTTCGCCGCCGGCGAGCGGTCCCGGGCCCTGGACGAGGCGGTGGTGGGCATCTACTTCCGGAAGACGTCCACCCGCACCCGCACCGCGTTCTCCAGCGGCGCACTGCGGCTGGGCGCGCGGATCGTCGCCTACGGACCCGACGACCTCCAGACCAACACCGGCGAGACGCTGGACGACACCGGGCAGGTGTTCTCCCGCATGCTCGACGGCCTGGTCGCCCGCACCGCGGCCCCGGCCGCCGAGCTGCGCGCCTGGACCGGGCAGCACCGGATGGGCGTGGTGAACGCGATGACCACCGAGGAGCACCCGACCCAGGCCCTGACCGACCTGACCACGCTGCTGCGGCATTTCGGCCGGATCGACGGGCTGCGCGTGCTCTACCTGGGCGAGGGCAACAACACCGCGGCCGCCCTGGCCCGGGCCCTGCCCCGGTTCCCCGGCACCCTGCTCGACCTGCGCACCCCACCCGGCTACGGGGTGCCGGACGAGCTGGTCACCGGTGACGGTGTCACCCAGCGACACGACCTGCACGACCTGGCCACGGGGTACGACGTGGTGTACACCACCCGCTGGCAGACCACCGGCACCAGCAAGCCCGACCCGCACTGGCGGCGGCTGTTCGAGCCGTTCCGGGTGGGCCCGCAGCTGTGGGACGGAAGCCCGGAAGCCGTTTTCCTGCACGACCTTCCGGCTCACCGTGGCGAGGAGGTGACCGCCGGGGTGCTGGACGGCCCGCACAGCATCGCCTTCGAGCAGGCCGGCAACAAGCTGTACAGCGCGATGGCGGTGCTGGAGTGGTGCCTGGCCGGGTCCCGGTGACCCTGGCCGAGCCCGCCGCCCGCCCGTCCGGCGGCAAGGACGGCAGGGACGACGAGAACCAGGAGGAGATCCCGCTCGGCCGCAACCGCCAGTTCCTGCTGATGTGGGCCGGTTCCGGGGCGGCGGTGCTGGCCGAGCGGTTCAGCGCCGCGCCCTTCACCTTCGTGGTGATCTACGAGGGTTACGCCAAGGGCCTGGCCGGTCTGGTCGCGTTCGCCGCGCTGCTGCCCCAGTTGCTGGTGCAGCTGCCGGCCGGGGTGCTCGTGGACCGCTGGGACCGGCGCCGGGTGATGATCGTGGCCGACCTGGTGCGCCTGGCCGGTATCGGCTCGGTGGCGCTCGCGCTGGTGCTCGGGCACGTGTGGCTGTGGCACCTCGCCGTCGTGGCCTTCGTGCAGGGTACCTTCACGGTGTTCTACACGCTGAGCGAGCGCGGGGCGGTCCGTTTCGTCGTCCCCAGGAAGCAACTGCCGAGCGCCCTGGCCCGCAACGAGGCCAGGGCGCGCGCGGCCGCGCTCGGCGGGCACCCGGCCGGCGGCGCCCTGTACGAGCTGACGCGCTGGGCGCCGTTCGCGTGCAGCGCGGCCCTCTACCTGTTCTCGCTGATCAGCATCCTGCTGCTGCGCGGGCCGATGCCCCCGCCACCGCACCCGGCCGGTAAGACCCGCCGTTCCCCGTGGGCCGAGGTGCGCGAAGGGCTGGCCTGGGTGTGGCGCGAGCGCGACCTGCGGATCGCCCTGGTGCTCGTGGCCGTCAGCAACATGATCTTCCAGGGCATCATCCTGGCTCTCCAGTTCATCGCGAAAGACACCGGGCGGTCGCCGGTCTCGGTCAGCCTGATCCTGGCCGCCGGTGGCGTCGGCGGCCTGCTCGGCGCCCTGGCCGGCGGCCGCTGGATCCAGCGCGCCGGGATGGAACGGATCATGGTGGTCACCTACCTGGTCTGGGCCCTGGTGCTGCCCGGCATGGCCCTCACCCGCGACGCCTGGCTGCTGGGTGGCCTGTTCGCGCTGATGTCCGGGATCGGCGCGTCGGTCACCGTGGCCGGCACCGTGCACCAGATGCGGGTCACCCCCGACCGGTTGCAGGGCCGGGTCGGCAGTGTGGTGTTCCTGATGGTCTCCGGCTTCAGCGCCTTCGGGGCGCTCGGGGCCGGATATCTGTTGCAGGAGGCCGGAACCCGCACCGCGATGCTGGTCTTCTCGGCGGTCATGGCCGGCCTGGCCGCCGTCGCCGCGCTGGTGTTCGGCCCCCGCGCCGGCCGCCGCAGGAGCAGGGGCCGGCACCTGGCCGGTGGCCGGCACAGCCGCTGAGTATCGGAAACGTATAGACCCCCGTGACACCGTCGTGCACCACCGGAGACCGCGCTCAGAGAAAGGCAGTTCACCGATCATGAGCTGGCAACCACTGGAGATCACGCCCGGCACCGTCCGCGCGCCCGCCACCGCCGCGGGTCTGGTCGAGTACCTGCGCGCCGAGGCCGCGCTGGACTCCCTGCTGACCGAGCACAAGGCGCTGGTGTTCCGCGGTTTCGGGGTCACCCCCGGCACCCTGGAGAGCGCCATCGACCTGCTGCTGCCCAACCGCCTGGCCTACGTGCACGGCAACTCGCCGCGCACCAAGGTGGGCAAGAACGTCTACACCTCCACCGAGTACCCGCCCGAATACACCATTTCCATGCACAACGAGCTGTCCTACGCGGCCAGCTGGCCGGCCCGGCTGATGTTCTTCTGCGAGGTCGCGCCGGCCACCGGTGGCGCCACCCCGATCGTGGACGGCACCGCCTGGCTGGAGGCCCTCGACGACGAGGTGCGCGACGCGTTCGCCGGCGGTGTGCGCTACACCCAGAACCTGCACGACGGGCTGGGCCTGGGCAAGAGCTGGCAGGCCACCTTCGAGTCCACCGACCGGGACCAGGTGCAGGAGCTGCTCACCGCCTCCGGCGCCACCTGGGAGTGGAAGGGCGACGGCGGCCTGCGGGTCGACATGGTGCGCCCGGCCACGATCAAGCACCCGGTGAACCAGAACGAGGTGTGGTTCAACCAGTCCGACCAGTGGCACGCCGCCGCCCTCGGCGACGAGACCGCCGCGGCGCTGGCGAAGATCATGCCGGAGGACGAGCTGCCGCAGTCGGTCAGGTTCGCCGACGGCAGCCCGATCCCGGGGGAGTACGCGATCCAGGTGCGCGACCGCGGTCTGGAGGCCGCCGTCGACGTGGACTGGAACACCGGCGACCTGATGCTCATCGACAACATCTCGGTCGGGCACGGCCGGCGATCGTTCACCGGGCCGCGGCGGGTTCTCGTCGCGATGTCGGACTGAACGGGGGACGACGATGAGCCAGGACCTGCTGCCCGCCCTGTTCGAGGACGACGGGTCGGGAACGTCCGTGCTGGAACGCATCTCGAAGGACCGCCCGGCGCTGCGGCGCGATCTGGCCGAGCGCGGGGCGGTGCTGCTGCGCGGGTTCGCGATCGGCGGGGTGGACGGTTTCGCCGACGTGGTGCGGGCGGTGTCGGGCGACGACCCGCTCACCTACGCCGAGCGGTCCTCGCCGCGGCACAGCATCAAGGGCGACATCTACACCTCGACCGACTACCCGCCGGCCGAGGAGATCTTCCTGCACAACGAGAACTCGTACCAGGCCGTGTGGCCGCGCACGCTGTTCTTCCACTGCCTGCGTGAGCCGCTCACCCAGGGCGCCACGCCGCTGGCCGACATCCGGCGGGTCTGGCGCACGGTCGACGAGTCGGTGCGCGAGGAGTTCACCCGCCGCCGCTGGCGGGTGGTGCGCAACTTCCGTCCCGGGTTCGGGGTGCCCTGGCGCGAGCTGTTCGGCACCGGCGACCGCTCCCGGGTCGAGCGGTACTGCCGGGACCGGGGCATGCGATCGGAGTGGCTGGGGGACGACGGACTGCGCACGACCGCGGTCCGGGACGCCGTCCACACGCACCCGGTGACTGGTGAGCCGGTGTGGTTCAACCACGCCACGTTCTTCCACGTCGGCACCCTCGCCGCCGAGGTGCGGGAGGGACTGCTGGGCATCTTCGACGAGCCGGACCTGCCGACCAACACCTACTTCGGCGACGGCGGGCGCATCCCGGACGACGTGATGGACCACCTGCGCGCCTGCTACCGCCAGGCGTCCACCCGCTTCGACTGGCGGCAGGGCGACGTGCTGGTGGTGGACAACATGGCGGCCGCGCACGGCCGGGAACCGTTCACCGGCCCCCGGCGGATCGCGGTGGCGATGGCCGAGCCGTCCTCGCGGCCGGTGGTGGACCTGACGGCCGCCCGGACCGCCGCCGGGACGCCGTAGGCCTGCCTGAATGAAGGCTCGAGTGAAGGTCTGAATGAAGGCCCGGGTGAAGGCCGAGCCGGAACAGGGGTGGAGCTGGGTACAGGGCGGAAACGGGTGCTGGGGTACTCGCGGGTCACCGCCGGGGTTGCCTACGGTCGACGCATGGATGAGGGGGAAGTGCGCACGGTGAGCGGCCGGCAGGCCGCCCTCGCCGTGGCGCGCGGCCCGGTCAGCCGTCAGGCCTGGCTCGACACCGCCTATCTCTGCGTCAACGTGCCGCTGGGGATCGCCGGGGCGGCCGGGGTGCTCGTCCTGATCACCCTGGCCGCCACGCTCGCGGTGAGCGTGGTCGGCGGGCTGGTGGCGTCGGGGCTGCTGCTGTTCCTCGTGCGGGTCCTGACCGATCTGCAACGTTCCCGGCACCTGGCGTTCCGCGGCGTGCCGATCCCGCCCGACCGGCCCGACTACGCCGAACGGGGATGGTTCGGCCGGCGGCTCACCGACCTGCGCTCGGAGGGCTTCTGGCGACAGACCGGCTACCACCTGCTGGCCGCGGCCTCCGGCGCCGGCGCCCTGCTGGTGGGGCTGGGCTGGGTGGCGGGCGTGGCACTCACACTGCTGCCGTCCTACGGCTGGTCGCTGCCGTCCGGCGGACCGTTCGGCACCGACCTGCACCTGGCCGTCACCCAGATCGGGTTCTGCCTGGCCGGCGTCGTGATCCTGCTGGCCACCCCGCTGCTGGCCGCCGGGCTGGCCGAGGCCGACTCCCGCGCCGCGCAGGCGCTGCTGGGCGTCAACCGCCGCATCCAGCTGGGGCAGCGGCTCACCGCGGTCGGGGCCGGCCGGGCCGCCGCCGTCAGCGCCGCCGACGCCGAGCGCCGCCGCATCGAGCGCGACCTGCACGACGGCGTCCAGCAGCGGCTGATGTCGCTGGCGATGAACCTCGGCATCCTGCGCACCGCCCACCCCGACCTGCCCGAGGGCGCGAAGCTGGCGGTGCAGGACGCCCACGAGGAGGCCAAGCTGGTGCTGTCGGAGCTGCGTGACCTGGTGCGCGGGCTGTACCCGGCGGTGCTCGACGACCGTGGCCTCGACGCCGCGCTGTCCGGCATCGCCGCCCGCTCGGCCGTGCCGGTGCGGCTGGAGGTCGACCTGCCCGAGCAGCGCCCGCCGATCGCCCTGGAGGCGGTCGCCTACTTCGTCGTCGCCGAGACCCTGACCAACGCCGTGCGGCACTCCGGTGCCACCACCGTCGACATCGCCGTGCATGAGGCCGACGGGGTACTGCGGGTGCAGGTCACCGACGACGGCGTGGGCGGGGCCCGGGTCGGCGGCGGCAGCGGCCTGAAGGGGCTGACCGACCGGGTCGCCTCGGTGGACGGCACGCTGCGCATCGACAGCCCCGCCGGGGGACCGACCACGATCACCGCGGAGTTGCCGTGCGCGTTCTGATCGCCGAGGACTCGGTGCTGCTGCGCGAGGGCCTGGCCAGACTGCTGGAGATGAACGGGCTGTCGGTGACGGCCGCCGTGGGCGACGCCGACGCGCTGGTCGCCTCGGTCGCCCAGGACCCGCCCGACCTGGCCGTCATCGACGTGCGGATGCCGCCCGACCTGACCGACGACGGGCTGCGGGCCGCGATCCGGATCCGCCGCGAGCAGCCGGGTGTCGCCATCGTCGTGCTCTCCCAGAGCGTGGAGGAACGCTACGCCAACGAGCTGCTCGCCACCGGCACCGAACGCGTCGGCTACCTGCTGAAGGACCGGGTGGCCGACGTCCAGGAGTTCATCGACGCGGTGCGCCGGGTGGCGGGCGGCGGCACCGCGCTCGATCCGGAGGTGGTGTCGCAGCTGCTGCTGCGCCGCCGCAGCCCGATCGAGCGGCTCTCGCCCCGCGAGCGCGAGGTGCTCGAGGTGATGGCCCAGGGCCGGTCCAACTCCGGTATCGCCGGCGCGCTGTCGATCAGCGAGAGCGCGGTGGCCAAGCACATCAACGCGATCTTCACGAAACTGGACATCACCGGGGGCGAGGAGGACCACCGCCGGGTGCTCGCAGTGCTGCGGTACCTGGGCGTGGAGGACCCCACCGACCGGGCGAGCGGCGGGGGACGGCCATGAACATGCAACTGCGCGCGGTCTGGCTGGCGGCGGGGGCCGTGGCCACCGTGATCGTGCTGGTGTCGGTCGGCCGGGTGTTCGCCGGTGCCGCCGTCCCGGCCCAGCACGGCGAGGACGACGCCACCCTCACCCACCCGGTCAGCAAGGTGGTGGTGGACTCCAACGCCGGCGACGCCACCGTGACCGACGGCCCGGACGGCCAGGTCACCCTGTCCCGCCGGACCACCTGGTCGATCGGGGCCCGGCCCCGGGTCGAGCAGCACTGGCAGGGCGACGTCCTGCACCTCGACGTCCGCTGTCCCGAGGGCGGGGTGGCCGGGATCGACGACTGCTCGGCCGATTTCGAGATCCAGGTCCCGGCCGGTGCCGACGTCGAGGCGAAAACCGAGGCGGGCACGCTCAGCGTCACCGGCGTCGGCGGCGACGTCCGGCTCAGCAGCAGCGCCGGCGACATCGAGTTGTCCGGGGTGGGCGGCAGCATCCACGCCCGCACCCAGAAGGGCAGCATCAGCGGTGACGATCTGAACGCCACCAGCACCGACGTCGAGGCCCAGGCCGGTGACGCGGAGCTGAGCTACGCGTCACCACCGCGGCGGGTGCGGGCGGTGACCAGCGCCGGGGACGTCTCGGTGCTGGTGCCGAGCGGCGCCTACGCGGTCGTGGCGCACTCCGATTCCCAGGAGGCGACAGTGGGTTTCACCCCCGACCCGGACGCCGAGGCGACGATCACGGCCACCGTGGACGCCGGCAGCGTCGAGGTCGGGTACCGCGACTGAGGACCAACGAACAGTGGGGGGAACCATGCGAGGCAAGAGCAGCGACGTGGACGTCAGCACCGAGGTCCGCGTGCAGGAACAGTGGGAGCCGGCCTCCGGCTCCGGGCGGCCGGAGGCCGTGCAGATCACCGGCCTGACCCGCACCTACCGCACCGGGGGCACCGAGGTGCGGGCCCTGGACGGGGTCAGCATCACCTTCCCGGTGGGCGCCTTCACCGCGATCATGGGGCCGTCCGGCTCCGGCAAGTCCACCCTGCTCCAGTGCGCGGCCGGGCTGGACCGGCCCGACTCCGGCCGGGTGGTGGTCGGCGGCACCGACCTGACCGGCCTCGACGAGACCGCCCTCACCCTTCTGCGGCGCGACCACATCGGTTTCGTCTTCCAGGCGTTCAACCTGCTGCCCTCGCTCACCGCCGCGCAGAACGTCGAACTGCCGCTGCGCCTGGCCGGCCGCCGCCCCGACCGCGACCTGGTGGCCCGGGCGCTGGCCGACGTCGGCCTGGCCGACCGGGCCGGGCACCGGCCCAACCAGCTCTCCGGCGGCCAGCAGCAGCGGGTCGCGATCGCCCGGGCCCTGGTGGCCCGCCCGGCCGTGCTGTTCGCCGACGAGCCGACCGGTGCCCTCGACGCCACCACCGGCCGGGAACTGCTGACCACCCTGCGCGACCTGCTCGGGGCGCCCGGCGGCGGCCTGCACAGCATCGTGATGGTCACCCACGACCCGGTGGTCGCCGCGCACGCCGACCGGGTGGTGTTCCTCGCCGACGGCCGGCTGGTGGGCGAACTGACCGAACCGACCGCCGCGCAGGTGGCGGCCCGGATGACGGGTCTGGAGTCGGACCGGTGCTGACCGTCGCCGCACAGACCCTGCGCGCCCGCTGGGTCGGGTTCAGCGGCAGCGTGCTGGCCCTCGTCCTGGGCGTGGCCCAGATCGCCGCCGTCGGCCTTCTGCTGTGCGCCACCGCGTCACGGCCCGACCGCGCCCCGGAACGCTTCGCCTCCGCCCCGGCCGTGGTGTTCGCCACCGACCCGTCCTGGAACCCGGTGCAGCACGACCTGCATCAGCGCTCGCTGGAGGAGGCGCAGGGGGTGGACCCGGCGTTGCTCACCGACCTGCGGGAGACCGGGCCGGTCGCGGTCGACCGCAGCTTCGAGGCCCGCATCGCCGGCGGCCCGGAGAACGGCCTGGGCCACCCGTGGGAGGTGGCTCGCTACGGCGGCTACGACCTGGAGTCCGGCGCGGCGCCGGCCGGGAACGGCCAGATCGTCGTCCCCCGGGCGACCGGCCTGGACGTCGGTGACCGGGTGGGGGTGTGGACCGCCGACGGCGCGAACACCTATACGGTCAGCGGCATCACGAACGACGTGGGCTACGAGGACGCGGTGTTCTTCAGCGCCGCCGAGGCAGCCCGCATCTCGCCGCGGATCCAGGCCGTGGTGCCCACCGCCACGCTGGAGCGGGTGCGGCAGGTCACCGGCGACCGGGCCCAGGTGCTCACCGGCGAGCGCAGGCACATCCTCGACGACAGCCGGGCACAGGACCTGGAAGACATCGACAACACCGTGACCCTGCTGCCGGTGATGGCCAGCGTCGCCGGGGTGACCGCGGTGTTCGTGGTGGCCTCCACCTTCGCCTTCACCGTGGTGCAGCGCCGCCGCGAGATCGCCCTGCTGCGCGCCGTCGGCGCCACCGGCCGGCAGGTGCGCCGGATGGTGCTGGGGGAGGCCGTGCTGGTCGGTGCCGGTGCCTCGCTGGCCGGCTGCGCGCTGGGCCTGGCCGGTGCGAACGTCCTGGCCGGATGGCTGCACCGGCTCGGGGTCTCGCCGGAGGGCTTCGGCATCCACGGCCCCTACCTGACGCTGGTGGTGCTGCCGCTGGTCGCGGCGTTCGCCTGCGGGGTGCTGATGGCGGTGCTCGGCGTGGTGGTGGCCGCCGGCCGGGCCTCGCGGATCCGCCCGCTGGAGGCGCTGCGTGAGGCCGACACCGACGACACGGCCGGCCAGAACGGGCGCCGCGTGGTCGGCGGCCTGGCGCTGGCCACCGCGCTCGGGGTGGTGGTGTGGATCGGCTGGCTCGATCCGCGGATCACCCTGTCGCCCAACAACTATGTGCCCCTGCTGCTGGTGCCGGTGATCGCGTTCGCACTGCTGGCCCCGGTCGCGGTCGGCCCGCTCACCCGGGTGCTGATGCGTCCCCTGGCCGGGTCCCGGCACGCCGGGCCGATGCTGGTGCGCCAGAGCACCCTCACCGCCCGGCGCCGCACCGCCGCCACCGCCGCGCCGGTGCTGCTCACCGTCGGCATCGCCACCTCGCTGCTGGGCGCCACCGCCTCGGTCGGCCTGGCCCGCGACAACGGCGTGCGCAACCGGGTCACCGCGCCCTTCACGATCGCCCCCGACGGAGCCCCGGGCATCAGTCTCGGCGACATCGACCGCATGCAGGAGAAGCTGCCCGGTGCGCGGATCGTGGCCCCGGTGCACACCACCGTGTACACCCAGGACGAGGGCGAGTGGGACGAGAACGAGGCCGAGGTGATCTACGGCGGTGCGCTCACCGACGTGATGAGGCTGCCGATGGTGGCCGGCAGCGCCGAGGGGCTGGACGCCGCCACGGTCGTCGTGCCCGAGGTCTGGAACTACCGGCTCGGCGAGAGCGTCGAGATGAACCTCGGCGTCGGCAACACCCAGCGGCTGAAGGTGATCGGCGTCTACGAGGCGCTGCGCGGTGACGACATCGGTTACCTGTCGGCCGATTACGCGAACACCACGGCGTTCGCCTCGAACGGCATGGCCCGCCGCGCCTACCTGGTGCCGCCGCGCGGCACGGACGCCGATCAGGTGCGGGCCGCGCTCGGCGCGCTGGCCGGCACGGCCGGGCTGAAGGTGCAGCCCACCGCCGAGTTCCAGGTGACCGAGGACGCCGCGGCCCGGCACCTGATCGAGGTCCGGCAGCGGTCGGTCGCGGTGATCGTGGTGCTGTTCTGCTTCATCGCGGTGCTCAACACCCTGCTGATGGCCACCGCCGACCGGCGCCGCGACCTGGCCGTGCTGCGGATGGCCGGGGCCACCCCGCGTCAGGTGCTCGGGGTGTTCGCCGGGGAGTCGCTGCTGGTCGGCCTGATCGGGGTGATCCTGGCGCTGGTCGCCTCGGCCCTCAACCTGGCCGGGCTGCGGGTGGCGCTCGGCGGCATGTTCGGCACCACCTCGATCGAGATTCCCTGGACGCCGGTGGCCGGCATCGCCCTGACCGGGCTGGTGCTGGCCGTGCTCGGGGCGGTGGTGCCGGCGCTGGCCGCCGGTCGCGGCCCGGCGGGACGCAGGGCCGGTCTGCGCGAATAACCCGTTCCGGGGGTAGGACGGCGCCGGGATCCTCGGATCCCGGCGCCGTCCGTGCGTTTTGGGGTTGCCGAGCCTCGATATAGGTGAGATATAGCCGGGCCCCCGACCCTGGTTGCACAGCCTGTACGGCATCGACCTGAGCCCGAGGAGAGACCGATGAACGACGAGACCACCGACGACCGGATCTACCGCGTGGTGCTGAACGACGAGGAGCAGTACTCGATCTGGCCCGCCGGGCAGGACCTTCCGGACGGCTGGCACGCCGAGGGCACGCAGGGCCCCAAGGACGAGTGCCTGAACCGGATCACCGAGGTCTGGACCGACATGCGCCCCCGCAGCCTGCGGGAGCGGATGGCCGCGCAGGCCTGACGCTTTCAGCCCACCATCCAGACGCGCCGAAGGCGGGGGACATGAGCACGGACGAGATCGAGAAGGTCGGCACGGGGGCCGGCACGGCCGGTGCGGCGGTCGACGCCGCCCGGCAGGAACTGCTGCGCCGGCGGCTGGGTGGTCTGCGGGTCGAGCGGGACGAGATCGTCCGGGCCGACCGGGAGCGCCCGCTGGTGCTGTCGGCCGGGCAGCAGCAGATGTGGTTCCTCAGCCGGCTGGAACCCGAGAGCTGGGAGTACGTAGTCCCTCTCGCGGTGCGGCTGGCCGGTCCGCTGGACGCCCCGCGGCTGCGCCGGGCGCTGTCGGCCATCGTCGGGCGGCACGAGGTGCTGCGCACCCGCTACCTGCTCGACGGCACCGCCCCGGTGCAGGTGGTCGACGCCCCCGCCGAGCTGGAACTGCCGGTGGACGACGTGTCCGGGCTGCCGGCCGGGCGCCGCGAGGAGACCGCCCTCGGCATCGCCCGGCGCGAACCCGGCCGGCCGTTCGACCTGGAGCGGCAGTGGCCGCTGCGGGCCCGGCTGATCCGGCTCACTGCCACCGACCACGTGCTGGTCGTGGTGTTCCACCACATCGCCTGCGACGCCTGGTCGGTGCGGCAGTTCGCCCAGGAGCTCGGCATGCTCTACGGCGGTGGCACGCTGCCGCCGCTGCCGGTGCAGTACGCCGACCACGCCGCGCACGAGCGCGCCTTCCTCGACGGCCCGGGGCTGGAGCGCCAGATGTCTTACTGGCGTGGTGAACTCGACGGTATCGGCACCCTCGCGCTGCCCACCGACCGGCCCCGCCCGGCGGTGCGCAGCAGCGACGGCGACGCGGTGCGGTTCGACCTCGGCACCGGGCTGTCGCAGCGCGTCGCCGACCTCGGCCGCCGCTACGACGCCACCCCGTTCATGGTGCTGCTCAGCGGATTCCAGACGCTGCTGTCCAGATACACCGGCAGCCGCGACATCCCGGTCGGCACCGTGATGTCCGGCCGCGGCCGGCCCGAGCAGCAGGAGCTGATCGGCTACGCCATCAACAGCCTGGTGATGCGGGCCCGGTGGCAGGGCGACCCGGGTTTCGGGGAGCTGCTCACCCGGGCCCGCACCACCGTGCTCGGCGCCTTCGACCACCAGGCGGTGCCGTTCGCCCGGCTGGTCGACGAGCTCCAGCCGGTCCGTGACCTCTCCCGCACCCCGCTGTTCCAGGTCGCCTTCACCATGCACGAGTCCCGGCACGACGCCTTCGCGCTGCCCGGCCTCGACGCCACACCCCTGGAGAACACCTCCCGGGTCTCCCGTTTCGACCTCACCCTCCAGATCACCCAGACCCCGGACGGTGGGCTGAGCGGCTCGCTGGAGTACGTCACCGCCCTGTTCGACCGGGCCACCGTCACCCGGATGACCCGCCACCTGGTGCGGCTGCTGGAACAGGTCACCGCCGACCCGCTGGCCCCGGTGTCCGGCCTGGCGCTGCTGGACGACGACGAACTCGCCCTGGCCGCCCCCGCCCCCCTGACCGCACCCTCGCAGACGTCCACCATTGTCGGGGTGTTCGAGCGACAGGCCGCGCTCACCCCCGACGCCGTGGCCGTGATCAGCGGCGACAGCGAGCTCACCTACGCCGGGCTGAACGCCCGCGCCAACCGGATCGCGCACCTGCTGCGCTCACGCGGCGTCGCCGTGGAGACCCCGGTCGGCCTCTGCCTGGAGCACGGGCCCGACCTGCTGCCCTCACTCCTGGGCATTCTCAAGTCCGGCGCCGCCTACCTGCCCCTCGACCCGGCCCACCCGGCCGACCGGCTGGCCTACATGATCGCCGACTCGGCCACCGCCCTGGTGATCACCACCAGCCGGCACGCCGGCCTGATCGAGCCGGTGCACCAGGGCGCGACCATCGTGCTCGACCGCGACCAGGAACAGCTGGCCGGGCAGCCGGAGACCGACCCGGAACCGGTGAACGAGCCCGGCCACCTGATCTATGTCATCTACACCTCCGGCTCCACCGGCCGGCCCAAGGGCGTCGCCCTGACCCACGCCAACCTGCACCGGCTGCTCACCACCGCGCAGCGGCACTACGACTTCGGGCCCGGCGACGTCTGGGCGCTGTCGCACTCCTACGCCTTCGACTTCTCGGCCTGGGAACTGTGGGGATCCCTGGCCTGGGGCGGCACCCTGGTCGTGGTCACCCACGAGGAGCGGCGTTCCCCCGAGGACTTCCTCGCCCTGCTGCTGCGCCACCGGGTCACCGTGCTCAACCAGACCCCCTCCGCCTTCCGCGGTCTCGTCGACCTGGCCGCCGCCGGCGACCCCCGCATCGACGAACTCGCCCTGCGCGTAGTCATCTTCGGCGGCGAGAAACTGACCGTGCCCGACCTGGCCCCCTGGGTGGCCCGGCGCGGCCTGGACCGCACCGAGCTGGTCAACATGTACGGCATCACCGAGACCACCGTGCACACCACCTATCACCGGGTGACCGGCTCGGACCTGGCCCCCGAGGCCGGCAACCCGATCGGCCACCCCCTCGACGACACCGGCGTCTACCTGCTCGACGCCGCCGGTCAGCTGGTCCCGCTCGGGGTGCCGGGCGAGATCCACGTGTCCGGGCCCGGCGTCGCCCGCGGCTACCTGGGCCGGCCGGACCTGACCGCGCAGCGCTTCGTGCCCGACCCGTTCGGCCCGTGCGGCGCCCGGCTCTACCGCTCCGGCGACCTGGCCCGCCGCCGCCCGGACGGCCGCCTGGAGTTCCTCGGCCGCTCCGACGACCAGGTCAAGGTGCGCGGATTCCGGATCGAGCCCGGCGAGATCCGCTCCGTGCTGGTCACCCATCCCACGGTGCGCGACGCGGTGGTGCTGGTGCGCGAGGACACCCCCGGCGAACTGCGCATCGTCGCCTACGTCGTGCCCACCGACGGCACCGCCCCCGACCCGGGCGACCTGCGCACCCTGCTGGCCCGGCAGCTGCCGTCCTACATGGTGCCCAGCGCGTTCGTGCCCCTCGGCCGGATCCCGCTGACCACCAACGGCAAGGTCGACAGGGCCGCGCTGCCCGCCCCCGGCCGCGCCGCGCTCGCGGCCGCCCAGGAGTACGTGGCGCCCCGCACCGCGCTAGAGGAGCGGATCGCCGGGGCCTGGCTGACGGTGCTGGGCGTGGACCGGGTCGGCGTGGACGACGGGTTCTTCGAGCTCGGCGGCGACTCGATCGCCGCCGTCGCCCTGGTCGGCGCGCTGCGCGAGAGCGGCGTCACGGTGAGCGTGCGGGACGTGTTCGAGCACGGGTCGGTAGCCCGTCTGGCCGAGTTCCTCGGCGGGACGGCCGGTTCCGCCCCGGGCGCGGCCGTCGAGCGGTTCGCGCTGATCGGTGCGGAGGACCGGGCCCTGCTGCCGGACGGCCTGACCGACGCCTACCCGCTGGCGCAGGTGCAGCTCGGCATGGTGGTCGAGATGCTCGCCGACACCGGCCGCCGGGTATATCACAACTCCACCTGCTTCCGGATCCTCGACGACCAGGACTTCTCCTGGGACGCCTTCCGCGCGGCGGTGGAGCACGTGCTGGAGCGGCACGAGATCCTGCGCACGTCCTTCGAACTCGACCGCTACTCGGTGCCGATGCAGCTGGTGCACGCCACGGCGCAGGCCCAGGTGGGGCGGCAGACCCTGCCCGCCCAGGACCGGCCGGAGCGGGAGAGCACGCTGCGTGCCTTCATGGCCCGGGAGCGGGCCGTGCTGTTCGACCTGACGAAGCCGCCACTGGTGCGGTTCTTCGCGCACGAGACGCCCGGGGAGGGCGGCTGGTGGCTGACCCTCACCGAGTGCCACGCGGTTCTTGAGGGCTGGAGCCATCATTCGCTGCTGATGGAGCTGGTCTCGGTCTACCGGCAGGTGCGCGACGGGGAGCCGGTCACCGAGCCGGAGGCCGCGGCCGTGCGCTACGCCGACTTCGTCGCCGCCGAGCTGGAGTCGCTGGGGGGCGAGGACGACCGGGCCTACTGGGAGGACGTGGTCGCGAACCACGAGCGGCTGAACCTGCCCGCCGCGTGGGCCGGTTCGCCCGATGCCGCCGGGGTGAACCGTACCTGGGTGCCCTACCGTGACCTGGAACCGGAGCTGCGCCGGATCGCCGCCCGTACCGGGGTGTCGCTGAAAACCGTGATGCTGTCGGCACACCTGGCCGTGATGAGCCGGATCACCGACGAGGACGCCTTCTGCTCCGGGCTGGTGACCAACGCCCGCCCGGAGGCCCGGGGCGCCGAGCGGGTGGCCGGGGTGTATCTCAACCCGCTGCCCTTCCCGTTCCGCCGTGACGCCGCCCGCACCTGGGACGACCTGCTGCGGCAGGTGTTCGCCACCGAGCTGGGGCTGTGGCCGCACCGGCGGTTCCCGATGGGCGTCATGCAGCGCGAGTTCAACGGTGGCCGGCGCATGCTCGACGTCCGGTTCAGCTACCAGGACTTCCGCCAGGTCGACACCGAGGTGATCGACTACGCCGCCACCATCGACGACAGCCCCACCGAGTTCCCGCTCGGGGTCTCGACCCGCGCCGGGTTCCTCGTGCTCACCGCGCAGGCCCGGTACGTCGAGGCGGCCCGGCTGGCCGCCCTCGGTGACCTCTATCGCGGCGTGCTGGAGGCTCTGGTGACCGAGGGCCCCGACGGCCTGGTCGGCGTGCCGGTGCGGGCCACGGACTGGGGCACCGGCGTGCCGCCGCTGGCCGGTGCCGCGGTCTGCGTTCCCGCGGCGTTCGCGGCCACGGCCGCGCGGCGGCCCCGGGCCGTCGCGGTGCGCTGTGGTGACCAGGCCCTGGACTTCGCCGGGCTGGACGCCCGGGCGTCACGGATCGCGAATCTCCTGGCGGCGCAGGGGGTCGTTCGTGGCGATGTGGTCGGGGTGCTGCTGGAGCGGGGGCCCGACCTGATCGCCGCGCTGCTCGGGGTCTGGCGCGCCGGGGCCGCCTTCGTGCCGCTGGACCAGGCCTTCCCGGACGACCGGACGGCTCTCATGTTGTCAGCTGCCGGGGCGCGGACGGTGCTCACCCGGACCTCCCTGGCCGGGCGGTTCCACGAGGTGCCGGTCGCTCTGGTCGACGGTGACGAGATGTCCTCCTGCGCAACGGATCACGTCGCCGTCGATCTCGACCCGGACGAGCTGGCCTACGTCATCTTCACCTCGGGCTCGACCGGAACCCCCAAGGGGGTCGCGGTTTCGCACCGCGGCCTGGCGAACCACGTGGCCTGGGCGGCCGCCGAACTGGCGATGCGCGGCACCGGTGGCTCGGCGCTGTTCTCGTCGGTCGCCTTCGATCTGGTGGTGCCGAACGTCTGGGCGCCGCTGACCACCGGGCAGCCCGTGCACGTGGTGCCCGAGTCGGTGGACCTGTCCGAACTCGGTGCCGCCCTGGTGAATTCCCTGAGGACGGCGAGGTCGTCCGGGTTCAGCTTCCTGAAACTGACGCCCGGGCACCTGGAGGTGCTCGGCCGTCAGCTGGAGGACGGCGTCCTGGCCGGTCTGGCCGGGGTCGTGGTGGTGGCCGGTGAGGCGCTGCCGGGGGCCCTCGCGGAGCGCTGGCGTGGCCTGCTGGGTGACGGCCGGCTGGTGAACGAGTACGGGCCGACCGAGACCTCGGTGGGGGCCTGCGTGCTGCCGGTGTCCGGGCCGCAGGGAGAGGGCGTGGTGCCGATCGGCCGTCCGCTGCCCGGCACCCGGATGTACGTGCTGGACGCCGGTCTCGCGCCGGTGACGACCGGGGTGCCCGGTGAGCTGTACGTCGGCGGCGTCGGCGTGGCGCGGGGCTACGTCGGCCGGGCCGCGCTCACCGCCGAGCGCTTCCTGCCCGACCCGTTCGCCGGTGGCGGCGCGCGGATGTACCGCACCGGTGACCGGGTGCGCTGGGTGGAACGGCCCCCGGTGGGCGGTGATCCGTCCCGGCTGGCGACGGCCGGCGTCGCCGACTTCCTCGGCCGGGTGGACGACCAGGTCAAGGTGCGCGGCTACCGGATCGAGCCGGGCGAGGTCGCGGCCGTGGTGCGGGACTGCCCCGGGGTGGACGAGGCCGTGGTGGTGGTCGACGGTGAGGGTTCGGACGCCCGGCTGGTCTGCTACGTCACCGGTGACGCCACGGACGCCGGGGCGTACTGCCGGGAGCGGCTGCCGGAGTACCTGGTGCCCGCGGTGTTCGTGCGGCTGGAGACCCTGCCGCTGAACCGCAACGGCAAGGTGGACCGCACGGCCCTGCCCCCGGTCGGCGGAGCCGGGGAGTCCGCGCGGGCTTTCGTGGCGCCCGAAGGGCCCCAGGAGGAACTGATCGCCCGGATCTGGTGCCAGGTGCTGGAACTGGACCGGGTGAGCGTGGACGACAGCTTCTTCGCCGTGGGCGGCCACTCGATCCGGGCCATCGCCCTGGTCGGCGCGCTGCGGGCGGCCGGTCTGCCGGCCCAGGTGAAGGACGTGTTCGAGCAGCGCACGGTGCGGGCCCTGGCGGCCACCCTGGCCCCGGGCGCTCCGGTCACCGAGAACCCCGGTGTGGAGCCGTTCTCGCTGATCGGCGACGACGACCGGGCCCTGCTGCCCGGCGGCCTGACCGACGCCTACCCGCTGGCGCAGGTGCAACTCGGCATGCTGGTCGAGATGCTGGCCGACGAGACCCGCAACCGCTATCACAACACCGCGTCGTTCCGGGTGCGGGACGGCCGGCCGTTCCGGGTGGAGGCCCTGCGCCGGGCGGCGGACGCCGTGCTGGAACGGCACGAGATGCTGCGCACCTCCTTCGATCTCGACCGGTACTCGGTGCCGATGCAGCTGGTGCACGCCGGCGCGGCGATGCCGGTGCAGGTGCGTGACCTGCGTGACCTCGACCCGGCCGGGGTAGGCGACGACCTGGCCCGGTTCACCGCCCGGGAACGCGCCACCCTGTTCGACCTCGGGCAGGCGCCGCTGATGCGGATCACCGCGCACGTCGAGAGCGACGAGTGCTGGTGGATGTCGGTCAGCGTGTGCCACCCGATCACCGAGGGCTGGAGCCATCGCGCCCTGCTGATGGAGCTGGTCGAAGGGTATCTGCACGAGCGGGCCGGCGAACGCCCGCCGCCGCGCGAGCTTCCCGCCGTGCGGTACGCGGATTTCGTCGCGGCGGAACGTGATTCGCTGAACGACGACGGTGACCGGGAGTTCTGGGCCGGTGTGGTCTCCGGCCACGAGCGGTTCGTGCTGCCCCCGGGCTGGGGCGGCCCGGCCGGGACGCACCTGGTGCGGGTCCCGCTCGACGACCTGCGCCCGCGCCTGGAGGCCCTGGCCGGCGAGGCCGACGCCTCGCTGAAGAGCGTGCTGCTGGCCGCCCACCTCGCGGTGCTCGGCCGGCTCACCGACCGGGCCGCCTTCCACACCGGTCTGGTGTGCAGCGGCCGGCCCGAGGTGCTGGGCTCGGAGAAGGTCTACGGCATGTACCTGAACACCCTGCCCTTCCCGCACGTCCGGGAACCCGGGACCTGGGGCGGGCTGATCCGGCGGACCTTCGGCACCGAGGCGGAGATCTGGCCGCACCGCCGGTTCCCGATGCCCGAGATCCAGCGGATGGCCGGTGAGGGAAGGCTTCTGGACGCCCGGTTCAGCTACCTCGACCTGGACCGCTCGGCGCCCGACGGCACCGACGTGGTGGACGCCGGTTCCGGCCTGGGGGAGGGAGCCACGGAGTTCGCCCTGGCGGTGGCGGCCCGGGGCAGCGAGATCCTGCTCACCGTCGACACCGCCGTGCTCTCCCCGGACGCGGCCGCCCGGCTCGGTGGCGCCTATCGGTCGGCTCTGGAATCACTGGTTCGGGAAGGGCTTTCGGGACGTGTGGCGGTGCCCGGTCTCGCGGTGGACGTCCGGCACGGCGAGGGGGTGCCGCCGTTGCCGGCGGCGGCGGTGAACGTGCCCACCGCCGTCGGGGTCGTCGCCGCCCGGATGCCCGGCCTGCCCGCGGTGTGGTGCGGGGGTTCCGCGCTCGGCTTCGGCGATCTGGAGGTGCGGGCCGCACGGATCGCGGGCTTCCTGGCCGCGAACGGTGTGGGGCGCGGTTCGGTGGTCGGGGTGCTGCTGGAGCGGGGGCCCGACCTGATCGCCTCGCTGCTGGCGGTGTGGAGGGCCGGGGCGGCGTTCGTCCCGCTGGATCAGGCCTTCCCGGCGGACCGGGTGTCGTACATGCTCACCGCCGCCGGCGCCGGGACGGTGCTGACACAGGCGTCGCTGGCGGACCGGTTCGTAGGCCCGGACGGTTCGGGTGGTACGGGCTGCCGGGTGGTGGTTCTCGACGGTGCGGACGCCGCCGGGATCGCCGGGTGCCCGCCCGTCCGTGCCGCCGTCGACGTCGATCCGGACGAGCTGGCCTATGTCATCTTCACCTCGGGATCGACCGGAAGGCCCAAGGGAGTCGCGGTTTCGCACCGCGGGCTGGCGAACCACGTGTCCTGGGCGGTCGCGCGACTGGCCCTGCGCGGGACGGGTGGCTCGGCGCTGTTCTCGTCGGTCGCGTTCGATCTGGTGGTGCCGAACGTCTGGGCCTCGCTGGTGGCCGGGCAGCCGGTGCACGTGGTGCCGGAGTCGGTCGACCTGTCCGGCCTCGGCGATGCCCTGGTCTCCTCGCTGAACCGTTCCGGCAGTGAGTCCTTCAGCTTCCTGAAGCTGACGCCCGGGCACCTGGAGGTGCTTGGCCGGCAACTGGAGGACGACGTCCTGGCCGGCCTGTCCGGCGTGATCGTGGTGGCCGGCGAGGCGCTGCCGGGGGCCCTCGCGGAGCGCTGGCGCGGGCTGCTGGGTGACGGCCGGCTGGTGAACGAGTACGGGCCGACCGAGACCTCGGTCGGAGCCTGCGTTCTTCCGGTCTCCGGG